>DASULA010000029.1:0-8605 GCA_036278435.1 Mycobacteriales bacterium | reverse complement strand
CTCCCGGTCAGCGCCACGATCCCGCCGGCCATCACGATCGGCCCGAGCATCGCGGCCAGGCTGAACGGTGCCTTGTGCGCGTCGCCGGGTGGGGACGGGATGGGCACCGGGCCCGGCCCGTCCGGCACCGCCACCCGGGGTGCCCGGTTGAACGGGAGGGTGCCGCCCGGCCGGGCCTCGCGCACCGGGTTCATGTGCCGCACCGGGCCGAGCCAATCGGCCGGGACGATCCTGACCAGCACCTCTCCGGCCAGGCAGATCAGGTCGTCCGGGCCGATCCGGGTCGGGCCGGTCAGCCGGGAGCCGTTCACGTCGGTGCCGTTGCGGGAGGCAAGGTCGGTCAGCACGATCCCGCCGTCTGCGGTGGCCTCCACCGCGCAGTGCGTGCGGGACACGTCCGCGGCGGCCAGCACCACGTCGGCGGCCGAGCCGCGCCCGACCACGGTCCGGCCGAGTGGTAACCGGACCGACCTGCCGGCGCACAGCCCGCCGACCACCCGCAGCACCGCGCCGGAGAGCTGGCCCGGTCCGGCTGTGGCCGGAGTGGAGGTGACCGTCGAGCCCATCACCAGCCCGGACTCGGCCAGCCCGGACTCCGGGGCGGTCCACCGACCGTCCACGTACAACACCTGGCCGGGTGCGCCCAACGCCGCGGCGAGATTGGCGATGCTGGCGTCCGGCCGGCTGATGTCGAGCGCCAGCTCCTGCTCGGCCCGCCCCGCACCGTAGACGAATCGCACGCCTGCCTACCGTCCCCGACTCAGGCTTCGCTGTCATGTGACGAGTGCCCGCATTGCTGGTACCGGTTGCTGGGACCGGTTTCTGGTATCGGTCTGGGACCGGTCCGCACCTCGGGCGACCCGACGGTGTCCGCGGCAGCGTACTCCACCGAATGCGGCATTACACCCTTGCCGTACCGAGAAGTCCTAATTTGCCACGGCGGGCGGTCGCCCGGTCGCCGAGCGTGTTCAACCCGGGTGGACGATGACCGGCAGGCGGGCGAAACCGCGCAGCGTGTTGTTCGGTTCCCGCTCCAGCGGCCCGGCCAGTTCGACCCTGCCCACCCGCCGGGCCAACGCGGCCAGCACCAGTTCGGTCTCCAGCCGGGCCACCGCCTGCCCGACGCAGGCGTGTACCCCCACGCCCAGCCCCAGGTGCCCGCTGGTCCGCCGGGTGATGTCGAACCGGTCGGGCTCGGGCCACCGCCGCGGGTCGCGGTTGGCCGCGGCCAGCAACAGCAGCACGGCACGGTATTTCGTGCGGCCCGGTGGGTCGTTCTCCAGCAGCAGGCTCGGCGGGCGCCACGGTTTCTCGGTTCGGAAGTTGGCCAGCCCCACCCCGGTGGCCGAGGTGAACGCCGGCCAGTCCCGCAGCGTGGCGTCCACGTTCTGGTGGCCGCCGATGACCCAGATGCCGTAACGGTCCAGCCGCACCACCGGCCCGGCCTCGCGCACCTGTTCGTGGAACGGGTAGGGGTCTGCGAGCACGTCCGGCGAGAACGGGTCGGTGTCCAGCGACGGTGTCCGCACCCGGCCAGTCTCGAAGGCCCCGGTTGCCGTGCCCAGCCGGTGGTTTCGCCGGCCACGGTCCACACCAACCCGGGCGGAGGTCAGCCGGCCGCGTCGACCCCGGACGCCGCGGACGGGCCGGCCGCGATGGCCGCCAACTCGCGTTCGACCAGCTCGTCGTGCTCGCGGGCGTCCTGCCGGGCCCGGCGCGGGCTCCACCGTCCGGCCATCACGAACACGCAGGGCAGGAACAGGATCTGGCAGATCACGCAGACCCACCACCAGTGCTGCCACTGGTGCGGGCCGTTCCGGGCGGCCCTGGCCACGGTGGGGCCGTTCTTCCGCAGGAAGGCCAGGTCGGCCGCGGGCACCTGACCCACCGCCACGAGCCGGGCGGTGGCCTCGGGCACGCTCACGCCCTGCTTCCGCGCGATCTCGCCGACCGCGGTGGCCGCGGCGGTCGGGTTGAGCGGGTTCGCCGAGAGCGCGGCCAGGGTGGTCGGGTCGACCACGGCGATGGTGGCCAGTTGGGTGGAGTACTTCGCCGACAGCGCCTGCACCCGCGGGCCCTGGTCGACCAGCGGGGTGACCGCGGTGACCACCAGGGTCAGCGCGATCGAGGACACCGACACGGTGATCCGGATGATCCATCCCCACACCGCCAGGCCGGTCGCGGTGGCCGCCGGGTTGTGCGCCTCGACGGTCTCGGTGAAGCTGGCCATCCAGGCGCAGTAGGCGATCCCGCCGCCGATCGCGGTGACCATCGTGATCACGGCGAACGTGTAGTACCCGGTGTCCGGGTGCGTGCCGCGGCTGGCGAACACCGACAGGCCGACCAGCGACACGATCCCGCCGGCCACCATCAGCGGCTTGCGGACCTTCAGCCGGTCCGACAGCAACCCGGCCACCACCAAGGCGATCGCGTTGGCCGCCCAGTACCAGTTGGCCAGCGAGTTCGCCCGGGCGGTGGAGTACCCGAACGTGGTCGTGAAGTACACCACGAACGAGCCGACCGCCGCGTAGTAGAAGACCAGGAACAGGCTGATCGCGATCGCCGACCCGATCACGTCGAGCCGGAGCATCGAGCGCCACTGGCGGTCCAGGGCCCGGGCCGGGTCCAGCCCGGCCGCCCGCGCCTCGATCAGGGCCCGGTCCCGCATGCTCACCATCAGTTGGTCACGCAGCTTCGGGGACAGTTCGCGCAGCCCGAACAGGGCCACGACGAAGATCACCAGGCCGGCCACCCCGGCCACCCGCAACTGGAACTGCCAGTCCGGGTGGGCGACCAGCGTGTGGCTGGACACCGAGGTCACCACCAGGCTCCCTATCACCGGGCCGAGAGTCCAGAAGCCCATCGCGGTGGCCCGGCCCAACTGCGGGGAGAAGTCCCTGATCAGCGCCGGGGTGGCGACCAGGATGATGCCCTCCACGAAGTTCAGCCCGGCCACCAGCACGGTGAAGGTCACCTTGTCCGGGGCGTTGGGGATGCCCACCGCGGTGAGCAGACCGGTGAACAGCAGGCCGTAGGCGACCAGGTTCGCCCGGCCCCACCGGTCGGCCAGGCCGGCCAGCAGCGAGGCGAACGCGCCCACCGCGTTGCCGATCACCGAGACGTACACGTAGTAGGTGAACGTCATGTGGTAGTCGGCGATGATGCGCGGCGCGACGCTGAACTGCGCGTACAGCTCGTAGTACAGGATGACGGTGGTGGCCACCACGATGCCCAGGTACAGCATGCGCGGACGCCGGTCGGGGTAGTGCGGTAACTGGCGGTACCACAGTCCCCGCACCAGCGAGGGTGCCGGGGCCGGCTCCGGCGCGGGTGCGGATCCGTGGGTGAGCGTCTGTCCGTCCATGACCAGCTCTCCTCTGCCCGGTGCCGGCACCGGTGCGGCGACTGGGTGGGCCTGCCGTCCGGCCGAGTGGGCACAGGCCTACACCATGGTCGGTGTCCGGGCACGTATCCCGCATCGGCGATATCACCAGTTTCACCGCCAGATGCCGCATCACGGTTGACGCCGACTATGCGGACATGAATCCATATTCCCGCCGAATTAAGAACCGGTCATGAATGCCGCCCGGCTCGTTGTCCAATTCCCGCCACACGCAGGACGTGGTCCGGGTAACCGGTTTCTTACTCGGACCACTTTCATCTTCCGACACGCCACCCGGTCGGGTGACTATACGGGGGTGAACAGCCGGTGCTAACTTCGCTGTGCCAGCGACCGGAACACCCTGTTTCCGGTCGATGGTAACCCTTGTGTCGCGCCTGTCGTGGTGGAAACGTGCGGTAGCCGCATTGTTTGACGGTGCATTTCCCTCTCGGGTCGGCACGCCTTCCCGTACGCGGTGGGCCGGCGCGTGATGCCGAACCAGAATGGTGGTGTCTGTTGTGACAGATCCGATGAGTTCGGAACCGGCCGCCGGTGCCGCGGAGGCCGCGCTGGCCCGGTCGAGCCTGGCCACCGCGGCGGCCCGTAACCTGGCGACCACCACGAAGTCCGTGCCGCAGATGCAGGGCATCTCCTCGCGCTGGCTGCTGCGGGTGCTGCCGTGGGTGCAGGTCGCCGGCGGGGTGTACCGGGTCAACCGGCGGCTGACCTACGCGATCGGCGACGGGCGGGTGAGTTTCGTCAGTACCGGCGCCGACGTGCGGGTCGTCCCGCCCGAACTCCGCGAGCTGGCCCTGTTCCGCCAGTGCGACGACGACGAGGCGCTGGAATCGGTTGCCGGCCTGTTCGTGCAGCGCGAGTTCGGTGCCGGCGAGGTGATCGCCGCCGCCGGCGAGCCGGCGGACCAGATGTTCCTGATCGCGCATGGCAAGGTGAGCAAGCTCGCGGTCGGCGAGTACGGCGGCGAGGCCTCGCTGGGGGTGCTGGCCGACGGGCACTACTTCGGCGACCAGGTGCTGGTGGACGCGGCGGAACCGCCCGGCGTCTGGGAGTTCACCGCCCGGGCGGCGACCGGCACCACGGTGCTCTCGCTGTCGCGCGCGGCGTTCGCCGGGCTGCTCGAACGGACCGAGTCGCTGCGGGCGCACGTCGAACGCTTCCGGGACGATCCCACCCCGCCGCGGAACAAGTACGGCGAGGCCGCGATCGAGCTCGCCGCCGGGCACGACGGCGAACCGGTCCTGCCCGCCACGTTCGTTGACTACGAGCTGTCCCCGCGCGAGTACGAGTTGAGCGTGGCCCAGACCGTGCTGCGGGTGCACAGCCGGGTGGCCGACCTCTACAACGAGCCGATGAACCAGATCGAGCAGCAGCTCCGGCTGACCATCGAGGCGCTGCGGGAACGCCAGGAACACGAGATGGTGAACAACCGCCAGTTCGGCCTGCTGCGCAACGTCGACGTGTCGCAGCGGATCTCCACCCGCACCGGGCCGCCCACCCCCGACGACCTGGACGAGCTGCTCAGCCGCCGGCGCAAGTCGCGGTACCTGCTCGCCCACCCGCGGACCATCGCCGCGTTCGGCCGGGAGTGCAACCGGCGGGGCCTGTACCCGCAGAGCGTGGAGATCAACGGCAACATGGTGCCCTCCTGGCGTGGCATCCCGATGCTGCCCTGCAACAAGATCCCGGTCAGCGACACCCGCACCAGTTCCATCCTGGTGATGCGCACCGGCGAGGACGACGAGGGTGTGATCGGCCTGCACCAGACCGGCATCCCGGACGAGTACCAGCCCAGCCTGTCGGTGCGGTTCATGGGGATCAACGAACAGGCGGTGATCTCCTACCTGGTCAGCGCGTACTACTCGGTGGCCGTGCTGGTGCCCGACGCGCTCGGCGTCCTGGAGAACGTCGAGATCGGACACGTGGACGACTGATCCGCCCGAGTCCGGCCGCCCGCGCGTGATCAACAATGGCAGCGGGTGGCCGGACCAGAAAGATCGTTCCGTGAGTCAACTACCGATCGGGCAGACCCGCCGGCATGAATGGATATGAAAACCGGGCCGCCCGGCCCAGCCGACCCGACCATCCCGGTGTTCGGACTTTTTTTACGCGTTCTGTGTATCTGCGTCGTCACTCACCGCGTCGTACTCCATGTCGGGCGCCTGCGGGCGACACAGAGAAGGATCGTGGCGCCCAGTCATCTCGATTGGGAGCAAAAGGAGAAGTCTGTGCTGACCCAAGGATGGGATACCGTCAGCGCCGCTTCTGTCGACGCGGTGAACCACGTTCTCCAGGCCGACCCACGAATGGTGTTGACCTCGTTCTCGTTCTCCTTACCGGCGCCGGCCGACTACCGGGGCGACGGGCAGTTCGGCCCCTGGCGGATCGTCCCCGGTGGCTCCGGACAACTGCTGCACATTGAGCTTCCGATAACGTCCGGAACGTTGACCAAGGGCACCGGCGCGGCGGTCCCGATCGCCGGGCTGTCCGCGGTCGTCGAGGTCGCCCTGGAACTGTTACCGTCCCGGACCCAGACCGGCGACCGCGACCTGCGGTTCACCATGAACTCGGTGGGCGACCAGCCCGGCCGGACCGGGCCAGGAGTGGTGACCCCGATCCGGCTGGACGACCCGGCGAAGAAACTGGGATTCGAGGCGGGGGCCGTGCTGTTGGCGGCGATCGCCGCGGCACTGGCGCAGCACGGCGGATCGGTGGCCTGGATATTCGCCACGGTCGGCCCGGTGACCGGCACGGACAGTTGGCTGAGCCCGTCGGCATCGGGGTTCTGTTACTACGAGTCGGCGGCCGGAGGGTATCTGGCCGTGTTCAACCTGACCGGCGGCACCGACATCGCGGCGCTGCCCCGCAAGGTCGAGCCGGCCCTGGTGGCCGGCGGCCCGGCCGCGGCGTTCGCGTTCTCCCGGGAACTGTTCCTCCGGCACGTCATCGCACCGAAGCTGCCGGACAGTTTCGGCCACGGCACGAACGCGGCCACGTTCCGCTTCGAACCGTCGGACTCCTCGATCGTGAACACCGGCCGGATACCGACCGACTCGGTGAAGAGCGGAGCGATCTGGTACGACCCCTACATCGACGGGCTGAAGATCACCGTCGAGGGTTCGACTCTGGTCACGTCGGTGCACGGAAGCTGCGACATGGGCCTGGGCATCACAATGACCTTCGCGGTCCAGTCCCGCAACGAGACCTCGGTGGACACCGCCACCGGGACCATGACATTCCGCCGGGACGCGAACCCGACGACCCACCACGAGGCGTCGATCCCCTGGTACGACTGGTTCCTCGGACCCATTCCGGATTTGGTCATGGCGATCGTCGTGCCGATCGTGGCCGACAGCATCGCCGACGGGCTCAACGCCCACGCCAGCGCCGCCCCGATCGAGAACATCGGGGACCTGTCGATCCACTGGACCGGATTCGAGAAGTTCCACGCCACCGCGGCCGGCCTGAACGACAGCTTCTACCTGAAGGGAGACGTGGCGACGACGTAGCCGAGATTTGAGCACGGGAACGGCAAACCAGCAAAGGCATCTCGCCAATTAGAAAAGTGGGGGGAAAATCATGACCACACACGAGCGCGACCGGCAGCGGTCAGAGCACCGCGGTCACCACGAGCACCACGGACACCACGAGCACCACGAGCACCACGAGCACCACGAGCACCACGGACAGCACGGAGAGCACGGAGAGCACGGAGAGCACGGACAGCACGGACAGCACGGACAGCACGGACAGCACGCGGGACCGGAGCAGGACTTACTGGTGCGGACCTTCCACGTGCGCTTTCCCGAGCACGTGCTCGGCCTCCCGGAGCCCAGCCTGGGCACCAGCGCTCTGACCGCCTCGCCGGCTCCCCTGCTCAAGGGCACCGCCCCGACCGCCCTCGCGGCGACCGCACAGCCGGCGCACACCAACGAGTGGGACACGGTCTTCGCGATCAGGTTCTCCGACGTCAACGCTGCCCTGCAGAAGCCGGACACCCATCCGGCGAAGTTCGTCACCTCGGTCGAAGGCGCTTCGGCCATCGGCGACTTCGGGGCCTGGCAGGTCTCCGGCGGTTCCGGTGTCCTGCTGCACATGAAGGTGCCGATCACCATGGGAACCACCATCTACGAGGGCAAGCACTATCCGATGGACGGCGCCGTCGCCACGATCGAGGTGCGGTTGAAATTCCTGCCGCAGCCGTCGCAGGGCAACGGAACTCCGAACGACCTCACGGTGCGGACCACCGCCGTGGGGGACGACAAGGTGGTCGCCGTCACCGACTTCGAGGTCAGCCCCGACCCCGGAGCTATCGTCACCGCGGTGATGGGGGTGCTGCTGGAGCAGTGGTTGAACGACAACCTCCAGCAGTTCCACCACGTGTTCTCCACCGTTGACCTGGGCATGCGGGCGGACATGGAGCAGTTCGCCTGGCTCAAGCCGACCAGCGTGTCATACGGCGTACACGGGAGCGACGACAACCCGAAAGACAGCATCTTCGGCGTGCTGTGCATGACCGAGAAGCGGATCGCCCCGGACAACCACGATATCTCCCCCGAGGCAATTCCTTCGGGTGCCCGGTCGGGGTTCCTGATCTCCGGGGAACGGTTCCTGGAGAAGCTGATCATGCCGGGTCTTCCCTCGATTTTCCCGAAAGCGACCCTCGACGACTTCGAGATCACCAACGACGGCACCCAGATCCGGAACAAGAAGACCCTGGCGATGAACGACGTCGACATTGCGGGTATCAGTCACACGCCGACCATCGCACCGAACAACTGCACCGTTAGCCTGGACGTGACCGAAGTCGTCTTCAAGCTCCAGCAGGTGCACGTCGAGTTCTCCCCGGGCATCGACATCTACATGTACTACACCGGCTACTCCAGCATCGAACTGGTCACGCAGTCCGACGGCAAGAAGGCCCTGAACTACCTGAAGTCACGCGAGCCGGTGGTGGACCACAGCGTCGACGTGGCATCGTGGGTGGTCTGGACCGAGGTGGCCGCCTCGGTCGCCGCCGCCGTCGTGACCCTGGGCGTGGGGGCGTGGGCGAAGAAGGTCATCGAAAGCGTCGCCCTGCGCGCGGTCGCGACCGTCATCACCCTGCTGGTCACCGGGCTCATCGCGAACATCGGCGGCATCCTGCAGGCGATCGCCGCCGGTGAGAAGGACAAGCTGCCGTCGGTCGACTTGGTCATGACCAAT
>DASULA010000028.1:0-8441 GCA_036278435.1 Mycobacteriales bacterium | reverse complement strand
GTCAGAAAAATCCGGGAGGTGACGATGCGGCGACCGCCGTGGCGGCCACGGCCGGCGGGTCCGCCGCGGTCGACCCGGTGACCGGCCTGATCGACCCGGACCTTGGCACCGGAGCCGGCCCGGGCCGCCGCCCCCGCCGCTGGCCGGCCCTGGTACTGGTGATGGCCGGCCTGGCCCTGATCGCGGCGGGTGCGTACACCACCTACCGGGGAGCGCACGGCCCGCATCCGGGGCTCCCGCCGGGCGTGGCGCCGTCCCCGACGGTCCGGCCCACCGCCCAGGGGCACCCGACGGCCACGCCCGACGTCACCAGCGGTACCTCCTCGGCGAGCCACGGAACGCCGCTGGTGACCGTGGCGCCGGCACTTCTCGGTCAGCCCGGCGTGGCTGACGTGGTCGGCACGCTGACCACGTATTTCACCGCGATCAACGACCGCGACTACCAGGACTACCGGTCGGTGCTGGTCGGCGCGGACGCGCGGGTGGGCGGCGAGCAGGACTTCCTCACCCGGTTCCGCAGCACCACCGACAGCCAGATCTGGCTGGTCGGCATCCGCCGGGACCCGCTGGGGGAGGTGTTCGCCACCGTGACCTTCCGCAGTCACCAGGACCCGAGGGACTCACCAGATTTGGTTTCCGACTGCCTGTCGTGGGTGGTGACCTACCCGATGGTCCAGATCGACAGCACGGTCAGGATCGACCTGGTCCGCAACTTCGCCCTGACCCACCGCCCCTGTTAGCGCGGTCCGCCGGTTCGGGCGGCCCCCACGCTGTCACAGCGGGATGTTGCCGTGGGCGCCCTGGCGGGGCAGGGCGGTGGCCAGTGCCTCGGCCAGCGCCCGGCGGGTCGCCGGCGGCTCGACCACCGCGTCGACCGCGCCGATCTGGATGGCCCGGTTGACCCCGCCGGCGAGCTTCTCGTGCTCGGCGGCCAGCCGCGCGTGCAGGGCCTGGCGCTCACCTGGCTGCGCCGCGGCGAGTTTCCGCCGGTGCAGGATGCCCACCGCCGCCGAGGCGCCCATCACCGCGATCTCGGCGGTGGGCCAGGCGTAGACCGCGGTGGCGCCCAGGGAGCGGGAGTTCATCGCGATGTACGCGCCGCCGTAGGCCTTGCGGGTCACCAGGGTGACCCGGGGGACCACCGCCTCGGCGAACGCGTGCAGCAGCTTGGCGCCTCGGCGGACCACCCCGTCCCACTCCTGGCCGACCCCGGGCAGGTAGCCGGGCACGTCGACCACCACGACCAGCGGAACCCCGAACGCGTCACACATCCGCACAAACCTGGCCGCCTTCTCCGCCGAGCTGGAGTCCAGGCAGCCGCCCAGCCGCAACGGGTTGTTCGCGATCACCCCGACCGTGCGCCCGGTCAGCCGGCCCAGGCCGGTGATGACGCTCGGCGCCCACCTGGGGTGCAGTTCCACCGGAGCGGAGTCCAGCAGCGCACCCAGCAGCGGGTGCACGTCATAGGCCCGCTTGGCGCTCTCCGGCAACAGCCGGGACGGGTCGGAGGTGTCAGTGAGCAGATCCAGGTCGAACCGGCCGGGTCGGGCGAGCAGTTCGGCCAGCGCCCGGGCCCGGGCCAGCGCGTCGGCATCGGAGTCGGCCACCACGTGGACCACCCCGCTGCGCCGGCCGTGGGTGTCGGGCCCGCCCAGCCGTTCCATGTCCACGTTCTCCCCGGTCACGCTGCGCACCACGTCCGGGCCGGTCACGAAGACCCGCCCGGCCGGGCCCATGATCACGATGTCGGTGAGCGCCGGGCCGTAGGCGGCTCCGCCCGCGGCCGGACCGAGCACCACCGAGATCTGCGGCACCCGGCCGGAGGCGCGCACCATCGCCGCGAACACCTGTCCGACCGCGTCCAACGCCTCCACGCCCTCGGCCAGCCGGGCGCCGCCGCAGTGCCACAGGCCGAGCACCGGTACCCGGTCGCGCACCGCGGCGTCGATAGCGGTGACGACGCGCCGGCACCCCTGCGAGCCCATCGCCCCACCCATCCGGGTGGCGTCGGTGGCGAAGGCCACCACCGGGGCGCCGCCGACGGTGCCTCGGGCAGCGAGCACGCCGCTGTCGTCCGGGGCTGCCATCAGGCACACCGAACCGGAGTCGAGCAGCGACTCCAGCCGGAGTCGCGGGTCGCGGAAGTCGCCTTCGGTGTCGGTGGGTGCGGTCGCCAGGGTCGTCAACGTTACCAACTCCTTGTCGCGGGCCTCGGGACTGCTGGTTGCCGGTGTGGTCGGCCGACGGGGTCGCCGGTGTGTTGCGGTCAGCCGCGGTGGAAGGCCAGGGCGATGTTGTGGCCGCCGAAGCCGAACGAGTTGTTCACCGCGGCCGACAGCCGGATCTGGCGCGGTTCGACCCGGGCCACGTCGAGGGTCAGATCATCGTCCGGGTTCTCCAGGTTGATCGTGGGCGGCACGGTGCCGTCCCGGATCGCCAGCACGGTGGCGATCGCCTCCACCGCGCCGGCCGCGCCGAGCAGGTGCCCGGTCATCGACTTGGTCGCGGTGACCACCGCGTGGTCACCCACGGCGGCGGCGATCGCCCGGGCCTCGGGGATGTCGCCGACCTGGGTGGAGGTGGCGTGCGCGTTGACGTGCCCGATGTCGGCCGGCTCCAGGCCGGCGTCGGCCAGCGCCAGCGTGATCGCCCGGGCCGCGCCGGTGCCGCTCGGCTCCGGGCCGGTGATGTGGTGGCCGTCGGAGGTGACCCCGGCGCCGGCCAGCACGCCGTACACCCGGGCGCCACGCGCCCTGGCATGGTCGGCCCGTTCGAGCACCATCACTCCGGCACCCTCGCCGAGCACGAACCCGTCCCGCGCCTTGTCGAACGGCCGGGACGCGGCCCTGGGCTCGTCGTTGCGCGTGGACAGCGCCCGCATCTGGGCGAATCCGGCGATCGGCAGCGGGTGGATGCACGCCTCGGCACCGCCGGCCACGATCACGTCAGCCCGCCCGGCCCGGAGCAGGTCCAGGGCCAGACTGATCGCCTCCGCGCCGGACGCGCAGGCGCTCACCGGGGTGTGCACCCGGGCCCGGGCCAGCAGGTCCAGCCCGACCGCCACCGCGGGTCCGTTCGGCATGAGCATCGGGACGGTCAGCGGCGAGACCCGGCGCACGCCCTCGGCCTCCAGCACGTCGTCCTGGCCGAGCATGGTCAGCGCCCCGCCGATGCCGGTACCGATGACCACCGCGACCCGCTCGGGGTCGATCCTGGTGCCGCCGGCGCTCTCCTCGGAGCCCTCCCGCTGCGGCCGGGCGAGCCCGGCGTCGGCCCAGGCCTCCCGGGCGGCGACCAGCGCGACCTGCTGGCAGCGGTCCAGCCGGCGGGCCTCGACCCGGGACAGCGCCTCGGTGGGCTCGACGGCGAGCCGGGCGGCGATGCGGGCGGGCATCTGTCGGGCCCACTCCTCGGTGAGTGGGCCCACGCCGGACCGGCCGGCGACCAGGCCGGCCCAGGTGGACGCGACGTCACCGCCCAGCGGTGTGGTCGCACCCAGCCCGGTGATCACGACGTCGACGCGCTGACCCCCGGCCGCCCCGGGCGGTCGGGCGCCCGATCCGCCGTCGAGCACTCCGGTCATCAGCTCGCCTGGGCCTTTTCGATGAAGAAGACGGCGTCCCCGACCGTCTTGAGGTTGGACAGCTCGTCGTCGGGGATCTTCACTCCGAACTTGTCCTCGGCCGACATGGCGATCTCCACCATGGACAGCGAGTCGACGTCCAGATCGTCGGTGAACGACTTGTCCAGCGCGACGTCGGCGGGGGCGATGCCGGCGATCTCCTCCAGGATGTCGGCGAGCCCGGCGCGGATCTCCTCTGTTTTCACGTCAGGTGGTCCTTTCGTTACGGCGGGGAGGGACCCCGCCTGTCGGGTGGTGCGGGTCCGGGCCAGCCACTCTGTCACGGGCGAGGCGGACGACGCGGGGCGGCTCCCGGCCATCGTGGTCCAGATGGAACCGTGCCGGCCGGCACGGGTCGGCGGGGTCGGGTCGACGGCAGCCGGGCGGCCGGATTCAGGGTGCGAGGATGACCTGCCCGGCGTAGGTCAGGCCGGCGCCGAAGCCGAACAGCAGCACCGGCCGACCCGAGGGCACCTCGCCCCGTTCGAGCATGCGCCCCAGAGCGATCGGGATGGACGCCGAGGAGGTGTTGCCGGCCTCGACGATGTCCCGGGCGACCACGTCCTGCTCGACCCCCAACCGCCGGGCGATCGCCTCGATGATGCGCAGGTTCGCCTGGTGGGGTACGAACGCGGCCAGCTCGGCCGGGTCCACCCCGGCCCGCTCGCAGGCGGCCCGGGCGAACGGGGCGAGCGCGCCGGTGGCCCACCGGAACACCGGCTGCCCCTCCTGGCGGATGAACGACCGCCGGTCGGGGATGGAGATCAGGTCGGCCCGGTCGCCGTCGGTGCCCCACACCACCGGGCCGATCCCGGTCGTGTCGGACGGTCCGACCACCGCCGCGCCCGCACCGTCGGCGAAGATGATGCAGGTCGAACGGTCGTCCCAATCCACCCAGTCGGACAGCTTCTCGGCACCCACCACCAGGGCGTAGCGGGCGGTGCCGGCGCGGATCAGGCTGTCCACGGTGCCCAGGGCGTAGCAGAATCCCGAGCAGGCGGTGTTGACGTCGAACGCGGCGGCGGTCGGAATGCCCAGTCGGGCGGCCACCCGGGCCGAGGCGTTCGGGATCGGGGTGGGCAAGGTGCAGGTGGCCACCACCACCAGGTCGATGTCGGTGGGCGCCAGCCCGGCCCCGGCGATGGCCTTGCCGGCCGCGATCACCGCCATGTCCACGACCGACTCGTCGGCTCCGGCCAGCCGCCGGCTGACGATGCCCACCCGGTCACGGATCCACTCGTCGGTGGTGTCGACCCGGCGGGCCAGGTCGTCGTTGGTCACCACGGTGGACGGCTGGTGGTGACCGAACGCCAGGATCCGGGAACCCGGCGAGCCGCCGGGCGTTCCCCGCAGGGTCGGTGCGGTCGGGTCGGTATACGGGTCGGTCATGCTTAACCTGCCGTTCCTGGGTAGAGGCGAGCAAGCGGCTCACCGGCGTCGACCAGGTCACCCTCCTGGAGCAGCCATTCCACCAGCACGCCGTCGTAGGACGCGCTGACCTGGTGCTCATCGCGGTTGGTCCGTACGGTGCCCAGCAGCCCACCCACCGCGATGCTGCACCCCTCGGCCAGCGTGACCGGGTGGAAGGTGCCCTTGACCGGTGCCACCACCACCCGCCAGTCCGGAGTGTGCTGCGCCTGCGCGGTCGCGGTGTGCGCGATCAGATCGCGGGCCGCGTCGAGCTGTTCCGGCTTCTTCAGCGCGAGCACCTGCACTCCCCGCATCCCGCGCTTGGCCAGGCCGGCCAGCGTGCCGGCCGGCGGCAGCTCGACGACGGCGGTCACCCCGATGTCGCGCAGGGTGTCCTGGCACAGGTCCCAGCGCACCGGCGCGGTGACCTGCTGCACCAGCCGGTGCAACATCTGCCGGCCGGAGGTGACCGCGGTGCCGTCGGCATTGGACAGCAGGATCCGCTGCGGGTCGGCCGGGCCGATGCCCCCGGCCAGTTCGGTCAGGGCGTTCTCGGCCGCGGCCATGTAGGGCGTGTGGAAGGCGCCGGCGACCGACAGGGACACCACCCGGGCGCCCGGCGGCGGGTCGTCGGCCAGCGCCCTGAGCCCGGCGACCGGACCGGCGGCCACCACCTGACCGGAACCGTTTCGGTTGGCCGGGCTGAGCCCAGCCTCGGCGATCCTGGCCATCACCGCGTCGGCGTCGCCGCCCAGCACGGCGACCATTCCGGTCTCGTCCAGCGCGCAGGCCGCGGCCATCTCCCGCCCGCGCACCGCGGCCAGCGCCACCGCGGCCTCTGGTGGGAGCACTCCGGCCAGCGTGGCCGCGGTCATCTCACCCACGCTGTGGCCGGCGGTCGCGTCCACCCCGGCCAGCGGCAGTTCGGCGGCCACGGCCAGTCCGAACGCGACGATCAGGGGCTGGGTGACCGCGGTGTCCCGGATTTCCTCGGCGCCGGCGGTGGTGCCCAACCGCTCCAGGTCGAGCCCGCTGACCGCGGACAGCCAGCGGAACCGGGCCGCCACGCCGGGCAGGTCGAGCCACGGCGCGAGCATTCCCGGGGCCTGTGCCCCCTGTCCGGGGGCGAGCAGCGCTAGCACACCGTAAACCCTGCCTTGGCAGGTGGCCCGCAGGCGATGATGGCACGCACGAACCGTAACCGCTCGCTTTGTGGAGTACCTACAATAATATGCGATCGACTCGATGCTCTGCCCAGGGTCGCCCGTGGCTTATCTACGGAAGAGTAAGTTACGGTGCCGTAGATTCGCGCCCCGGACCGATCGCCGCGGCCGGCTGTCAATCCTGCGGTCAATTGGTAAGGAAGCCGAGCACGAGGGCGACCTGGAGGGTGAACATGTCCCGCGGGCTGGTGGGGGAGCGCCCGCACACGTCGGCCACTCGCCGCAGCCGGTACCGAACCGTGTTGGGATGCACGAACAGCATCCGGGCGGTGCCCTCCAGCGTCCCGCCGGTCTCGGAGTAGGCGGTAACGGTCTCCAGCAGGGCGGAGCCGGCATCGCGCAGCGGGCGGTAGATCTCCTCGACCAGCGAGGCGCGGGCCTCCTCGTCGCCGCACAGAGCCCGCTCGGGCAGCAGGTCGGCGGCCAGTACCGGCCTGGGCGCCGACGGCCAGCCCAGCGCTGCCCGCAGTCCGGCCAGGGCGCCCCGGGCCGACCGGCCGGCCGAACCCAGGTCGTGCGCGGTCGGGCCGACCACCACCGGACCGGGTCCGAATTCCGGGAGCAGCGGGCGCACCGCGGCCAGCGCGTCGGAGGCGCCGCCGAGCACGGCCACCAGCCGGTCGCCGTGCACGCCGGCGAGCAGGTCCGTGCCGGCGTGCCGGGCGGCCCGCTGCACCGCGTCCAACACGGTCTGGGCGTCGCCGGGCGGCGGGCTGCCGATCACCACGGTCACCGGCGACATCGACGCCCAGCCCAGTGCCGAGGCCCGGCCCGGGAGCGCCTCGTCGGTGTCCCCGCGCAGCAGCGCGTCGACCACCAGAGCCTCCAGCCGGGCGTCCCAGGCTCCCCGGGTCTCGGCCACGCCCGCGTAGACCTGAGCCGCACCGAACGCGATCTCCCGGCTGTACCGGAGCACCGCCTCGCGCAGCGCCGCCTCCTCGCCCGGGGCGGCCAGGTTGTCCACCATCGACTCCACCGTCTCCACGGTGACTCGCACCAGGTCCACAGCCTGCTGGAGGCTGATCCAGCGGGCCAGTTCCCGGGGCGCGGCGCCGAACACCTCCCCGGTGATGGAAGGCAGGTCGGTCGGGTTGCGCAGCCACTCCACGAACGACGCGATACCGGCCTGGGCGACCAGCATCACCCAGGAACGCTGTTCGGCCGGGGTCTCCCGGAACCACGGCAGCATCTCGTCCATCCGGGTCACGCTCTGGGTGGCCAAGGCTCCGGTGGACCGCTCCAGGAGGGTGAGGGTGGCAGCCAGTGGCGGTGGCGGGGTCACAGGTGAAGCCTGCCACGCGCCGGCCGGTTCGCGGCCGTCCCCGGGTGAACCACGGCCGCACCACGGGTACCACGGCCCCGGCGGTCACCGTCGCAGATCGGGGCGGAACCGGCGGGTACCGGTGACCGTCGGTGTGGTGTCGGCTCGACCTGCTCCCGTGGCGGGGTGCGGCCGGGCCGCGCCGGTCGAGCGATGATCACCGATCCGCGCCGAACAGGTAGTTGCGTATGCAACAATCGAAGGACGATCAGGAGGGTGGTATGGCGCGATTCGACGTGCGGAAGGGCGGGCAGCGCTTCCGGACCGAGCTGTCCTGGCTGGACTCCCGGCACTCGTTCTCCTTCGGCGCGCACTACGACCCGGGTAACACCCACTTCGGCCTGCTGGTGGTGTCCAACGACGACCGGGTGCGCCCCGGGGCCGGATTCGAGACCCACCCGCACCGGGACATGGAGATCGTCACCTGGGTGCTCGACGGCTCGCTGGTGCACCAGGACTCCCAAGGCCACCACGGCGTTATCTACCCCGGCCTGGCGCAGCGGATGAGCGCGGGCACCGGGATCCTGCACTCGGAGAAGAACGACTCCTGGCGCCTGGACGGCAGCCCGCAGCACAGCGATCCGGTGCACTTCATCCAGATGTGGGTGCTGCCCGACGAGCCGGGCATCGACCCGGGGTACGAGCAGGTGGAGATCGGCGCGGAGCTGGCCGGCGGTGGCCTGGTCACCGTGGCCTCGGGCCTGCCCCGGCACCGGGACACCACCGCGATCCGCATCCACCAGCGGTTCGCCGCGCTGCACGTGGCCCGGCTGGAGCCGGGTGGCGGCACGGACCTGCCCGCGGCGCCCTACCTGCACCTGCTGGTCGCCCGGGGCGAGGTGGACCTGGAGGGTGTCGGCGGGCT
>DASULA010000027.1:0-6026 GCA_036278435.1 Mycobacteriales bacterium | reverse complement strand
GTATGGTGGAACTCGGTGCCATCCGAACCGGGGACAGCTCAGGACGCCGGTGGACACCAGAGGTCCGCCCCGTTCCAGGCTGGTGGACCGGAAAATCCAGAACACGTCAGGTGCGGTGGACACACCCGCGCCCCGATCCAGCCGTACCGGAAGGACCATCCGTGAGAATCCGTCGTGTGCTGGCCGTGGCCGCACTGCCCGTCGCCGCGCTCGGCGTGCTCGCCGGTTGCGGCGGGACGTCGGGCAACGACCAGACCCAGGCGGCGACCGCCGGCCCGGGGCGCGCCACTCCCCCGCCGTGGTCATCGCCGGCAAACACCTCCGGCGCGGTGCGCGCCGCCGGCCTTCAGATGCTCGACGCAGAGGGCACCGCGCAGCACATCCACGCCCACCTGGACGTGGTGGTGGACGGCCAGCCGGTGACCGTGCCGGCCGGGGTCGGCATCGACGCGTCGGCCGGGCGGATCAGTCCCCTGCACACCCACGACACCACCGGCGTGCTGCACGTCGAGTCACCGGACGCGCACGCGACCTTCACTCTGGGCCAGTTCATGACCGAGTGGCAGGTGCGGCTGGACCGATCCTGCCTGGGCGGGCTGTGCACGGACGACACGCACACACTGCGCGCCTACGTGGACGGCACCCGGTACACCGGCGACCCGGCGTCGATCACCCTGACCGCGCACCAGGAGATCGAGCTGGTCTACGGCAACTCCGCCGACCAGGTCACCCCGATCGCCGGGTACGACTTCGCCCCCGGCCTGTGAGCAGACCGACCAGACCGACCAGACCGACCGGCCGGGTACCCGGGAGCCCGACCGGCGACCCAGCACCGGTGGACCGGAACACCGGGGCCACCCTGGCACGTTGGTGATCACATGCGACCTGAGACCGCCCAGACCGTGGTCGGACTGCTGCGTGAGTGGGGCTTCGCGGCACACGTGGCCCGGGTGCACCCCTACCGGCACGGCGTGCGGATCGTGCTGGACGCCTCGACCGAGGCGGTGTGGGACACCGACGGCGCGTCCGGGCTGGAGGCCCAGGTGCTCGGCGACGGCGTGCTGGTCGGGTACGTGCCGACCGTGCCCGGCAGCGAGGGGGATCTGGAACCCCGGCAGATCGCCGAGATCATCGCCCACACCGACTACGACCGCACCTCCTGACGGCCGTCGCCGGCCGCCTACCGCAGGACGAGCCGTTCGACCAGGCCCAGTGGAAGTTCGCCGGTGCCGGCCAGCGCGTCGTGGAACTCCCGCAGCGGCGCGTTCGGCCGCCGTTCCCGCCAGCGGGCCCGGATCCGTTCGATCTCCAACGCCCCGGTGAGGTATGCCGCCGCCTGGGTCGGCGTGGAGCAGTAGCGCTCCACCTCGCTGCGCGCGGTACCCGCCGACAGCGACACCCGGGTGGTCATGAACTCCACCGCCTGGTCGAGGTCCATGTCGCCGCAGTGCAGCGAGGTGTCCACCACGATCCGGGCGGCCCGGAAGATGCGGGCGTCCAGGTGGGCCAGTTCCTGTGCCGGATCGGCGAAGAAGCCGTGCTCGCGCATGACGTGCTCGGCGTAGAGGCCCCAACCCTCGCTGAAGAACGGCGTGCCGAGCACGGCCCGGATCGGTCGGTGCATGCCCACCAGCCAGGACAGGTGCCAGTGGTGTCCCGGGTAGGCCTCGTGCGCCACGATGGTCGGCATCGAGGCCCGGCTGTTGGTCCGCAGCCGCTGCTCCACCTGCTCGTCGGTGGCCCCGCCCGGAGGGTAGGGCACGTTGAACCGGCCGGTCCGCACACCGCGCAGCAACGGCGGCGGGAGGTAGGAGGCGACCGCGTTCACCGCCCGGGAGAACACCGGGCCGGGCACCACGAGGCACTGTTCGCCCTCGCCGAAGGACACCAGGTCGTGCTCGACCAGGAAGTCGCGAGCCCGCCGGGTGACCCGCTCGTACTCCTCGCGCATCGCCTCGGGGGTGGGCGGGTGGTCGGCGTTGAGCGTCTCCATCACCGAGCGCCAGTCCGCACTGCCGCCGGGCACCCGGGCGGCCACCTCGCGCATCTGGGCGTCCAGCTCGCGGTAGGCCCGCCAGCCGTGTTCGCGCAGTCCGGCCGCGTCGAAGTCCAACAGCTCGCGCTGCCGCAGCAGCTCGGTGTACCGCCGCTCGCCCAACCGCCAGTCTCCCCGGGCCTTCCCGGCGAACTCCTCCAGCCAGCCGGCCAGGTCGGCGAACGCCTCGCCGGCCACCGCGCCGGCCTCGGCCAGCCTGGCCCGCAGCGCCGGGTCGTCCACCTCGCCGGGCACCACCTCCCGGGCCAGGGCCGCCCCGCCGGTGGCCATCGCGGCGGCCCGGCGGACCACCAGCGGAGCGGCCAGGTCCGGATCCAGGTTGCGCCGGGCGTGGTCGAGTACCCCCGGAACCTGGCGCAGCCGGGACTCGGCCGCCGCGGCCAGCTCGGGCTCGGGGTACAGCCGGTGCCAGAAGAGCACGTTCACCCCGAACAGGCAGTGCAGCAGGTACATGCCCGGGTCCCGCCGCCATGCCGGCACCTCGGCGGTCACCAGCTCGCCACGCAGGTAGGCAATCATGGCGTCCCGGTCCACCTGGTCGTCCAGGCCGGCGGGGTCATCGGTGGGGTCGTGCCGGTCGTGCGGGGACGGGTCGCCGTCGAGCGCGGACAGGGTGTCCAGCCAGTGCCGGGTCCGCCGGTCCCGCCGGTCGAACGCCGCCGCGGAGAAGTCGCCGAGGTCGCCGTCGTGGCCCTCGGCGCCGACGATCGAGGCGAAGGTCGGGTACTCGGCGAACCACTCGTCCAGGAACTCACCGGCGAGGCGCTCAACAGGGCTCATCAGTGGACCATATGGTCCGGCCGGGCGATGCGATGGCGACATCGGGCAACCGCCCGCCCCGACCCGGATACCACCTGCCGATAGCATCGCGCCGATCCCCCGACACGGTTGCCCGTCCGGGCGGGACGACCTGCGTCCGTAACCGGTTACACGGCAGCTTCCACGCCAGGTTCCACGGATCGGAACCGGACACCGTGCCGGCTATCGGAAGGCGTCGGCCAGCCAGTCGGCGACCACGGTGGGCACGACCCTGGCGTCCAGCACGAACGGGCCGCTGCGCCCGCCCTCCAGCCACTCGGCCACCGCCGCGAGGTCCGCGCGGCGGCGCACCGTGGCACCCTGGGCGCCCAGGCCGCGGGCCAGCGCGGCGAAGTCGGTGTCGGGGAACCGGACCAGGTCCAGCGGCTCGCCCATCGGTCCGAAGTGGTGCACCTCGGCGCCGTAGGCCGCGTCGTTGTAGACCACCACCAGCAGGTGCAGGCTGAGCCGGCAGGCGGTCTCCAGTTCGGACAGTCCCATCAGCGCGCCGCCGTCGCCGAGGGCGGCCACGGTCAGCCGGTCCGGCCGGGCCAGCGCCGCACCGATCGCCGAGGCCAGGCCCAGCCCGATGGACTGGAACGCCTGGGTGAAGACGAACCCGGCCGCGTCCGGCACCGACAGATACATCGCTGGAAAGCCCATGAAGTGCCCCGAGTCGGTCACCACGGTGCGTTCGGCCGGCAGTATCTCCGCCAGCGCGACCGACAGCGCGCGCGGGTCGATGCGGGTGTCGGTGGAGGCGTCGGAGTACGGCACGTCCGGCCACTGCCCGGCGGCGATCCGCCCGGCCAGATCCGGGGTGCGCCAGCCGGCCGGCCGGTGCCCACGGCGGCGCAACTCGGCCGACAGTGCCCGCGCGGTCTGCCCGACCCCGCCGATCACACCCAGATCGACCGGCCGGTGCGCGCCGAGCGCGGCGGCGTCCAGGTCGACCTGGGCGAGGGTGGCCGCCGGCCCGATCAGCCGGCCGCGCCGGGTGGTCCAGCCGGTGAACGACACGCCGAAGCCGATCACCACGTCGGCGGCGGCGATCAGCTCGGCGGCCAGCGGGCTGGCGAACCCGCCGGAGATGCCCAGCGACCACGGGTTGCCGGCGAACAGCCCATTGGCCACCGCGGAGGTGGCCAGCAGCGCCCCGGTCTGGTCGGCCAGCGCCGCCAACGCCGCACCGGCGCCGTCCCGCACCGCGCCGCGGCCGGCCAACAGCAGCGGCCGGGAACCGCCGGCCAGCGCGTCGGCCAGCGTCCCGACCGCCTCGGGGGCCGGCGCGGGCGGGTCCGGGGGCAGCCAGCCGGCGTCCACCTCCACGTCCACCCCCGGTCCGACCGGCTCGGACACCTGCCCGGCGGCCACGTCCAGCGGCAGCATCAGCACCACCGCGCGCCGCTCGGCCAGCGCCCGACGGTACGCCCGCACCGTGTCGGCGACGGCCGTGTCCGGGCCGTACACCCGCTCGGGCACGGCGCCGACCGCGGCGACCATGGCGTCCTGGTCGATGCGGAAGTTCGACCGGATGTCAGCCGCCGGGGTGTCGGCGGCCAGCACCACCAGCGGAGTGCGGCTCTTGGCCGCCTCGGTCAACCCGGTCATGGTGTTGGTCAGCCCGGGGCCCTGGTGCACGCTGCACACGCCCACCCGGCCGGTCACCCGCGCGTAGGCGTCGGCCATCGTCACCGCGCCGCCCTCGTGCCTGGCCGGCACGAATGCCGCGCCACCGGCCACCAGCGCGTTGGTGGCGATCAGGTTGCCGCTGCCGATCACGCCGAAGGCGTGCTCCACCCCGAGCCGGGCCAGGGTCTGCCCGACGGCCTGGTCCACCCGCACCGCGCTCAGCGCTCCACCAGCGCCAGCACCCGGGCCGGGCTGCCCGAACCGGTCTCGATCGGCAGCGGACCGGCCACCACCACCGCGCCGGTGGGTGGCAGCTCGGCCAGATTCGCCAGTTGGGTGAGACCGAACTTGTCCGCGCCGAGCAGGAAGCTGTGGCACGGGAAGGCCGGGTCGAACCCGTGCGCCGCGCCCGCGTCGGTGCCCACCGTCTCCACCCCCATGCCGATGACCGGCGCCTCGGTGGCCAGCCAGCGGGCGCACTCGATGGACACGCCCGGGGTGTGCGGGCCGTTCTGGTCGGCGTTGAGGAACTCGGCCTGGTCGTGCGCGCGGGCGTCCCAACCGGTGCGGTAGAGCAGCCAGCCGCCGGCCGGCAGCGGCCCGTGTTCGGCCTCCCAGGCCCGCACGTGGTCCACCTCCAGCAGGAAGTCGGCGTCCCGGGCGCACTCGGCGCTCTTGTCGATGACCGCGGCCGGGGCGAGCAGGCTGCGGACCGGGACCTGGGAGACGTCCCGCCGGTCCCGACCGGTCACCCAGTGCACCGGCGCGTCGAAGTGGGTGCCGACGTGCTCCCCGGTGTGGATGGTGTTCCAGTACCAGGCGGGGCCCCGGTCGTCGTAGCGGCTGATCTCCTCCAACGAGAATCCAGGCGTGTTCGCGAACGGCGGGGGTAGCTGGATGATGGGCGTGCGGTCCGACAGGGGCGCGGTCAGGTCGATCACCTGGATCGTGCCGCTGCCGATACCGGACACCAGCTCCGCGAGAACTCCCACGACTGCTCCTCCCACCCGGCCGACCGCCGAATACCGGCGGCATGCCGGTGATCGTCCCAAACTGCCGGATTCCACGTGTTCACTTCACCCGAGGAACGGGCCGGAACCCCGATGCACCCGAGTCATACCGACCGCGACGGCGGCCCGCACCCCGAGCAGCACACCGGGCACGGCGACCACGCCACGCGGTACCGGACCCGGTTCTGGCGGTGCCTGGTGCTGGCCGTGCCGGTGGTGGCGCTCAGCCCGACGTTCGCCCACCTGCTCGGCTACCGGCTGCCCGGCCACGGCCCGGTGATCTGGGTGTCGCCGGTGCTGGGCGTGGCCGTGTATGTCTACGGCGGCGAGCCGTTCCTGACCGGGGCGGTGGCCGAGATCCGAGCCCGCCGGCCCGGGATGATGCTGCTGGTCGGCTCGGCGATCACGGTGGCGTTCGTGGCCAGCGCCGCCACCTCGCTGGGTCGGCTGGGGCTGTTCGCCGGGCCGGACCTGGACTTCTGGTGGGAACTGGCCCTGCTGGTGGTGATCATGCTGCTCGGCCACTGGCT
>DASULA010000026.1:0-10684 GCA_036278435.1 Mycobacteriales bacterium | reverse complement strand
GGCGGCACCAGCGGCGACGGAATGCTGGGCATCCGGGCCGACGGCACCGCCGGCCGGTGCACGATGGCCCGGCTGCTGGACGCGAACTTCCCCCGACTCGGACGGCTGTGGCCGACCGGATACCAGACCGTCGCCGAACTTCCGGCCCGGGCACTGGTCGAGGCGATCGGACGGGTCTGCCCGGTCGCCGGACCGAACCCGCCGGTGCGCCTGTCGTTTCGGCCCGGCACGGTGCTGGTCAGCGCGGGCGAGCCGGACGGCGCCGAGGCCGAGGAGGAACTGGCCGGCGAGGTGTCCGGCGAGCCGGTAACGGTGGCGTTCATCCCGCCGTACCTGCTGGACGGGCTGCGCGCGGCCGGGCCCGAGGCGGTGCGGCTGTCGCTCACCCGGAGCGGCAAGCCGGCCATGATCACCCCCGAACCGGGTGCCGGGGCCGCCGGCGGCGTCCGGTTCCGGTACCTCGTGATGTCGCTGCGAATGCCCTGACCCGGCTCCGGCGCCCAGTACGGGGGCACCGGAGGCCCGGGCCCGTGGTGGGAGTGCCGCCCGGGCCACCGGGCCGGTGCCGTACCCTTGTCTCCAACGACCTTTGGTCGTTTCGTGGTGCCTCGGACCTTCCGGGGCACGTGGTCGCTCGACATCCCTTCCGTCACGGGTTTCCCCGCGCGTGGGCTCGCTGCGGCCTGCACACCTTCGACGGACGGACTCCTGTGCCCCGACCCACCCGCGGTGCCTCTCGCTCCAACGCAGCTCGCTCCAACCCCGCCGGCCGGCGCGACGCCGGCACCCGACGCCGCTCGCCGGGCGGCCCGGTACGCGGCGGCGGTCGCCGTAACGCCGGATCCGGCCCCGCCCCGGCGGCCAACACCCCGGCGTCCTGGCTGGCCGACCACACCCGCCCGCCGCGCCCGGTGGCGCGCTCGCTCGCCGACGCCGGACTGCCGGCCGCGCTGACCACCGCGCTGACCCGCGGCGGCATCACCGAGTTCTTCCCCATCCAGGCGGCGACGCTGCCGGACGCGCTCGCCGGTGAGCACGTGCTCGGCCGGGCCCGGACCGGGTCGGGCAAGACCCTCGGTTTCGGGCTGCCGATGCTCACCAGGTTGGCCGGCGAGTCCCGCCGGGCCCGGCCGACCCGCCCGCGCGGCCTGGTGCTGGTGCCCACCCGGGAACTCGCCCAGCAGGTCGCCGACGCCCTGTCGCCGCTGGCCGACGCGCTGCGGCTGCGGCTGACCACCGTGTACGGCGGCACCTCGCTGTCCAGGCAGATCAGCGCGCTGCGCCGCGGCGTGGAGATCGTGGTGGCCACCCCGGGACGGTTGACCGACCTGATCGACCGGGGCGCCTGCGTCCTGGACGAGGTGGCAGTGACCGTGCTCGACGAGGCCGACCACATGTGTGACCTGGGTTTCCTGCCGGCGGTGCGCGCGCTGCTCGCCCAGGTCCCGACCGACGGGCAGCGGCTGCTGTTCAGCGCGACCCTCGACAACGATGTGCAGGTCATCGTCCGGGAGTACCTGGACGACCCGGTGCTGGTCGCCCTGGACACCGAGGAGTCACCCGAGCGGACCGCCACCCACCACCTGTTCGAGGCTGAGGACCCGAAGGCGAAACTGGACCTGGTCACCGCCCTGGCCGGCGGGATGGGCCGCGCCCTGCTGTTCTCCCGGACCAAACACGGCGCCGACCGGCTGGCCCGCCAGCTCACCGGCGCGGGCATCCTGGCCGGCGCACTGCACGGCGGGTTGGCGCAGAACGCCCGGACCCGCCAGTTGCGGGCGTTCGCCGAGGGCACCAGCCGAGTGCTGGTCGCCACCGACGTGGCCGCCCGCGGCATCCACGTGGACGACATCGAGCTGGTCGTGCACGTGGACCCGCCGGCGGACTCCAAGACGTACCTGCACCGGTCCGGTCGCACCGCCCGGGCCGGCGCCGAGGGCACCGTGGTGGTGGTCGCGCTGGCCGACCAGTGCCGTCCGGTGGAGCGGATGCTGCGCGCCGCCGGGGTGGACGTGCGCGCCAGGCGGTTGGACGCCGACCACCCGCAGGTGCGGGAACTGGTCGGGCCGCCGGCACCGCGCGAGCACCGGCCGGCCCGGGCCGCCCAGCCGGTCCGGGCGCCGGCTCGGTCCGGCCACCCGGCCGACCCGGGGCGCCGGCAGCGGCCCGGCCGCCGCACCCGCCGTCCGGCCGCCTGAGGTCCCCGGCGCCGCGGTCGGACCTCCGCGGCGGGCTGTGTCGCGGTCTGGCCGGGGCCGGGCCACCGGGTGGGACGGCCCCGGCGGAAAACCGCGTGCGGGACACCGGGCCGCAACGGGATCATGGACCCGCCGCGGCCGGGGCGACCCGGCGCGTCCCGCCGACCGAGGAGGCCCACCGTGCCCGAACCGGCGCCGGTCATCCGGGTCGAGGGCCTGAGCCGGACATACCAGGTGGCCGAGCGTGAGGCCGGGCTGGCCGCGGCCGTGCGCGGCCTGTTCCACCGGACCACCCGGGCGGTGCACGCGGTGGCCGGCGTTTCGTTCGACATCGGGCCAGGCGAGGTGGTCGGCTTCCTCGGCCCGAACGGCGCCGGCAAGACCACCACGCTGAAGATGCTCTCCGGGCTGCTGTATCCCACCGCGGGCACGGTGAGCGTGCTCGGTCACGTCCCGTCCCGCCGGGAGCAGGACTACCTGCGGGCGATGACCCTGGTGATGGGCAACCGCAACCAGTTGCAGTGGGACATCCCGGCCGACGACTCGTTCGAGCTGAACCGGGCGGTGTACCGGATCGGCCGCGAGCGGTTCGACCGGACCCGCGCGGAACTGGTCGAGCTGCTCGACATCGGCGACCTGGTCCGCAAGCCGGTCCGCAACCTGTCGCTGGGCGAGCGGATGAAGGTGGAGATCGCCGGGTCGCTGCTGCACCGGCCGTCGGTGCTGTTCCTGGACGAGCCGACCATCGGCCTGGACGTGACCATGCAGAAACGGATCCGCTCGTTCGTGGCCGACTACAACCGCCGGTACGGGGCGACCGTGCTACTGACCAGCCACTACATGGCCGACGTGGAGGCGCTGTGCCGGCGGGTGATCGTCATCCACCACGGCCGGATTTTGTTCGACGGTGACCTGACCGCGCTGGCTGACCAGTTCTCGGCGCACAAGACGATCGGGGTGACCCTGGACCAGCCGGTGGACCTGACCGGCTACGGCGACGTGCTCCTGGTGGATGGCGAGCGCGTCACCCTGCGGGTACCCAGGGCGGACACCGCGCGGGTCACCGCGCGGCTGCTGGCCGACCACTCGGTGCTGGACCTGACCGTGGAGGACCCACCGATCGAGGACGTGATCGAGCTGGTCTTCACCGGCGGCGACCCGGCGACCGGACCCGTTACCGAGCCGGTCACCGAGTCGAGCGGGCCGTGACCACGGCGCCGCAAAATCCCGTCGCGACCGTGGGTCGGCTCCGCTCGATGGTCGACCTGTACGTGCGGACTATGAAGGTCGCGGTGTCCGTCCAGTTCCAGTACCGGGTGGGCAACTACCTGTACATGGTGGGCATGGTGGCCGAGCCGGTGATCTACCTGGTGGTGTGGTCCACGGTGGCCCGCGCCAACGGCGGGTCGGTGTCCGGCTACACCGCCGGCGGGTTCGCCGCTTATTACATTGTCTGGACTCTTGTCCGAAATATGAATATTGTCTTCACCCCGTACGGGTGGGAGCAGCGGATCCGGCAGGGCCGGCTGTCCGGCCAGTTGCTGCAACCGGTGCACCCGATCCACCACGACCTGGCGTTCTTCGCCGGCTGGAAGTTCGTGGTGATCCTGCTGTGGCTGCCGATCGCCGCGGTGCTCTCGGCGGTGTTCCGGCCCAGCCTGCACACCAGCGCCGCGCAGGTGGCCACGTTCGCCGTGGCGATCTGGGGTGCCTACCTGATCCGCTCGATGTTCCTGTGGCTGCTGGGCATGGTCACGTTCTGGACCACCCGGGTGGGTGCGCTGTTCGAGTTGTACTTCGTGGCCGAGCTGCTGCTGTCCGGGCGGCTGGTGCCGATGCGGATCATGCCGGGCTGGGTCCGCGACGTGGCCGGCTTCCTGCCGTTCCAGTCGACCTTCGGCTTCCCGATCCAGTCGCTGGTCGGTCCGGTCACCGGCCGGGAGCTGCTCACCGGGCTGGGCACGCAGGCGCTGTGGATCGCCATCGGAGCCGGCCTGGTCGCGGTGGTGTGGCGGCGTGCGGTGCGGCAGTACTCGGCGGTGGGCAACTGATGGCGCCCGGTGGTGGCACACCGGACCCGTGGGAGTTCCCGCCGGTACGGGCGGCCCGGCTGGCCTGGTTGTACTTCCGGATCGGCGCGATGAACGAGTTGCAGTACCGGGTGAACTTCCTAGTCTACCTGTTCCAGTCCGCGCTGGCGCTGGGCACCGGGTTGGCCGTGCTCGCGCTGGTGTTCGGCCGGGTGAGCGAGCTGAACGGCTGGAGCCGGCCGGAACTGCTCGCCGTGATGGGCGTGTTCACCATCATGGGCGGGCTGATCCGCACCGTGATCCAGCCCAACATGACCCAGTTCATGACCGACGTGCAGGAAGGCACCCTGGACTACGTGCTGACCAAACCGGCCGACGCGCAACTGCTGGTCAGCGTCCGGATGGTGGCGATCTGGCAGGCGGTGGACGTGTTGAGCGGAGCGGTAGTGCTGGCCGTCGCGGTGCTGCGGCTCGGGCACGGAATGGGCCTGGCACACGCGCTCGGGTTCGCCGTGGCGCTGCTGGCCGGGGCGGTGATGATCTACTGCTTCTGGATGATGCTCACCACGGTGGCGTTCTGGGTGGTGCGGATCGACCAGATCGTGGAACTGTTCCAGGGGATCTACCAGGCCGGCCGGTGGCCGGTAGGCGTCTACCCGGGCTGGTTGAAGATTGGGCTGACCTTCCTGGTGCCGATCGCGTTCGCGGTGACCGTGCCGGCCGAAGGCATCACCGCCCGGCTGTCGGGGTCCACGCTGGCCGGAGCGGTGGGATTGGCCGCCGCGCTGTTCGGGCTCACCCGCTGGTTCTGGAGGTTCGGCCTGCGCCACTACTCCGGCGCCTCGTCCTGACCGGCGCGGGCACTCACCCGGCACCGGACACCTCTGGGGGGAGGATGGCGATCATGAGGCGCAGGGGAATGAACTACGACGTGGGCACGGCCAACGACGGGGTGCTGCTGCGCCCGGTGTTCGACCCACGGGTGGTACGCCGGGAACTGGAGATCATCAGGGATGACCTGCACTGCACGGCGGTGCGGATCTCCGGCCTGGACCCCGACCGGCTGATGCCGGCCGCCGAGGACGCGCTGCGGCTGGGCCTGGAGGTGTGGCTCTCCCCCCAGATGAGCGACCACAGTCCCGAGGAGACCCTCGACTACGTGGTGCGCTGCGCCACCGACGCCGAGGCGCTGCGTCGCCGCCGCCCGGGGCTGGTGTTCATGGTGGGCTGCGAGTTGAGCCTGTTCATGCGGGGCATCCTGCCCGGTGACAACCTGATGGAACGCATTGGCGGACCGGCGTTCGTGGACAGCATCACCACCGGCGCGCACAACGCGCCGCTCAACGCGTTCCTGACCGAGGCGGCTGACACCGTCCACCGGGTGTTCGCCGGCGAGGTGACCTACGCGTCGGTGCCGTTCGAGCGGGTCGACTGGTCGCTGTTCGATTTCGTCTGCCTGGACCACTACCGGGAAGCCCGCAACCGGCCGTTCTACGACGACCAACTCCGACCGTACCTCGCGTCCGGCAAGCCGGTCGTGGTCACCGAGTTCGGCTGCTGCACGTACCGGGGCGCCGAGGACGCCGGCGGCATGGGGTGGGCGATCATCGAGGACACCACGCCGCCGCGGCTGGACGGCGACTACGTCCGGGACGAGGGCGTGCAGGCTCGGGAACTCACCGACCTGCTCGGCATCGTGGACCGGGCCGGCGTGGACGGCGCGTTCGTGTTCACCTTCGTGATGCCGGCCGCCACGTACAGCGACGATCCCCGGTTCGACCTGGACATGGCCAGCTACGGCCTGGTGAAGAGCTTCTCCGACCGCACCGGCACGACCTACCCGGACCTGCCCTGGGAACCCAAGGAGTCGTTCCATGCCGTGCGCGACTACTTCGCCGGCCACGGCACGGCCGGAACGTGACAGGCTGACCTCATTCACCGGTCGGTCGGCAGCAGCCGGAAGGCGGCGTGGCAGTCACTCAACGGCCGGATGATCCGGAAGTGCCGTTCGTCGAGGGTGAGCACCAGGTCGGTGCCGTACCGGTCGGCCAGCACGACGTTGATGGCATCGGTGAGACCGATGTTCGCGTCGGCGTACTTGGCCAGCATCGGGCGGGCCGCTGTCAGGTCGCGCTCGTCGATCACCGGGATCTCGTATGCCCCCGCGGTCAGGGCGTCGATCGCCTGCAACGATCCCCGCGCGCCAAGCCGGGTGGACAGCAGGTAGTCGAGTTCGGCGAGTACCAGGGGACTGACCACGGGCCGGTCCTCGGCCGCGGTCAAAACGTCCCGCACCGCATGGTGCGCGGCGTGACCGGCGGCCATCCCGGCCAGTAGGCCGGACGTGTCGGCGATCAGCCGTGGCACGTCGCCCCCCTGGCGTCGGTCCAGCCGAACCCATCAGCACCGAATCCGCGGGCGAGTTCCTCGTCCACGCGGTCCGGAAGGGACGGGTCCAGGTCGTCGAACACCGGCAGGGTGGGTGTCGGGTGGTGCGGTTCGGCGGCCAGGAGCTGGTCGATCGCCTCTCGGATCAACTCCGCTTCACTGCGGTGTCGGCGGCGGGCCGCCACGGCGAGCCGGTGCTTCGCCTGCCTGGTCAGGTACACCGTTGTCCGCGTCATACTCATGACATATATGGTAATCCACGGTGGCGGGGCACCAGGGCGGTCAGGCACGGCATCGCGACCTTGACAGGCCGGTCACTACAAACGATTGTAGTGACCGGATCGGAGGAGGTGGGCATGACCGAAGCGCCAACCCGGCAGCAACGGATGGTCGCGCCGGGCCGGATGGCCGTGGACTTCGAGGAACGGGTCAACTTCGACCGGCTGCGGACGCACCGGCTGGCCCGGGCCCGGCAGGCACTGGACGCCTCCGACCTCGGCGCGCTGCTACTGTTCGACATGAACAACGTGCGATACGTGTCCAGCACTCATCTGGGCGAGTGGGCCCGGGACAAGATGACCCGGTTCTGCCTGCTCACCCGCACCGGCGACCCGTTCATCTGGGACTTCGGCTCGGCCGCCCGCCACCACGAGCTGTTCTGCCCCTGGCTGGAACCGGGCCACTCCCGGGCCGGCCTGGTCGGCCTGCGCGGCGCGATCGCCCCGGATGCCGGGCTGTTCGAGCGGGCCGCCCGGGAGATCCACTCGATCCTGGCCGAGGAGGGCGTGTCCGACCTGCCGGTGGGCATGGACATCGCCGAGTTGCCGATGGTCACCGCGCTGACCGACCAGGGCCTGACCATCCAGGACGGCCAGCAGGTCATGCTGGACGCGCGCGAGATCAAGTCCGTGGACGAGATCATGCTGCTGAACATGTCCGCGGCCATGGTGGACGGCGTGTACCAGGTGATCTCCGAGGCGCTCAAACCGGGCGTGCGGGAGAACGACATCGTCGGGCTGGCCACCAGGTACCTCTACGAGCAGGGGTCGGACCACGTCGAGGCGATCAACGCGGTCAGCGGCGAGCGCTGCAACCCGCACCCGCACGTGTTCGCCGACCGGCTGATCCGGCCGGGCGACCAGGCGTTCTTCGACATCATCCAGGCGTACCTGGGCTACCGAACCTGCTACTACCGCACCTTCAACGTCGGGCGGGCCGACCAGTCCCAGCGCGACGCGTACACCAGGGCCCGGGAGTGGATCGACGCGGCCATCGCCCTGGTCCGCCCCGGTCAGAGCACCGACGCGATCGCGCGGGCCTGGCCGCGGGCCGAGGAGTTCGGCTTCCCCGATGAGATGTCCTGCTTCGGCCTCCAGTTCGGGCACGGAGTGGGGCTGGGCCTGCACGAGCGGCCGATCATCAGCCGGTTGAACAGCCTGGAGCACCCGGTCGAGATCAAGGAGGGCATGGTCTTCGCGCTGGAGACCTACTGCCCGGCCACCGACGGGATGTCCGCCGCGCGGATCGAGGAGGAGGTGGTGGTCACCGCCGACGGCTGCGAGGTCATCACCCTGTTCCCGGCCGACGAGCTGTTCGTCGCCAACGCCTACTGACAGGCAACCGTCGCACCGTCCGCCAACCAGTCATCCGAACTGGTGTCCGACCAGCATGTGAGGGCCGCCGATGACCGACGAAGACACCCAGCTCGCCATCTACCGCCGGATGGTGGAGATGCGCACCTTCGAGAAGCGCGCCTACGACCTGTTCCTCCAGGGACTGGTGAAGGGCACCAGCCACCTGTCGCTGGGCATGGAGGCCATCGCGGCGGCGTTCGGCGTGGCCATGCGGGCCGACGACTGGACCTTCGCCACCTACCGCGGGCACGCCCACACCCTGGCCCGGGGTACCCCGATGGCCCCGGTGATGGCCGAACTGCTCGGCCGGTCCACCGGGCTGATGGCCGGCAAGGGCGGCTCGATGCACCTGACCAGCGTGGAGCACGGGATGATGGGCTCCTACGCGATCGTCGGCGCACACCTGCCGATCGCCCTGGGCGCGGCCTGGTCCAGCCAGTACCGGGGCTCAGGTCAGGTCGCGGTGTGCTTCTTCGGCGATGGGACCACCAACATCGGCTCGTTCCACGAGGCGCTGAACCTGGCCGCGGTGTGGAAGGCCCCGGTGGTCTACGTCTGTGAGAACAACCAGTACATGGAGTACACCCCGATCGGATCGGTGACGGCGGTGCCCCGGCCAGCCGCCGACCGGGCCGCGGCCTACGGGCTGGAACCGGTCGTGGTGGACGGCAACGACCCCGACGCGGTGTACGCCGCGGCGACCGCGGCGCTGGAGCGGGCCCGGTCCGGCGGCGGCCCGTCCCTGGTCGAGGCGCTGACCTACCGGCACGGCGGGCACTCCCGGGCCGACCCGGGCAAGTACCGGCCGGACGAGGAGGTGGCGGCCTGGCTGGCCCGCGACCCGGTGCCGACCTACCGCGCCCGGCTGACGACGCAGGGCGTGCCGGCCGACGTGCTGGACCGGATCGATCAGGAGGTCGGCCGGGCGGTGGACGAGGCGACCGAGGCGGCCCGGTCGGCTCCCACTCCCGGGGCCGAACTGGTGCTGACCGACGTGTGGGCGGACGGAGGCTCGTCGTGGCGGAACTGACCTATCGGGACGCGGTCGCCCACGGGCTGGCCCAGGAGATGGCCCGGGACTCCCGGGTGGTGCTGGTCGGCGAGGACGTGGCCGGAGCCGGCGGGGTGTTCAAGGCCACCCCGGGGCTGTTCGACCGGTTCGGGCCCAGGCGGGTGGTGGACACCCCGATCTCCGAGCAGGCGATCCTGGGTGCGGCCATGGGTGCGGCCATGACCGGGCTGCGGCCAGTGGCCGAGGTGATGTTCTCCGACTTCTTCGCGGTCTGCTGGGACATCGTGGCCAACCAGATCGCCAAGACCCGGTACATGACCAACGGTCAGGTCAGCCTGCCGCTGGTCATCCGGTCGGCCAACGGCGGCGGCCTGCGGTTCGGCGCCCAGCACTCGCAGAGCGTGGAGAGTTGGGCGATGGCGATCCCGGGCCTGAAGGTGGTTGCCCCGTCCAACGCCCGCGACGTGGTCGGGCTGCTCGCCGCGGCCATCCGCGACCCCGACCCGGTGCTGTTCTTCGAGCAGAAGTCGCTGTACCCGATCAGGGGCGAGGTGCCCGACGGGGAGATCGTGGACGAGTTGGGCACGGCCAGGGTGGTCCGCGACGGCGCCGACTGCACCCTGTTCGCGCTGGCCGCGATGGTCCCCCGGGCGGTTCGGGCGGCCGAGGAGTTGGCCGGAGCCGGCATCGACGCGGCCGTGGTGGACCTGCGCAGCCTGGTGCCGCTGGACACCAGGACGATCCTGGCCGAGGTGGCCCGGACGAACCGGGTGTTCACCGTGGAGGAGAACCCGCGGCTGTGCGGCTGGGGCGCCGAGGTCGTCTCGATCATCGCCGAGGAGGCGTTCACCGACCTGGACGGCCCGCTGATCCGGATCACCGCCCCACACGTGCCACTGCCCTCGGCCGACGCCCTGGAGGACCTGACCATGCCCTCGGTCACCCGCATCGTCGAAACCGTCACCAAGCACATGGACTGACCTCGGGTCACGAGTCAGGCGAGCCTCTGGAGGATCCAGCGGCGAGCATTTCTGGTTCGGTGGTGTATCGCCGTCTGGTTGGGCTGGTCCAGTGGAATTGTCTGTGGGTTTGGGTGAGTCGCCACGGGGTTTGGTGTTTGAGGCGGTGGTGGTGGCGGCAGAGTGCGCCGAGGTTGCCCGGTGTGGTGGGTCCGGTTGGCCAGGGGATTGTGTGGTCCAGATCCGCATGTTGAGCGGGGTGTTGGCAGCCGGGGAACCGGCAGGTGTGATCACGTGCGCGGACGAAGTCATCGAGTGCGGCTGGTGGCCGGTAGGTGGTGCGGGTGTGTTCGATCAGTGACCCGTCTACCGGGTCGGTGACCAGTCGTTTCCACACCCCGGTGGGGTCTGCGGCGATGGCCCGTGCGTAGGCCGCGCCGATCGGTCCGTACCCGTGGAGTAC
>DASULA010000025.1:0-3639 GCA_036278435.1 Mycobacteriales bacterium | reverse complement strand
GGGCCGAGATCGCGGTGGAGAAGTCCGAGATCCGCCGGAGTCCCGATGCCGAGCTGGCGGAGCTCGCGCTGGTCTACGAACGGCGCGGGGTAGACCCGGAACTGGCCCGCAGGGTCGCCGAGCAGATCTCGCGCGACCCCGAACAGGCCTGGCGGGCGCATGCCCGGGAGGAGTTGGGCGTCGACCCCGACGCCCTGCCGTCGCCGTGGACCGCGGCGTTCTGGTCGCTGGGTTCGTTCGCGCTCGGCGCGCTGCTGCCCGTGCTGCCGTACCTGGCCGGGGCACACTCGTTGGGGCTGGCCGCGCTGCTGGCCGCGCTGGGCCTGTTCGGGGCCGGCGCGCTCACCTCGCGGTTCACCAACCGGCGCTGGTACTACGGTGGCGGTCGGCAGTTGCTGCTCGGCGCGTTCGCCGCGGTGGTGACCTTCGGGATCGGCAGGGTGGTAGGAGCCGGGCTGTCCTGACGGCCCGCCGACCGGCACCGGTTCGGCCCGGACGGAGTGATTGAACCGTCACGTGTTTCGGCAAGCGACTTCCGCGCCCCGGGCGGCGGCCATAATGTGGGCGGCGTCACGCCGTCCGGCGCGGCCGGTGATCACTCCCAACCCCCGGGGGGTCCTATGGCACGCATCGACGTCACCGTCGACGGGCTTCGCTACGTCGACGACGTCGAACCCCGACTCCTTCTTGTCCACTATCTCCGTGAACGACTCGGCAAGGTCGGCACACCCATCGGCTGCGACACCTCGAACTGCGGGGCGTGCACCGTCCTGATGGACGGTGCCAGCGTGAAGAGCTGTAGCGTGCTGGCCGCCCAGGTCGACGGTGCCCAGATCACCACCATCGAGGGCCTGACCGACGGCGGCGAGCCGCACCCGGTCCAGCAGGCCTTCCACCAGCACCACGCGTTGCAGTGCGGCTACTGCACCCCCGGCATGATCATGGCATCGGTGGACCTGTTGCACGAGAACCCGGCACCCACAGACCATGAGATACGCGACGGCCTGGAGGGAAACCTCTGCCGCTGCACCGGATACCAGAACATCGTGCGCGCGGTCGCCTCGGCGGCCGAGGTGATGCGCGGCGGGGAGGGATCGGCATGACCGAGACCACGCAGGACACCGCCCTGGTCGGTCGGCCCATGCTCCGCAAGGAGGACGCCCGACTGATCGCCGGCCAGACCCGCTGGACCGACAGCATCACCCTGCCCGGCCTGCTGCACCTGGCCCTGGTGCGCAGCCCGGTCGCGCACGGCCGGATCACCCGGGTGAACCTCGACGCCGCCCGGGAACTGCCCGGCGTCGTCGCCGCCTACAGCGGCGCCGACCTGGCCGCCGAGTTGGGCACGCTACCGTGCGCCTGGCCGGTGACCCCCGACATGGTCCATCCCGACCACCGGCCGCTGGCCGTCGACGAGGTGCGCCACGTCGGCGAGGCGGTCGCCGTGGTGGTGGCCCGGGACCGCTACGCCGCGGCCGACGCGGCCGAGGCGGTCGAGGTGGACTACGACCCGCTGCCGGCCGTGACCGACATGACCGAGGCGCTGACCGACGCCGCCCTGGTGCACTCCGACAAGGGCACCAACACCTCGTTCGTGTGGCCCTTCGAGGGCGGCGACTACGACGCGGCCCGAGCCCGCGCCGACGTGGTGCTGGCCCGCCGGTACATCCAGCAGCGGCTGATCCCCAACGCCATGGAGCCCCGCGCCGTGGTGGTGGAACCGATCGCCGCGGCCGGGGAGTTCACCGTCTACTCGGCCACCCAGATCCCGCACATCCTGCGGCTCATGCTCGCGCTGACCACCGGCGTGCCCGAGCAGAAGCTGCGGGTGGTCGCCCCGGACGTGGGTGGCGGGTTCGGCAGCAAGCTCAACGTGTACGCCGAGGAGGTCATCGCGTTGGTGGTCGCCCGCAAGCTGGGCCGCCCGGTCAAGTGGACCGAGTCGCGCAGCGAGGGCTACCAGGCCACCATCCACGGCCGGGACCAGATCCAGGATTTGGAGATCGCGGCCACCCGGGACGGGCGGATCCTCGGCCTGTCGGTGGACCTGAAGGCCGACATGGGCGCCTACCTGCAACTGGTCACCCCGGGCGTGCCGCTGCTGGGCGCGTTCATGTTCAACGCGATCTACAAGATGGAGGGCTACCGGTTCCGCTGCACCGGGGTGTTCACCACCAAGACCCCGACCGACGCCTACCGGGGTGCCGGACGGCCGGAGGCCACCTTCGGGGTGGAGCGGATCGTCACCGACCTGGCGCACGAACTGGGCATGGACCCGATGGAGATCCGGCGGAAGAACTGGATCACCCACGAGGAGTTCCCCTACACCACCATCGCCGGGCTGACCTACGACAGCGGCAACTACGAGGCCGCCACCGACCGGGCCGTGGAACTGTTCGGGTACTCCGAGTTGCGGGCCGAGCAGGCCGAGCGGCGGCAGCGCGGCGACCGGGTCCAGTTGGGCATCGGCATCTCCACGTTCACCGAGATGTGTGGCCTGGCCCCGTCCCGGGTGCTGGGCAGCCTGGCCTACGGCGCCGGTGGCTGGGAGGCGGCCAGCATCCGGATGCTGCCGTCGGGCAAGGTCGAGGTGGTCACCGGGTCCAGCCCGCACGGCCAGGGCCACGTCACGTCGTGGAGCCAGATCGCGGCCGACGCGCTGGGCGTGCCGTTCGAGGACGTGCACGTCATCCACGGCGACACCGAGTCCTCCCCGATGGGCATGGACACCTACGGGTCGCGTTCCCTGGTGGTCGGTGGGGTCGCGGTGCACCTGGCCGCGGGCAAGGTGATCGACAAGGCCCGCCGGGTCGCCGCGCACCTGCTGGAGGCGGCCGAGGGCGACGTGGACTTCGCCGACGGGGTGTTCTCGGTGAAGGGCTCGCCGGAGGCGCGACGGACCATCCAGGAGGTCGCGCTGGCCACCTTCGCCGCGCACGACTTCCCCGAGGGGATGGAGCCGTCGTTGAACTCCGAGGTGGTGCTCGACCCGGAGAACTTCTCCTTCCCGCATGGCACCCACCTGTGCGCCGTGGACGTCGACACCGAGACCGGTGCGGTCTCGATCCGCAGCTACGTTGCCGTCGACGACGTGGGCAAGGTGGTCAACCCGCTCATCGTGGAGGGCCAGGTGCACGGCGGCCTGGCCCAGGGCATCGCCCAGGCCCTGTACGAGGAGGCGGTCTACGACGCCGACGGGAACCTGTCGACCGGCACCATGGCCGACTACCTGGTGCCGGCCGCGCCGGACCTGCCGGAGTTCGTCACCGACCGTACCGAGACTCCCGCGACGTCCAACCCACTCGGGGTCAAGGGGGTCGGTGAGGCGGGCACGATCGCCTCGACACCGGCGGTGGTGAACGCGGTGGTGGACGCGCTGCGGCATTTGGGCGTGCAGGACGTGCCGATGCCGTGCTCGCCCGAGCGGGTGTGGCGGGCGATCAACGCGGCCACCGGCCAGAACAGCGACGAGGCAGGTGCCCGATGATCCCTCCGAGTTTCGACTACGTCCGGGTGTCCACAGTGGATGAGGCGGTGGCCGCCCTGGGTGAGCGGACCAGCCGCGGCGAGGATGCCAAGATCCTCGCCGGCGGGCAGAGCCTGATGCCGCTGCTGCGGCTGCGGCTGGCCTACCCCAGC
>DASULA010000024.1:0-23375 GCA_036278435.1 Mycobacteriales bacterium | reverse complement strand
CTGCGGCACAGCGAGCCTCCCTGCGGTCCGGCGCGAGCGGTCAGGCGGACGGGACGAGCCCACCTGTTATGGCTTAGACGGCTTGTGATGGCTTGTTATGGCCTGTACGGCTGGACGCGGCGGGTGGCCCGGCCGAGGCGGCGAGCCTCCACCGCGCGCCCACTCTCACACCACCCCCCGCGCCCGCAGTTCGGACACCTCGGCCTGGTCCAGCCCGGCGACGGTCCGGAGGATCTCGTCGGTGTCCGCACCGGGTGCGCGGCCGGTGAACCGGATCGCCCCGGGCGTTTCGGAAAGGCGGTACAGCACGTTCTGCATGCGCAGTTGGCCGAAGTCCGGGTCGGGGACCGTGGTGACGGTGTCCAGCGCCTGGTACTGCGGATCGGCGAAGATGTCCTCGATGTCGTACACCGGTGCCACGGCCGCCTGCGCCTCGGCGAACGCCTTGGTCACCTCCTCGGCGGTGCGCCCGGCGATCCACTCACCCACGTACCGGTCCAGCTCGTCGGCGTGCCGGGCCCGCAGCTCGCCGCTGGCGAACCACGGTTCGTCGATCACCTTGGGATGACCGACCAACCGCATGAGGCGTTCGGCGATCGACTGGGCCGAGGTGGACACCGCCAGCCACCGGCCGTCGCGGGTCCGGTAGGTGTTGCGGGGTGCGTTGTTGACCGACCGGTTGCCGGTCCGCGGCTGCTTCTCGCCGAGCTGGTCGTACACGGTCGGCTGGGCGCCCAGCAGGGTCACCAGCGGTTCGATGATGGCCAGGTCGACCACCTGCCCGCGCCCGGTCCGGGACCGCTGGTGCAGGGCGGTCAGCACGGCCCCGACGCAGGTCAGCGCGGCCACCCCGTCGGCCAGCCCGAACGGCGGCAGGGTCGGCGGCCCGTCCGGTTCCCCGGTGACGGCCGCGAACCCGCTCATCGACTCGGCCAGGGTGCCGAAGCCGGGTTGGCCGGCCATCGGCCCGAACTGGCCGAAGCCGGTCACCCGGGCGAGGACCAGGCCCGGGTTGGCCCCGATGAGGCGCTCGGGCGCCAGGCCCCACCGTTCCAACGTGCCGGGCCGGAAGTTCTCGATTATCACGTCGCAGGTCGCGGCCAGCCTGAGTAGGACGTCGGCGCCGTCGGGGATCGACAGGTCCAGGGTCATGGTGCGCTTGTTCCGGCCGAGGATCTTCCACCACAGGCCCAACCCGTTGCGGGAGCGCCCGTGCGAGCGGCTGGGGTCGGGCCGGCGCGGGTGTTCGATCTTGATGACGTCGGCGCCGTAGTCGCCGAGCACCATGGCCGCCAGCGGGCCGGCGAACAGCGTGCTGCAGTCGAGGACCCGCACGTCGTCCAGTGGCAGGCTCACGCCGCGTCGCCCTCTCTGTTCCGTCCTCCGGAATGGTGTTCCACAAATCTAACCCGAGGGGACGGTTCGCGTCCAGACTCCGTGCGCGGGGCGCCGGCCCGGACACCGTGACGCCGGGGATGGGCATGAGGCGTGGATCACGCCACGGTCAGCCGCGGTAGCCCGTCTGCGCCGACAGCGCCCGGGTGGTCCACAGCAACCGCCGCGCACAGGCGTCCACCTCGGCCATGAACCGCTCGGCCGGCCCGCAACAGTGCGGTGACCACCAACCCCTGCCGGGTCCCCTCCACCCACCCGCCTTGAGGGTTTCTCGCGCCGGCACACCGCCGCCACGAGCATCGGGCGCGCGCCGGCGGACGTTCAGGGCAGGAGCTTGTCCGGGGTGACCGGCAGTTGGCGCACCCGGATCCCGGTGGCGTGGTGGACGGCGTTGACGATGGCCGCGGCCGTGCCCACGATGCCGATCTCGCCGATGCCCTTGGCGCCCATCGGGTTGTAGTGCGGGTCGCACTCGTCGATCCAGGTCGCCTCGACGTCCTCGACGTCGGCGTTGGTGGCGACGTGGTACTCGGCGAAATCACGGTTGACCACGTTGCCGAAACGCGGGTCGACCACGCTACGTTCGAACAGGGCCATGGAAAGGCCCATGGTCATCCCGCCGACGAGCTGGGAGCGGGCGGTGAGCGGGTTGACGATCCGTCCCACCGCGAACACGCCGAGCAGCCGGGAAACCCTGATCTCACCGGTGTCGGCGTCGACCCGCACCTGGGCGAACTGCGCACCGTAGGCGTGCATCGCGAACCGGTCCAGGTCGCGATTGGTCGGCATCTCGGCCCGGGCCCGGGCTCCCGGCGCCGGCTCGGTGCCGTGTTCGGCGCGGAACGCCCGGGCAGCCGCGACGATCGCCGAACCCCAGCAACTGATACCGGTGGAACCGCCCTCGACCGTGGCCACCGGCAGGTCGGTGTCGCCGATCTCCAGCCGGATGTCGTCAGTCGGGCAGTCCAACGCGTCGGCGGCGATCTGGGTCAGCGCGGTCCAGGTGCCGGTGCCGATGTCCGCCGCGGCGATCCGCACCCGGTAACAGCGGTCCGCGCCGAAGTGGATCACCGCCACCGAACCGGGCAGCACATGTCCGGGGTAGGTGGAGGCGGCCACCCCGATGCCGACCAGCCACCCGTCCTCCCGCCGGGCCCGCGGGATCGGCGCCCGTTCGGACCACCCGAACCTGCGCGCCCCGGACCGCAGGCACGCCGCGAGGTTGCGGCTGGAGTACGGCAGGCCGGTGTCCGGGTCGACCCGGGGTTCGTTGCGCAGCCGGAACTCGATCGGATCCAGGCCGCAGGCAATGGCCATCTCGTCCATCGCCACCTCGCCGGCGAACATCCCCGGTGTCACGCCCGGCGCGCGCATCCAGGTCGGCACCGCGACGTCCAGGGCGGCCAGCCGGTGGGTGGTGCGGCGGTGCGGCGCGGCGTACATGGTCCGGGTGGGGGTCGCGGTCTGCTCGGCGAACTCCTTGAGCCGGGCGGTCTGCTCGACCACGTCGTGGGCGATGGCGACCAGCCGCCCGTCGGAGTCCGCACCCAGCCGCACCCGCTGGATGGTCGGGGTGCGGTAGCCGACCAGGTCGAACATCTGCTGGCGGGTCAGCGCCAGTTTCACCGGCCGACCGGGGACCATCCAGGCGGCCAGTCCGACCAGGACGTGGTGGGCCTTCGGGTACCCCTTGCACCCGAACGCGCCGCCGACGTACGGCGACACCACCCGCAGGCGGTCCGGTTCGATCCCGAACACCGGCGCCAGCGTGGTCCGGATCGGGTACGCGCCCTGGTTCGAGTCGTACAGCGTCATGCGGCCCGAGTCGGCGTCCCACACCGCCACGGTGGTGTGCGGCTCCATCGGGTTGTTGTGTTCCATCGGCGTGCCGTAGGTGTGGTCGATGGTCACCGCGGCCGAGAACAGCGCGGCCTCGACGTCGCCGCGCTCGGTGTCGGTGGGGTAGCCGGCGTTCAGCGCCTCGGGCGCGTACAGGTCGGACCGGTCGGCGCGCAGTTCCACGTCGTGCGGCCGGATGTCGTAGCAGACCCCGACCATGCCGGCCGCCTGCCGGGCGATCTGCGGGGTGTCGGCGACGACGCCGCCGATGATCTGGCCGTAGTGGGCCACCTCGTCGGACTGGAGCACCCGGTACTCGCGGTCGGAGTCATCGGCCAGCCGCGGGGCGTTCAGGTGGGTGATGACGGCGACCACGCCGTCGAGCGCCTCAGCCGCGCCGGTGTCCACGCTCTGCACCCGGCCCCGGGCGATGACGGCCTGCACCGGGTGCAGGTAGGCGGGATGGTCCACCGGTTGTTCGTAGGCGTAGGGGGCCTGACCGGTCACCTTCAACGGGCCGTCCAGCCGGGGTAGGGCCCGACCGACGGCGCGGGTCCGCAGCAACCCGGTCACGGCCGTTCCCGGGCCAGCTCGCGCAGCACCGCGACGATGGTGTTGCGCGCCATCGCGACCTTGAACTCGTTGCCGGGCAGCGGCCGGGCCCCGTCCAGTTCGGCCACCGCGGCGCTGCGGAAGGTCTCCTCGGTGGCCGGCGCCCCGCGCAGCACCTGCTCGGCCAGGCGGGACCGCCACGGTTTGTGGGCCACACCGCCGAGGGCCAGCCGGGCGTCGCGGATGGTTCCGTCCACCACGTCGAGGGCGGCGGCGACCGAGACCAGCGCGAAGGCATAGGACGCCCGGTCACGCACCTTGCGGTAGACCGAGCGGGTGGCGAACGGCAGGTCGGGCAGTTCCACCGCGGTGATCAGCTCGCCGTGGTCGAGCACCACGTCGCGGTCGGGGGTGTCACCGGGCAACCGGTGCAGGTCGACCGCCGGGATCCGGCGCTGTCCGTCCGCGCCGAGCACGACCACGGTGGCGTCCAGCGCGGCCAGGGCCACCGCCAGGTCCGAGGGGTGCACCGCAACGCACCGGGCGGACGCGCCCAGGATGGCGTGGTAGCGGTTGTAGCCGCTGATGGCCGAACAGCCGGTGCCTGGTTCGCGCTTGTCGCACGGCATGGACACGTCCTGGAAGTACACGCACCGGGTGCGCTGGAGCAGGTTCCCGGCGGTGGTGGCGAGGTTGCGGAGCTGCCCGGACGCCCCGGACAGCAACGCCTGGCAGAGCACCGGGTAGCGGGTGCGGACCAGCGGGTGCGCGGCCAGGTCGCTGTTGCGCACCACCGCGCCGATCCGCAACCCGCCGCCGGGGAGTTCCTCGACCCGGTCGAACGGAAGTCCGGTGACGTCCACCACCAGGTCCGGGCTGCGCACGCCCAGCTTCATGTGATCCACCAGGTTGGTGCCACCGCCCAGGAACACCGCGCCGGGGCGGTGGGTCACCGTGGCCACCGCCGCCGGGGCGTCGGTGGCGCGCTGGTAGTCGAAGGGCTTCACGCCGAGGCCACCTCGCGGATCGCGGCCACGATGTTGACGTAGGCGCCGCAGCGACACAGGTTGCCGCTCATCCGTTCCCGGATCTCCCCGTCGTTCAGGTCGACCGGGCCGGTCAGGTCAGGCGTGACGTGGCTGGGGTGGCCGGCCCTGACCTCGTCGAGCATGCCGACGGCCGAGCAGATCTGACCCGGCGTGCAGTAGCCGCACTGGAAACCATCGTGGTCCACGAAGGCCCGCTGCATCGGATGCAGCGCCTCGCCGTCGGCCAGGCCCTGCGCGGTGGTGATCTCGGCGCCGTCGTGGGCCACGGCCAGCGCCAGGCAGGTGGTCGCGCGGCGCCCGTCGAGCAGTACCGTGCACGCCCCGCACTGGCCGTGGTCGCAGCCCTTCTTCGGCGACATCACTCCCAGCCGGTCCCGCAGCGCGTCGAGCACTGTGGTCCGGGTGTCCACGGTCAGGGACCGCTCCCGCCCGTCCACCCGCAGCGTGATCCGAGCATCCATCGGCTCGCTCCCCCCAGGTCCGATGCCCGGTCCCGGTCCAGTCCCGGCGCCGGACCCGGCAGGATCCGCCGGACCCTGTCGCGGCGGTCACCATCGGGTCTGGCACCCGCACGGAGTGCGACCTACCCCAAGCCGACCCCGGTTACACCCGGCCGGTCTCGCCGGTCAACGGGCCGGTCGGGCCGCGGGTCATCCGGCCGGCGGGCTCCACCGGGGCGACGGGCCGGGACGACGGGGAACCAGCTCAGCCGCCGCCCCGCCCGCCCGGGTCGAGTTCGGAGAGCATGGGTCGCAGCCGGTCCGCCAGCTCCGGATCCGTGTGCCGCAACTCCGCCCCGAACGCGGTCACCGCGGCGCCCAGGGCGCGACGCAGTTCCGCCTCGTCGAGCGACCGCACCAGCGCCGCCTCCAGTGGCGCGGTCAACCGCTCGGGCAGCAGGTGGGCGCCCTTGGCGTAGTCGGTGGGTTGACCCGAGCGCAGGCAGACCAGCGCCAGTACCCGATCCCGGACGGCGCTGATCCAGTACTCGGCCTGCCACCACCTGCGCCGTTGGATGCACACCCGCGCGTGCCAGGCGTGGTGCCAGGCGAGACCAGCCAGGCTGGACGGGTCGGCCGGGTCCGACGGCGTGGTCGACGCGGGGCGGGCGACCGGCCCGAAGTCGGCGCGCCAGTTCGGACCACGCGGACCGAACTCGTCCTGGGGGGTGAACCCGATGTCGACCTCCAACCACCCGGGCAGCAGGAACACCCGGTAGACCGTCGAACCCGACGGCAGATCCCAGTGGTGCACCGCACCGAAGTCCCGGTACATCCGCCCGGTCCAGCGTTCCAGCGCAGCACCGAGCGGACCGCGGACCGCGAATGCCAGGTCGAGGTCGGACCATCGGTCACCACTGCCCACCGCGAGCGAGCCGGTGACCGCGGCACCGGTGATGTCGGGGTCGAGCCGGGCAAGCTCGATCAACCGTTCGCGCAGGCGGTCCCGTTCCTCGACAGCGAACACCACCCGACCCTAGTTGACGGGTCGGGGCCGCCGGTGGGAAGCCGCGTCGACCTTCGCGGGGCGGCCCCCTCCACAGCAGGCCAACTCATGACCCGACAGGGCAGTACCCGCCCTCCCGCGGACCGCGCCGGGTGACCGGTGACCGGTCAAGATCGAATTATTCTTCGCGAATCGGCTTAAAAGCCGCGTGAGCGAGTGCCCTGTGTACAGGGCTGGTCGCCAAGCCCGGTGGCACGCAGGACAATCCCGGGGTGACCGACCCCCGCCCGTCCGACCGACGCCCGTCCGGCCCACGCCCGTCCGGCCCACGGATGTCAGGCCCACGGATGTCAGGGCGAACGGTGCGGGGTCGGGGTTCGTGGACGCCGGCCCGGGCGTTCGTCCGGACCAAGTCGACCAGTGCGGTTGTCCTGTTGGCCGCGACGATCGTCGCGCTGGTCTGGGTGAACGTCGACTCGGCCTCCTACCAGACGGTCTGGCGCACCGTGCTGTCCTTCCGGGTCGGCCGCTGGGGTGTCACCCAGGATTTGCGCGGCTGGGTGAACAACGGGCTGATGACGTTCTTCTTCCTGGTGGTCGGGCTCGAAGCACGCCGCGAGTTCGACATGGGCGAGTTGCGCGACCGGCGGCGGCTGGCGCTGCCGCTGGTCGCCGGGCTGACCGGGTTGGCCGTTCCGGTCGCCATCTACGTCGCGGTGAACGCCGGCCACCGGTCGGTGCACGGCTGGGCCGCGGCGATGTCCACCGACACCGCGTTCGCGCTGGGGATACTGGCCCTCGTCGGGCTGCCGTTCCAGCAGCGCCTGCGCGCCTTCATGCTCACCGTGCTCGTCGTGGACGACCTCGCCACGCTCGGCGTCATCGCCACCGTCTACAGCCGGCACCTGGCGGTGACCGCGCTGCTGACCGCGATCGGCCTGTTCGCCGTGCTCCTGCTGCTGCGCGCCGTCGGCGTCGGCCGCGCCGGCATGTACGCGCTGTTGGGGGTGGCGACGTGGGTGGCGCTGTTCGAGTCCGGCGTCGAACCGATCGTCCTGGGCCTGGCTATGGGGTTGTTGACCTACGCCTACCCGGCCGGGCGCGGCGACCTGGAGCGGGCCGCCGACCTGTTCCGGCTGTTCCGGGAACAGCCCACACCCGAGCTGGCGCGGACGGCACGGCGGGGTCTGGGCGCGGCGATCTCGCCCAACGACCGGCTCCAGCAGGCCTACCACCCGTGGACGAGCTATCTGATCGTGCCGCTGTTCGCCCTGGCCAACGTCGGGGTCGTGATCAACGGCGGTGTCCTGGCCCGCGCGTTCACCTCGCCGGTCACCCTGGGCATCCTGGTCGGCTACGTCGTGGGAAAACCGGTCGGGATCCTCGGCGCCAGTTGGCTGGTCACCGGGCTGACCCGCGGCAGGGTCCGCCCACCGGTGGGGTGGGTGGCGGTGGCCGGGGGCGGCGCGATCGCCGGAAACGGCCTGACCCTGTCGTTGCTGATCTCCACCCTGGCATTCGACGGCCGGCAACTCGCCGACGCCAAGATCGGTACCCTCAGCGCGGCGCTGGCAGCCTCCCTCGCCGGCCTGGTGGTGTTCCGCAGCGCCGTACACCTTCCGCGGGGCCTGCGCGCCCGCGCGTTGCTCGGCACGGGCGAACCCGTGCTGGACCTCACCGTGCCCGTCGAGCCGGACCGGGACCACACCCGAGGTCCCGACGACGCCCCGGTCACCGTGGTCGAGTACGGCGACTTCGAATGCCCCTACTGCGGCCAGGCCGAGCCGGCCGTCCGCGAGTTGCTCGCGGACTTCGGCGACATCCGTTACGTCTGGCGTCACCTGCCCCTCACCGACGTTCACCCGCACGCCCAACTCGCCGCGCAGGCGGCGGAGGTCGCCGCCGAGCAGGGCGCGTTCTGGCCGATGCGCGAGCTGCTGCTGGACCACCAGGGCGAGCTGCTGATGTCCCACCTGGCCCGCTACGCCGAGCAGCTCGATCTGGATGTCGAACGCTTCTGCGAGGACCTGAGCCGCGGAGTCGGTGTGGACCGGATCGCCGAGGACGTCGACTCCGCCGATGTGGCCGGGGTGGCCGGCACACCGACGTTCTTCGTCAACGGGCGCCGGCACCACGGGGCCTACGACATCGCCGCACTGACCAACGCCGTCCGCATCGCCCGCGCCAGCGCCGGGACGCGAAGTTGACGGCCGGCCACCGCGGCCACGCCCGCGGGCGCCAGGCCGGCGTACGGTGGACCGGTCGGTCCGGGACGCCTCGGAGGCTGCCTCATGGGTCATGATGATCTTGCCGCCCGGCATCGCGCCGTGCTGCCGTCGTGGGTGTCGTTGTACTACCAGGATCCGGTTGAGATCGTCAGCGGTTCCGGGCGGCGGGTCACCGCCGCCGACGGGCGGGTGTACCTGGACTTCTTCGCCGGCATCCTGACCAACGCGATCGGCTACGACGTCGCCGAGATCTCCGAGGCGGTGCGCGCCCAGGTCGACACCGGTGTTGTGCACACCTCGACGCTGTACCTGATCCGCCAGCAGGTCGAACTCGCCGAACGGATCGCCGCGCTGTCGGGGATTCCCCGGGCCAAGGTGTTCTTCACCAGTTCGGGCACCGAGGCCAACGAGGCCGCGCTGCTGCTGGCGACCTGCTACCGGCGTTCCGGCCAGGTGATCGCGCTGCGCAACTCCTACCACGGGCGCGGGTTCGCCACGATCGGGGTGACCGGCAACCGCGGCTGGGCGCCGTCGGCGCTCAGCCCGCTGCGGGTCAGCCACGTGCACGGCGGCTACCGCTACCGCGGCCCGTTCCGGCACCTGTCCGACCCGGACTACGTGGCCGCCTGCACCGACGACCTGCGCGAGGTCATCGCCACCACCACCGCCGGGGACATCGCCTGCATGATCGCCGAGCCGATCCAGGGCGTGGGTGGGTTCGCCACCCCACCGGACGGTCTGTTCGCGGCGATGAAGGAGGTGCTCGACGAGCACGGCGCGCTGTTCGTCTCAGACGAGGTGCAGACCGGCTGGGGCCGCACCGGCGAGCACTTCTGGGGCATCGACGCGCACGGCGTGGTTCCCGACGCGATGACCTTCGCCAAGGGGCTGGGCAACGGGCTGGCCGTGGGCGGCGTGGTCGCCCGGACCGAACTGATGGACTGCCTGCCCGGCAACTCGATCTCAACGTTCGGCGGCAACCCGCTGGCGATGGCCGGGGCGAAGGCGGCCCTGGAGTACCTGCTCGACCACGACCTCCAGGCCAACGCGGCCAAGCTCGGCGCCCGCATCACCGCCGGGCTGCGCGACGCCCAGCAGCGGTATCCGGTGATCGGCGAGGTACGCGGCAAGGGCCTGATGATCGGCGTCGAGCTGGTCACTCCGGGCGGTACCGAGCCCTCGCCGGCGGCGATGGCCTCGGTACTGGAGCGGACCCGCGCCGGCGGCCTGTTGATCGGCCGGGGCGGGCTGTACGGCAACGTGATGCGGCTGGCCCCACCGATGACCCTCACCGAGGACGAGGCCGACGAGGGACTCGACATCATGGTCACCGCCATCGCCGAAACCCACCGGGAACTGACCGGGAACTGAATACAGATAGCGCAGGTTTTCGCGAGAAAACCTCGCCATGTAACCGGTTACCCATGACGTTTTCTCGCGAAAACCTCAACTTGGGTGGGCGGGAGGAGACCCAGCCACGGGTGAGGGTTCATCGTGGCGCGGGTCAGCGGATCCGGCGGCCTGTCTCGGCGCAGGAGTAGCCACCGAGTGCCTCGACGGCGTCGCGGAATTCGGCGACGTCGAGGAGAGCCCACAGTGGCGCGAGCAGCTCGTCGGACAGCACACTCGCCCTCAGGACCAGGTCGTAGGGTTCCTGCGCGGCGGGAACAAAGTCCAGGTCGAATGCCCGTGCCGCGGCAAGGATGCCCATGCCGGCGTCCGCCCGTCCCGCCGCAACGGCCGCAGCGACGGCGAGGTGGGTGTGCGCCTCGCGGGAGTACCCGGACACCCGCGCCGGGTCAATGCCGCGGCGGGTGAGTTCGTGGTCGAGCAGGACACGGGTTCCGGCCCCGCGCTGGCGGTTGACGTAGCGCAGACCCGACCTGGTCAGGTCCTCGACGCCGCCGACGTTCAACGGGTTGCCCGGGGCGACGATGAGCCCCTGGTCGCGGTGCGCCAGCCTGACCACGGCGATGTCGGCGTCCGCGCCGAGCAGCCTGTCCACGTAGGGCAGCGTGTACTCGCCGGTGGCCGGGTCCAGCAGGTGCGACCCGGCGAGGTGGCAGAGCCCGTCGCGCAGGGCCACCAGCCCACCCAGGGAGCCGACGTTCGACGAGGCGAGCGTGATCAGGGGATCGGCGGCGCGTAGCCGGGATGCGGCCAGGTCGAGCACCAGGTCGTGCGAGCCTATCGCGACGATCGTCCGCCCGATCTCCCCCAGCCCGCGCAGCAGCTCGACGCGGACCTCTTCCCCGGCGTGGTGGCCCTCGGTGCCGGACGGCACAAGCAGCAGGCCGTCGGCGCGGACGAGCGAGGTGAGCACCCCGGCGCCCCGGGGCAGGGGTGTCGCGACGATGCCGCCGTCCACCCGGCCCAGCCGTACCCGCACCCAGTCGTCCATGCCGATCGCCGAGGGGAGCTTGCGGGCCAGCCGCGCGGTTGTCTCCGGACGTTCCCTGGGAGGCGCGCCCTCCAGTTCGGCCAGCACCGGCGCAGCGAAGATGTCGAAGGTCAGCGCGGCCGAGACCGGGAAACCCGGCGCCCCGAGGACCGGCGTCGAGGCCCGCCCGGGTTCGGCGCGGTCGACCGTGCCGAGGACCACCGGGTGACCCGGCCGCACCGCGACGCCGTGCACGGCGAGGGTTCCCGCGTCGGCCACGACCCGGGCGGTGTAGTCGTCGCGGCCCGCGCTGGATCCCGCGACCAGGATGACCAGGTCCGCGGCCCGGGCTGCCGAGCGCAACGCGGCGGTGATGGTCTGCGGGTCGTCGGGAATGATGTCGGTCACGCGTGCGTCGCAGCCGACGTCGCGGGCTTGGGCGGCCAGCATCAGCGAGTTGGTGTCCAGGATCTCCCCGGGCGACAGGTCGGTGCCGATCGGACGGATCTCGTCCCCGGTGGGCACTATGACCACGACCGGGGCACGGCGGACCTGCAGTTCGGTGACGCCCGCCGCGGCGCAGGCGGCCACGTCGACTGGGCGGAGCCGGTGTCCCTCCGGAAGCAGCAGTTCCGCGGCGCTGATGTCCTCTCCGATGGAGCGCACGTGCTGGTAGGGCGGGACCGCCGCTCGCAGTTCGGCCGCGCCGTCGTTGGTACGGTGCACGTGTTCGCGCATGACGACGGCGTCGTATCCGGCCGGCAGGGGGTCACCGGTGTCGACGACCGCGAACTGCTCGGCGTTGAGCAGGACGGGGGCGGTTTCGGCCGCGCCCACGGTGTCCGTGGCGCGTACCGCGATTCCGTCCATGGCCGAGGAGTCGAACCCCGGTGAGCTGCGGCACGCCCACACCGGCTCGGCGGTCACCCGGCCGACCGCGGCGGCGACGGGTACCCCGATCACGCCGACGCGCGCCGGGCACCCGGCGGCCGCCCGAGCCTCACGCCAGGCGTCCAGCGCCGCGGCCGCCGGGACGTCGGAGATGAACGGGCTGTTGATGCTCACCGCGCGACCGTATCCCGTTCGTGGTTGGCCGGGGCCGTGCGCGCTGGTGGGCGGCCGCAGGACGGCCCGCCGACGACGGGTGGGACCGGACAAGTTCATGGATAGAGCGTGATTTCAACTTCCGAGCCGGCGTCCAGACCGGTCGCCGGCTCGGGGATGACCAGGTAGCCGTCGGCGCGGGTCAGCACCGACAGCAACGCCGACTGGCCGAACAGCGGCTCGGCCAGGCCGTCGCCGATCCGGACCTGGACCACGTCCAGGCGCCCGGCGGCCGAGGCGAGGTCGCGGGACAGGCGTGCTCGGGTGCTCGGTTGCGGCGGTGGGGTCTCGCAGCCGGCCAGCCGCCACACCAGCGGCACTCCGATCAGCCGGAAGACCACCAGCGCGGACAGCGGGTTGCCGGGCAGGCCGACGACGGGGATCCCGTGTGACTCGGCCAGCAGCGTCGGCTTGCCGGGTTTGATCGCTACTCCGTGGCACCACACGGTGCCGACCGCGGCGACCGCGGCCCCGGTCTCGTCGCGCGCGCCGACCGAGGACCCGGCGGAGATGACCACGAGATCGGCGTCGTCAAGTACGTCGGTGATCTGGGTGCGCAGCGCTCCGGGCTCGTCGGGCACGATCCCGGCGTGGTGCGGCTCGCCGCCGGCATCGGTGACCAGGCCCGCGAGCGCGGAGGCGGTGGCGTCGCGTACCTGGCCGGGTGCCAGTTCAGCGGTGTCAGGTGGCACCACCTCGTCCCCGGTGGAGATGATCGCCACCCGCGGCCTGGCGTGCACGGCGACCGTCCTCACCCCGGCAGCGGCGAGCAGCCCCAGGTCCGGCGCCCGTAGCGGCCGGCCGGCGGGCACCAGCGCGGCACCGGCGGCGACGTCCTCATCGGCGTGCACCATCCCCCCGCCCGGGGCCACCGGGCGGGTCACCTCGATGGTGCCCGGCATCGTCTCGGCGGTGTACTCGACCATCACCACCGCGTCCGCCCCAGACGGAAGCACCCCGCCAGTGGGCATGGCCACGCAGCCACCGGGTCGGACCGCGACCGTGGGGGCGGCACCCATGCGTACCGCACCGAGCAGGTCGAGGTAGGACGGCAGTCCCTCCGAGGCGCCGTAGGTGTCGGCCGCCCGCACGGCGAACCCGTCGACCGTGGACCGGTCGAACCCGGGCAACGGCCCCGGAGCGGGTACGTCCGCCGCGGGTACCCGGTGCAGCGCACCGGCCAGTCCGATCCGTTCGACCGCCGTGCGACGGGCCGGTCGGAATCCGGAGAGGACCTCGGCGACGGTGCGGGCGGTGAAGAACTCCCGACCGCTCAACTCCCCGGCGATCCCGCCTGGTCGCTCCCGCCGTTCTGGCCGTTCGCTCCGGAGCCGTTCAGGCCGAGCACCGAGACCACCGGCCCGAGCGCCACCTGGCCCAGGCCGCAGATCGAGGTCCGGCGCAACGTCTCCTCCAGGCGCAGGATCTGGCCGCGCTGGTCGGCGCTCATCGGCTTGCCCGAGCCGGCGACGTCGCGCAGCAGTTGGTGCGCCTTGGCCGATCCGACCCGGCACGGCACGCACTTGCCGCACGACTCGTCGCGGAAGAAGCGCAGCACGTTGGTCGAGGCGGCCAGCAGGTCCGTTCCCTCGGCCAGCACCACCAGGGCGCCCGAGCCGAGCATGGTGCCGGCCGCGGCGAGCGTCCCGAAGTCCAGCACCAGGTCGAGCTGGTCCGGGCCGATGAAGTTCGACGAGGCCCCGCCCGGCTGCACCGCACCCACCGCGGCACCGTCGGAGACCCCGCCCGCCCGCTCGATCAGGTCCCGCACCGTGGTGCCCATCGGCACGCAGTACACCCCGGGACGCGCCACGTGTCCGGACACGGCGAAGAACTTCCAGCCGACCGACTCGCCGATGCCCTGCTCGGTCCACCACGCCGCGCCGCGCCGCAGGATCACCGGCACGTCGGCGAAGGTCTCCACCGAGTTCATCAGGGTCGGGCGGCCGTACAGCCCGTAGCTGCCGGGGAACGGCGGCTTGTTCCGCGGCTCCCCCCGGTGGCCCTCCATGCACTCGATCAGTGCCGTCTCCTCGCCCAGGATGTAGCCGCCCGGGGAGACGAAGATGTCCAAGTCCAGCCGCCGGCCGCTGCCGCAGGCGTCCGGGCCGATGATCCCGGCCTGGCGCAGCGCCTCGATCTCGGCGCGCAGCGCTCGCTCCTCGGGGCCGTACTCGTGCCGGATGAACACCCAGCCCTGCTCGGCTCCGACCACGGCCATGCCCAGCAGCAGGCCCTCCAGTACCAGGTGCGGCTGGTCGGCCAGGATCTGGCGGTCCTTGAACGTGCCCGGCTCGGACTCGTCGGCGTTGCAGACCGCGTACTTCACGCTGCCCGGCTCGGCGGCGGCGACCAGGTCCCACTTCTGCCCGGTGGGGAACCCGGCCCCGCCCATCCCGCGCAGGCCAGAGTCCTTCAACGTGGCGACGACCCCGTCCGCCGTCAGCTCGCCGCCCAGGAGCGCCCGCAGCATCGCGTAGCGCTGCGCCACCGACGATCCGGCCGGGTACGGGTCGTTCGGCCACGGCTCGGCCCGCGATGCGATGGGGTCGGCCGGCCCGCCGCCGCCGTCGCGGGCCGCGGCCACCAGGCCGTCGACCGCCGGCACCGGGGCCGGTTGCTCGTTGACCGCGGCGGCCGGGGCGATGTCGCAGCGGCCCAGGCAGGAGACCTCCACCAACTCCACGTCGGTGTCCGGCCCGTAGCGTTCGCGCAGCTCGGCGATCCGGTCGTCCCCGCCGCGCAGCCAGCACGACAGGTCGTGGCACACGTGCAGCGCCACCTTGGCCGGCGGTGTGGTGCGAAAGTGCGGGTAGAACGAGATCAGGCCCTCGATCTCGTAGAGCGGGCGGCGCACGTCGCGGGCCAGCTCCTGGAGTTCCTCGCGGGGCAGCCACCCCAACCGCGCCTGGATCGCGTTCAGCGCCGGGATGAGCGACGGCCCGGGGAACTTCCCGGCCCGCGCCTCCACCCCGGGCACCCACTGGACCTGGGCCTGTGAGGGCCGCTGCGAACTCACACTCATACCTGCCCTCGCTTAGCTGCGGGCGCGCACCGTGCCGGGTGGTCGGCTCGCCGAGGCTCGCTCATGCGCGCACTCCGAGGGGCTCGACCTGGATGGCGCAGAACTTGAACTCGGGGATCTTGCCGAACGGGTCGATCTCGTCGATGGTGAGCAGGTTCGCCGCCGCCTCCCGGAAGTGGAACGCGATGAAGCAGTTACCGAGCTGTTCCCGGTGGGAGATCCGCACCCGAAGCTCGATGGTGCCGCGCCGGGACCGGACCCGTACCTGCTCGCCGTCGGACAGGCCCCGGTCGGCCGCGTCCTGGAGGTTCATGTAGACCTCGGGAATCGGCGAGATCGCGTCCAGCGCGAACGAGCGGCGGGTCATCGAACCGGTGTGCCAGTGCTCCAGCAGCCGCCCGGTGTTGAGCACCAACGGGTACTCCGCGTCGGGTAGCTCCCTGGCCGGCAGCCATTCGGCCGGCACCAGGTGGGCCAGGCCGTCGTCGGTGTTGAAACGCTCGTCGAACATGACCACGGTCCCGTCGGAGTGCTCGGGATCGGGGTTCGGGTAGAGCTTGCCGAACGCCCCCAGGTTCTCGTGCCGAAGGTTGGCGTAACCAGGCATCAGCGCGACCATCTCGTCGAACACCTCACTCGGTGAGGTGTAGGACCAGTCCAGCCCGATCCGCCGGGCGATGTCCTGGATGATCTCCCAGTCCACCCGCGCCTGCCCGGGCGGGTCCAAGACCTTGTGCCCGAGTTGCACCCGCCGGTCGGTGTTGGTGTAGCTGCCGTCCTTCTCCAGGTATGACGACGCGGGCAGGATCACGTCGGCGAACTCCGCGGTCTCGGTCAAGAAGATGTCCTGCACCACCAGGAAGTCCAGCGCTCCCAGCGCCTTACGTATCTTGTTGATATTCGGGTCGGACAGGAATGGGTTCTCCCCCAGCATGTACATGCCCCGCACCCCGTCGGACTTGCCCACCGAACCGATGATCTCGGTGACGGTCAGGCCCTTGTTCGGGTCCAGTTCCGTGCCCCACGCCTGCTCGAAGAGCTGGCGCGCCTTGTCGGTGTCCACTTTCTGGTAGTCCGGGTAGAACATCGGGATCAGCCCGGCGTCCGAGGCGCCCTGGACGTTGTTCTGGCCGCGCAGCGGGTGCAGCCCGGTGCCGGACCGCCCGACGTTGCCGGTGATCGAGCACAGCGCGATCAGGCAGCGGGCGTTGTCAGTGCCGGTGGTGTGTTGGGAGATCCCCATACCCCAGAAGACGATCCCGGCCTTCGCCTCGCCCCACAGCCGGGCGACCTCCCGGATCTGGTCGGCGTCCACCCCGGTGATCTGCTCGGCGCGTTCCGGCGGGTAGTTCGCCACGGTGCGGGCCAGCGCGTCGTAGTTCGACGTCCTGGTCGCGATGAACTCCCGGTCGATCAGCCCCAGCCGGATCACCTCGTGCATGACCGCGTTGTAGAACGCCACATCGGTGCCGGGTTTGATCTGGCAGTGGATGTCGGCGTGGTCGGCGACTACGCCGGCTCGCGGATCCACGTTGATGATCTTCGTGCCGCGCCGGCGGGCCTGCTTGAAGAACGAGCTGGCCACCGGGTGGTTCGACGTGGAGTTGGAACCGGTGATGATCACCACGTCGGCGTTGGCCACGTCGCCGTAGGTCGTCGACACCGCGCCCGATCCGATTCCCTCGAACAGCGCGGCGACCGAGGAAGCGTGACACAGCCGGGTGCAGTGGTCGACGTTGTTGGTACCGAATCCGGCCCTGATCAGCTTCTGGAACAGGTACGCCTCTTCGTTCGAGCACTTCGCCGAGCCGAACCCGGCGATCGCATCCGGGCCGCTCTCGGCGTGGATCCGCTTGAGCCGGGTGGCGACCAGGTCCAGGGCCTCCTCCCAGGTGGCCTCCCGGAAGTGCGGCAGCACCTCGTCGTAGTCCACCAGGCCGCCGGGCTTGCGGCGGCGGTCCCGATTGTTCCGGCTCAGTTTCGACACCTGCCCACCGCCGTTGTGGGGGCTGGCGTCGCCACGGACGTCGGCCGACAGCGGACCCTTCGGGTATGAGGTGTCGCGGCGGATCAGTGGCACGGTCAGTCGTTGCGGGGATGCCGCGTAGTCCCAGCCGTAGCGACCCTTGACGCACAGCCGGCTCTGCGATCCCGGCTGGTCACGGCCCTCGGCGAACGCGATCGCGCCCCGTTCCCGGTCGATGTGGTAGGTCAGGGCGCAGCCCACGCCGCAGTACGGGCAGACGGTGTCGACCGCGTCGAGTTGCTCGCGGGGCCGGATCGGGATGTTGTTGATGGCCTTGTTGGTCAGCGCCCCGGTGGGGCAGGCCTGCACGCACTCGCCGCAGGTGACACACGAACTTGCGCCCATCGGATCGTTCAGGTCGAACGCGATCCGGGTCGCGTACCCCTTGCCGGAGCGGCCGATCACGTCGTTGCCCTGGACGTCGTCGCAGGCCCGCACGCAGCGGTCGCACAGGATGCACGCGTCGTGGTTGACGTCGATGACCGGGTTCGACGAGTCCTGCCCCCGACCCGACCCGCACGGCAGTGCGGTGGTCTCGCGGGCGACGTCGAACCGGTCGGCCAGCTCCAGCAGCAGGTTGTCGCCGGTCGTGGTCTGTTTGGGGTCCTCGGCCCGCAGTGGCTGGTCGGCGACCAGCAGCTCGGTCAGGGTGGCCCGGTCGCGTTCCAGCTCCGGGGTGGACGTGCTGACCCGCATGCCGTCCTCGCACGGACGCACACACGCCGCGGCGAACACCCTGCCGCCGGTGTCGACCACGCACATCCGGCAGACCCCGACCGGGTCGTAACGCTCGTTGTGGCACAGCACCGGGATGTCCACGCCGACCTGTTTGGCCGCGTCGTAGATGCTCGTACCCTCCGGCACCGTCACGCTGTGGCCGTCGATCTCGGCATTGACGGTACGCACGGACGTCATCTGATCCTGCACAGCCGTCATCTCAGCCTCCGTCACTGTCAAACAGTGTGACGCGTCAACCATAGTTGAGCCGGAACCGACACGTGGCGATTCCGGACCGCTCGGCAACAGCCGGTGACATCGCTGCCGGCCACGGCACCTGCCGCGCCCGATTCACCCGTGCCGAACCTGAACGACCGCTTCCCGGCGCCTCGACGGCGCGGCCGGGCTCAGGCGTCCAGCAGCAGGTCGGCCAGGTCCGCCGGGACGACCCGACCGGACCCGTCCAGCCCGCGGGCGGTGTAGTAGCCGTCGATCATCGATCGCAGCCGCTCGGCGGACAGCGCGGCGGTACGCCCCGACTCCAGGGTCAGCGGAGTTTCCAGGATCCGCGCCGGTAGCCGGTCGTCCGCCGCGGTCGCACCCTCGCGGACGTTGAACGCCCGCTTGGCGCGCACGATCCGCCGGGCCGTGTCGCGCAGCTCTTCGGCGTCCACCGCCCAGCCGGTGACCGTGCTGAGCAATTCGGCCCACTCGGTGAACGGCTCGCTGAACACCCCGCGCAGGAACTTGCACAGGATCATCGAGTCCATCACCGCGGCCCGGTCCTCGGTCTCGATCGCTGCCGCCACGTGTGCGGCACCGCCGTCGAGCCGGTCCAGCTCCCCGGACAGGTCCGCCTCGTAGGCGCCGGAGCGGTTGTGGTCCGCGCCCCGGGCGTTGACCGCGAGTCCCAGGGCCATCGACTGGAGGCTGCGGGGTTCGTATCCGGGCAGCTCCATCCCCTTGACCTGCGGGGCGAAGTCGATCGAGTCGTGCCCGACCGACTCGGCGGCCCGCCGCGACCCCTGGGCGAGCAACTCTCCCAGACCGGGTTCCAGCGAACCGATCGCGTCCAGGGCACGCAGCAGCGCCGCGCCGTCCCCGAACCGCAGCCAGGGTTCGTCCAACAGCCCGCGCTCGACGCATTCCATCGCCCAGGCGATGGTCCCGCCGGCGGAGATGGTGTCGATGCCCAGCTCGTCGCACCGGGCGCTCGCGGCGAAGACCGCGTCGGGGTCGGACACCCCGCACAACGGGCCGAGTGCGAACACGTTCTCATACTCCATCCGCTGCTGGCCGCCGCCCTTGCGGGAGTAGATGTGCTCGCAGCCGATGGAGCACGAGGCGCAACTGTTGCGGGCCACCGCGCGCAGTTCGTGCAGTTCCTCTGCTGCCAGCCGGGGCGCGCCGTCGAACGTGGCCGCGGTGAAGTTGCGGGTGGGCAGCGTGCTGACCGCGTTGAACGCCAGCAGGTTGGCCAGCGTGCCCAGTTCGCGGTACTTGGCGGTGGCCGGGCCGAAGCTGCGCGCCCGCAGGTCCCGGGCCGCGGCCAGCACGCCGGTCGGATCGGCCACGGCCACCTTCTCCCCGGCCCGCACCAGCACGGCCTTGAGGTTCTTCGCCCCCAGTACCGCGCCCAATCCACCGCGCCCGGCGTGGCGGCCGTCGTGGCTGATCGTGGCATAGCGAACGCCACGCTCCCCTGCGGCTCCGATCGCCGCGGTGCGCCAGCCCCGACCGAACCGCGCCCGCAGCCGGGTCTCCGCCTCAGCGGCGGACAGTCCGGCCAGATCCGGTGCGAGTTCCAGCCGCGCGGTGGCACCATCGACCAGCAGCACCGACAGCGCGTCCGCCTGGCCGCGGACACAGATCGCGTCATGGCCGGTGAGCTTGCCGGCGATGGCGAACTGGCTTGATGCCAGCGCGTCGGTGAGCAACCCGGTCAGCGGAGACTTGGCAACCACGGCGAATTTCGCGCTGGTGGTGAGTGGCGTGCCGACCAGCGGCGAGAACACGAACGCCAACGGCGCCGCCGGCGCCATCGGATCCACCCCGGCCGGGGCGAACCGGTGCAGCAGCCAGGTGCCCAACCCCACCCCGCCGAGGTACGACCGGAGCACGCGTTCGGCGATCTCGACCCGCGTGCCGGTGGCGGCCCGGCCACTGACGTCGACCATCAGCGCCCGTCCGAAGTACCCGTTGCCTGCCATACCACGACTGTACGGGCGTTGGTGCCGGGCGGCTGTGGCTCAGCCTCCGGCGTCGGCCGACAGGAATGCCACCGAGTCGCCGGCGACCAGCGGAAGATGCGGGTCCCGGATGATCTGGTCTCCGTTCAGCGCCGCCACCACGTGGCGGTCCAGCGCGAGCCCGACCGCGGACGCGGCCTCCCCCAGGGTTGCCGCCGCCACCCGGTGCTGACCGCGGCGCCCGGCTGCGGCCAGCACCCCGTGGCACCGCACCAGCACCTCCGCGGCCGGTCGGGAACGCGCTGCGGTGTAGTCCTGCACGGTGTTGACGTTGAGCACCGACTCCAGTTTCGGGTCGTGGCGGGCCAGTTCCGGGTCGGCGAGCAGGGCCGCATCGTCCACAACCGCGGCATGGCAGTGCCTGAGCAACATGCCCGGCCGCAGATCCCCCTCGCAGACGAGAGTGGCGATCAGGCCGGCCAGCGAGGTGCGGTACGCGGCGGCCAGCGGCTGCCGGAATCCACGCGCGACCGGTAGCACCAGGTCGACCCGCGGATCGGCCGCCTCGCGCAACACGCGGCGGACGAAAGCCGGGTGCAGGAACGGCATGTCCGTGGAACACACGAAGGCCACCGCGGCGCGGTCGGCCACCGCGGCCAGTCCCGCGGCGATGCCCTGCATCGGGCCCAGGCCCTCGACCGGGTCCTGCACCACCGCGGCACCGGCGGGCAACGAGGGCAACGGCTGGGCGGGAGCGCTGACCACCACGACTGGGCCGTTCACGGTCCGGGTCAGCAGCGCCGCCGTCCGGTACAGCAGGGTCGAACCGTGCCAGTCGAGATCTGCCTTCGCGGTGCCCATCCGGGTGGAACGTCCTCCGGCGAGGACGACGCCCGCCACCGCTCCATCTCCGACCCGCACCTGACCGATGCTAGCCCCCGGCCACCCGCAGGCGGAGAACCCGGGGCGACCGAGGGCGGGGTCAGGTACCGAACATCCAGCCGAGGGCGCTGGCGGTCGCCACGGTCCCCAGCGCGGCGGCGAGGAGGCGATCGCCGAGTGCGCCCGGCACCCCGGCTGGTACGACCGGCACCCCGGAGGGAATCCGCCGGGCTGGCACTACCGCCGCCTCGGGCACCGGCAGTAGCTTGACTGGTCTGACTACCCGGTCTGATCGGAGGGTTCGCCGTGCCGACACCCGGCGACGTGCTTGAGGAACGCGAACCGCACACCGAGGCCGCGCACCGGGTGTACCGCCGGTACCTGCATACCTGGTTCCCGACACTGCTCGCCGGCTTCCCGCGTGGCGTCACCTACGCCGAAGGCTTCGCCGGACCCGGTGAGTACCACGGCGGGTACCCCGGATCGCCTGTGATCGCCCTGCGCGCCGCCCTCGCGTCCGCACCGGAACGCCACCCCGGCAAGCCGGTCCACCTGCTGCTGGTGGAGGCGGACAACCGCAGGCTGGAACACCTGCGAACAGTGCTCCGCGTCGAACTCGGAAACCTTCGACCAAACTCCCTGAACAGCAGCGGACTGGTCATCGATCTGGAAGCCGGCCCCTGTGAGCGGACGCTCCCACTGCTGCTTTCCCGGCACCGCGCCGAGAACCGCCCGCTGCTGGTCGTTCTGGACACCTCCGGCGAGGCCGTTGCCTTCTCCCTGCTCCAGCAGATCGCCTCCACCCCGTGGCCGGAGGTGATCGTCACCGTCCCGCCCGGGCACTTCGCCCGCCTCGCCGACGACCGGGACCAACGCGGCGGCGAGCGGGTCCTCGGTCCCGCGGTGTGGCGCGACGTCCAGAGCCGTCACGACGACCAAAGGGCCGACTACATCCGAACCCACTACCGGCGCACCGTAGAGGAGGCCGGTTTCCGCTACGTGCTCGACGTCGAACTCGCCGCGCAGAACCACGGCCTCCTCCACCTGGTCTACGGCACCAACCACCGGCGCGGCGTGGAGAAGATGAAGGACGCCATGTGGAGCGTCGAGCCCGTCGCGGGGATCGACTACCGCGACCCCCGCGACCCTGACCAACGCGGTCTCGCCGTCGAACCCGCCGCCGCGCTGAACAGGCTGCTGGTCGGGTACCTGGCCAGCCGGCCCGCCGGCCGGGCCACGGTGAAGGAGCTACGCGAGTTCACCCTCCTCGGCACGATCTACAAGCCCGCCCGCACCGTCGCGGCGGTGAACGCCCTCCTCACCGAGCAGCAAATCCGCACCGTGACCGGAGGGAAAATCACGGCCGGCTCCGTCGTCGAGGCGGTCACGGTACCCGACGCGCCGGCCTGAGTCGCGGCGGTCACCGCCGTGCGCGGGCCGGATCCTCGCGATGGACGGCCTGGTCTCCACCGGGCGGAGACCAGGCCGTGACCGGTGTCCGAGACCGGTTTCGCGTGTCCGAGACCGGTTTCGCGAGCACCGCACGCCTGACCGCACGCCTATGTGTGCCGGCGGACGCCGGGCCGGCACCCCCGGCCCCACCGCGCGCACCGGCGCCACGGTGTGTTACTGGAGTGGGAACTCCAGGCCGTGCTCGCTCGCCGGTCGGGGCCCGAAGATACGCCGCTGCGACTCGTCGATCGGCACGTCGTTGATGCCGGCCTCACGCCGGCGCATCAACCCGTGCTCGTCGAACTCCCACAGCTCGTTGCCGTAGGACCGGAACCACTGCCCGGCGGCGTCATGACACTCATACTGGTACCGGACCGCGATCCGGTTTTCCGCGAAGCACCACAGGTTCTTCCGCAACGCGTAGTCCAGCTCACGTTCCCACTTGCTGGTCAGGAACTCCACGATCGCCGCCCGACCGGTGACGAACGTGTCCCGGTTCCGCCACACGGAGTCCACTGTGTACGCACCGGCGACCCGCACGGGATCCCGGGTGTTCCACGCGTCCTCGGCCGCCTGCACCTTCGTCATCGCCGCGGGCAGGTCGAACGGCGGAAGTGGCGGTCGATCAGTCATGCGCTGCCTCCCGAAAGACGGTGCCCCGATTGACGAGATCTGTCGCCGGCATGCTATTGGACTAGTGGATCAGCGCGCCGCCGAACGGGCGACGCCGGCGTGATGTCCAGGTGCCCCGGTCATGCCCGTGATGGGGCGCGGGCGGGTCCAACTCTTGCGAGCAGGCTGGCGCGGGCGAGGTCGGGGTCGCTGACGCGCAGGGCGCCGTCGAAGTCGCGGTCCGCAGGGTGACCCGTCGGAGTTGGTGGGATCTCGAAGCCCGCCCACGGTCACCGGAACCCACGGGGTCGGTCAACAGGCTGAAGTCATTCACAGCGTCTTTCGGAGGACTCGTGGCCGGGCGACAGGGCCGGTTCCGCGCAGGTCGGGGTATCAGCGGACGACGCGGACCGCGTGTTGCGGCAGAACCGCGTCCACGTCCGCGCTGAGTGGTTGGGGCAGGCGATCGAGATCGCGGT
>DASULA010000023.1:0-11772 GCA_036278435.1 Mycobacteriales bacterium | reverse complement strand
GCCTGGTACTGGAACGGCTCGGCCGAGGCGCTGCCGGCCGATTTGGTCGGCACGGCCGCGGGTTCGGCGTCGGCCGTGGTGGCGACCGGATCGGCGCTGCGCACCGCGCTGGCCTGGGCCGCGCCGACGATCACCGACCCGCACTCGGCCGCGGCCCTGCACGCGGTCGACGGGGTGCACCTGCTGGTCGCGGCCAGAGCGTCGGCACGCCTGCGGATGGCCCAGGCGCTGGCCGGTGACGACGCGTGGGCGGCCCGGTTGGGCTGGGCCGGGCGGCTGCTGGCCCGCGACCGGGTCGACGTCCGGCACGCCGCATGGACCCTGCTGACCCGACTGGGGCTGCCCACCCATCCGCTGGCCGGCAGTCTGGCCGGACTCGAACACGAGCTGGACCTGCTGGGCACCCCGGAGTACTCACCTGTCCGGGCCCGGGCCCGGGATCTGACCAGGCCGCTGCCCAGGCGGTCACCGGCCGGCGCGCCATGATGGGCTCCCCGTCGCCGCTGCCGGCGTCCCTCGGCCAGGACCGGACCCGCCGGCTGCGGACGGCCGGCGCCGGCCAGGCCACCGAACACCCCACCGGTCCGGCCGGCCAACTGGTCGCGCCCGGCGCCGTGGCCCCGGCGTGGCGCGGCGTCGCCGCACTGCCGGCCCGGTCCGGGGCGCGGGCCCGGCAGGCCGCCCGCCGGGTGCTGCGCCGCACCTTCGAAATCGCCGGCGGGCGGCCGCTGATCGAGCGGCTGAACGCCTTCCAGGCCGAGTTGTCGTTCCTGCGCGACCAGCTCTCGGCGATCCACGCCGGCTGGGTGGACGCCGAACTCACCCGCGCCTCGGGCAACCGCGGCCTGCGCGAGGTCGAGCGCGACGCCGAGAGCACCCGGGTCAACCTGGAACTACTCAAGGGCGAGGTGCGCGAACTCCAGCACACCCTGGAGCAACTGGGCATGGCGTTCGCCCCGGCCACCGGGCTGGCCGGGGCCGGAGCCCGGTTCGCCGAGCTGCGCGAGGCGGTCAACGGGCTGGAACGCCGCCTGCGCGGCCAGCCGTCCAGCCAACCGCCCAGCCAGCAATCCCCGCTGACTTCGCAGCGGCTGCCGGCACGGCGGGCGGCCGGACCAGGGACCCGCGCCGAGGACCGGACCAAGGCCACGGCCGCCCAGTTCCAGACGTCCACCCTGTTCAACTACGTCGGCTTCGAGCGACGGTTCCGCGGCGACCCGGAGTTGATCAACGCCATCCTGCTGGACCGCTACGGCGACCTGCTGACCGAGCACCAACCGGTGGTGGACGTCGGCTGCGGGCGGGCCGAACTGTGCGAGTCACTGGCCGCCCGGGGCATCGACGTGGTCGGGGTGGAGCCCGACCCGGGCATGGCCGCCGAGGCCAGGAGTCGCGGCGTGACCGTGCACGAGGCGCTGGCCGGGGAGTACCTGCGGTCGGTGCCGGCCGGGTCGCTCGGCTCGGTCATCACCACCCACGTGGTGGAACACCTACCGCTGGACGCGCTGATCGAGATGTTGGAGGGGTCGGCCCGCGCGCTGCGTCCGGGCGGAGTCTTCGTCGGCGAGACGCCCAACCCGGCGGCGCTGATCGTGCTGGGCAACTCCTACATCCTGGACCCGACACACGTCATGCCGCTGCATCCGTCGCTGCTGGCCTTCCTGTGCGAGAGCGCGGGTTTCCGCGACGTACGGCTGCGGTTCTACTCCCCGGCCACCGACTACCACCTGCCACAGGTGGCGGTACCCGGCGGCGCGGCGACCTGGGCCGCCGCACTGGCCGGCGAGGTGAACGCCGGGTTCGACCGGCTCAACGAGGTGCTGTTCGGCCCGCAGGAGTACGCCGTGGTGGCACGCACGCCGCCCTGACCGTCGATGGCCGGGACGCCGTCACCGGTCGGCCGGATCAGAGGAGGTCAGCGGTGCGGGCGGCCGGGACGGGATGAGCCAGACCGTCTGGTCGCCGAACCGCTCGGACCACACCTGTCGGGCGCCCAGCCGGGCGGCCTGCGGCCAGGCCCGGCCGGAGATCACGTAACGCACCGGCGGGGCGGGCTGGCCAGCGGCGGAGTCGAACAGCACGAAGTGGGTGTCGGGCAGCGCCCACTGGAACGCCCACCTTCCCTCCACCGTGCCGTGACCCAGGTCGTAGCCGACGTCCTGCGGCGTGCTCAGGCCCGGCACGCGCACCTGGTCGGCGTCACCCGGCCCGTACACCGCGGTCTGGGTGTGGGTGAACAGGTCCCGGCGGGTGGTGTGCGCGCTCAGCACCAGCACGCCGGCCAGGCCCAGCGCTGCCAGCGCACGCAACCGCCGGCACAGCGCCGCCAGCACCGCCCCGCCGACCAGCGCCACCGCGAGGACCCGTCCGGGGTGCAGCGCCTGGATGCTGCCCGACATCCACGGCAGGCTCAGCGTGGTGTAGGAGTTGCTGATCGGGCCGAGCAGCAGGCGGTCGTGGTAGTTCCGCAGCAGCGGGAACGCGACCGCGGCCAGCCCGAGGCCGCTTGCCAGCTCGACCAGGCCGCGCCAGGCCGGCCGGAGGGTCCACAGCCGGTACAGCCCGAGCGCCACGAAGGCCGGCATCAGGACCTCGGCGTAGCGGCCGTAGACCAGTGTGTCGGTCCGGGTGACCGGAAACAGGAAGACGCCGGTGAGCACCACCAGGACGGCCGTGGCCAGCAGCAGGAACGCCGCGCCGACCGGCCCGCCGCCCGCGGCCGGGCCGAGCCTGGACCGGATCGCCCGGATCGCTGCGGGCGGCCCGGTGCCCGGGCCCAGTCCAGGAGCCGCGCCGCGGCGCAGGACCGCGACGGCCTGGCACACCCCGAGCCCGAACAGGCCGAACGTGCCGACGGTGAAGTACCAGTACTGGCCGACCGCGACCGCGCCCAGGTTCGGAACCACCCCCGGATCGGTCAGGTGGTGCAGCACGACCCCGCCCCCCGTCCCGGAGGTCTGACCCCAGATCCGCCGGGCGAGCAGGTCGTTCATCACCTGGCCGGCCCACAGGGTCACCCCGGCCGTGGCCAGCCCGGCGGCGGCCGGCAGTCGCAGGTCGCTCCGCAGCGCGCCGATGAGGACCAGGCCGGCCAGGGCGACGGCGACGACCGGCGCGGTGCGCCCGTGCGTGGTGTAGAGGAACCCGGTCAAAAGGCCACACCCGAGAGCCCACGCCCAGATCGGGCCGCGCCGCCGCACCGCCACGAACCTCGACAGCGCGACCGCCACGCCCAGGATCCCGACGTACAACACCACTTCGGGCAGGGCGAGCAGGGAGTACAGAACCAGCGGTGGATACAGGGCACCCAGGAAACTCACCGCCACGGCCGGCCAGGCCGGAATCCGGAACGTGCGGGTGCACAGGTAGTAGAGCAGCGGGAACACCGCCCCGGCCAGCACCGCGTTGACGGCCAAAACCAGGGCGTACACCCGACGCGGGTCGTGGCTGACCTGGAACGCCGGCCAGATGAGCAGGGCGTAGCCGCCGCGGTAGAACATCGAGCCGGTCATCTGCCCGGCGGCACCGCCACTGAGCAGGCGGCCGTCCAGCAGGTAGCCCACCTCGTCGGCGAGGACCACCGGGCCGTGCCGCCCCACAGCCAGCCACACCCGCCATCCGACCTGCACCAGGTAGCCGGCGACCAGTGCGGGAAGCACGAATCCGGCCGATCGCGGATGGCGAACCGGGGCGTTCGAATGGTTGTGCGCGGATTCGCCGATCCCACCCGGAGGATTCAACGATCCTCTCGACGATCCTGGCACAGGCAGAGTGTGACACGACGATTATCACACCACCCCGGCACGGACCCGCCGGGACAGTTCAACTCACCAGAGAACGTATTCGGATAAAGATAGCAATAAAGCGAATTCTATGGATGCTCGCGGCCGGGTGCGGGCACCGGGACGCAGGTGCCGTCCGGCCGGACCAACCCGAGCAGGACACCGTCGGTCCGGATCACCGGCGAACCCGGCGATGCCAGCCAGCGCAGTGAACCCGGTATGTCGGCGGGCCTGTTCGGCCACACCCGGACCCGTTCGGCGTAGAACGGGTCGGTGAACCGCGCCGAACCCGTTGGCAGCACCCGGACGCTGGCGGCCAGCACGTACAACCGCCGGTGGTGTCGGACCACCTCGGCCCGCATCCGCCGCAGGTCGACCGCCCCGACCGCACCGACCGGCCCGGCCGGCGGCGGGACCGCGGCGTGGGACGGCACGTTGCAGAACGACCGCATCGCCTGGGTGTACCGGTCGGCGGCCGGAGCGCCGAGCACCAGCACCGCGGCGTCGTCGGGGAGCGCCTCACACACGGCGCGGACCGCGGCCAACCGCGGCGCGCCGGGCCGCAGCCGGGCCAGCCCGCCGGTGCGCACGGCCAGCACCGCGACCATCAGCACCCCGAACCCGACCGCCACGAACCGCCACCGGCGACCCCGGCCGGCGAGCCGGTACAGCAGGAACCCGGCGACCAGCACGACCGCCCCGACGACGAGCGCGCCGGCCACCCGGACGGCGTGCTGCGGGCCGCCGGGCGACCGGGCCAGGTCGAGGTACCCGATACCGGCCGGGACCGCCGCCCCGGCAGCGAGCGGGCAGAGCCGGCCGAGCCAACCGAGCCATTCCCGCCGCCCACCGGCAACCGCGGAGACCGGCAGCGCCACCGCGACCGCGACCAGCCCGGCCGCCGCCGCGGCGACGGCACCGCCGGCGCCGGCGGTGCCAGCGGTGCCAGCGGTGCCGATGGTCAACCCGGCGGCCAGGAACCGGGCCGGGCGCCGGGTCCGCGCGGCCCGCCACAGCACCGACCCGCCGCCGGCCAGCAACAACACGAGCAGCGGTCCGGATCCGGTGTCCCGGCCGGCGGCGACCACCGGCGCGGACACGCCCAGGGCCGCCGTGGACAGCAGGGCCAGGCCCCGGCCGGCGAACCGCCGCATCAGCCCGAACACCGCCAGCAGGGCGAGCGCGCCGATGAACGCGTTGCCGCCGAACAACCCGACCGGGCCGGCGAACCATCCGATCACCCCGAGCAGCGCCGCCAGCAGGTGTCCGCCGGCCGGCCGGACCGTGTCGGGACGCCCCGGATCGGGAGCAAAGCCCGGCGAGGCCAACACGCCCGGCGAGACCGCCGCGCCGCCGGAGGTCAGGTCGGACCCGGGATCGCCGAACACCTCGTCGCGCAGCGGCACGGCCAGCGAGTGATGGTGCACCAGCCACTGCCCGGTCAGTGCCCGCACGCCGGCGTCGGTGCTGGCGTTCACCCGCTGGGCCGAGTGCCCCGCGTTGCCGACCAGGAACGCCAGCGACAGGACGAGTGCGGCCAGGGTCCACCACCGGTCCCGGGGCAGTGCAGGTTCGGGATCCCCGCGGACGACCGCCGCGACCAAGGCGACCGAACCGGCGCAGCCGAGCAGGACCACCAGCGGCACCACGAAGCGCCCGGACAGCAACAGCACCATCGCTGGGAGCGAGAATCCGGCCGTGGCCGGGCCGGCCAGGTCGGGCAGCCGTTCGAACAGATCCCTGGGCCGCGCCGGAGGCCGGAGCGACCCGACCTCGGCCGTCCCGTCCACGGCCTCGATGAGCACTGGGGTTTCCCGCGTCCTTCCGAGCCGGTCCGGCCAGTCAGAGTGTGACGGTGCCCCCGGATCCGCGTCGCGCGGCACTGCCGCTTCCGCGGCGCGGCAGGAGAACCGTCCGGCGAAAGCGCTGGTACGTTACCGCGTCGCCGCGGCCGGGACGGCCGGCCGGTCACCACCATCGGACCTGGCCAGGTGGGGCCAGGTGGGGCCAGGCGGGCCCCGGCCGGGTGACCGGCCAACCAACGGAACTCCTGAGGAACCGGCCACCGAGCATCCACAGGGCCCCGTTGGCCTTCGGCGCTGCACGGTTGTTAGATTGGGTTTCGCGGCTCACCTCCGCAGATGAACCATTGGGCGCAGAAGGTCGACCGTTCAGCGCGTGGAACGCGAGTTGCCCGGGAGAGCATGTGAGTCCGGCCACAGCGTCCCAGGACAATTGATCTGGCGATGCCGGAGGATCCCGGCCCTGAAATGCCTGTTCTCAGACCTCGCTCGGGCCCGAGCACCGAACGGGTCGGGGTGGATGAGATGTCAAGGAGGGGGTCCGCGTAGCGTGGTGACACATGTGAGCGAACCCCTCTGTACTGAACTGTTCTGTACTGGACTGCGCCTCCGCAGGCGTCGGCTCAGGAGCTGGACCGCCGTCTGAGTGTGTCCCGGCCACCACCTGACAAGGTCAGGAACGGCCCCTCAGGCGTCGTCCCTCGTTGATCGTCATGTGCACCTGCATCTCCTCCACGCCTGCCGGCCCGACCAGCCGGGCACTGCCAGCGCGTGCCCCTCAGCGACCCCGAAGAGAGGCGGATCGTGGCGCGTTCGTCCCCACTCCTGAGGCCGGCCGGCCCGCCCGGCTGCTCCGTGGCACTACCTCCGCTAGCGTGGCGGGCGATGACAGGACGCCTTGGAATCTTCGACGTCTCTCCGGTCGTCGAGTGCGGGAAGTACCCGGCCAAGGCCGTGGTGGGCGAACGGATCCCGGTCACCGCGACGATCGTTCGGGAGGGCAATCAGACGCCCTCGGCGAACGTGGTCTGGCGATGCCCGGACGGCACCGTGGCCACCCCCGCGGGCCACCCCGCCGGCCCGGGTGGCACCGGCGGGCCCGGGGCTGGCCCGGCCCGGGACGACAGACCCCCGCTGCACCGGATGACCTGCACCAACCCCGGGCTGGACACCTGGGCCACCGAGCTGGTGCCGACCTCGCCGGGCTGCTGGACGTTCCAGATCCAGGCCTGGGTGGACCCGCTGTCGGACTGGTGGCACGACACCCGGATCAAGGTGGACGCCGGGCAGGACGCCGCCGAGCTGGCCAACGACCTGGAGGCCGGCGCGCGCGTCCTGGAGCGGGCCGCCCGGCGGGTTCCCAAGCGGCGACGTGAGGGCGTGCTGGCGGCCGCGGCCCGGCTGCGGGAGACCACCCTGTCGGTGTCCGAACGGGTCACGCTGGCCTTCGACGCCGAACTGGCCGAGCTACTGCACTGCTACCCGGTACGCGAGCTGGTGACCCGCAGCCCCCGGTACCGGGTGTGGGTCGACCGGCCGCGGGCGCTGTTCGGCTCCTGGTACGAGTTCTTTCCGCGCTCGGAGACCGAACCGGCCGACGGTGAGCGGCCGAGTGGCCAGCAGAGTGGCCAAACCAGCCACGGCACGTTCCGCAGCGCGATGCGCCGGCTGCCGGCGATCGCCCGGATGGGGTTCGACGTGGTCTACCTGCCGCCGATCCACCCGATCGGCGGGACGAACCGCAAGGGCCGCAACAACTCGCTGGTGGCCGGCCCGGACGACCCGGGGGTGCCGTGGGCGATCGGTTCGGCCGAGGGCGGCCACGACGCGGTGGACCCACGCCTCGGCACCATCGCCGACTTCGACGCGTTCGTGGCGCGGGCGGCCGAACTGGGGCTGGAGGTGGCACTGGACTTCGCGGTGCAGTTCAGCCCGGACCACCCCTGGGTGACCGAACATCCGGAGTGGTTCACCACCCGGCCGGACGGGACCATCGCCTACGCGGAGAACCCTCCCAAGAAGTACCAGGACATCTACCCGCCGAACTTCGACAACGACCCGGACGGGCTGTACGCCGCGCTGGCCGAGGTGCTCCGGCACTGGATGTCGCACGGGGTGCGGATCTTCCGCTGCGACAACCCGCACACCAAGCCGCTGTCGTTCTGGCACCAGCTCATCTGGGACGTGAAGAGCACCGATCCCGACGTGCTGTTCCTGGCCGAGGCCTACGCCAAGCCGGCGATGATGTACGCGCTGGCGAAGGTGGGCTTCACCCAGTCCTACACCTACTTCACCTGGCGCAACTACAAGCACGAGATCGTCGAGTACGGCCGCGAGGTGGCGGCCCGGTGCGACTGGTTCCGCCCGAACTTCTGGGTGAACACCCCGGACATCCTGCACGCCAGCCTCCAGTACGGCGGGCCGCCGATGTTTCGGATCCGGGCCGTGCTGGCCGCCATGATGTCCCCGACCTGGGGTATGTACTCCGGTTACGAGCTGTTCGAACACGTGGCCGCCCGGCCGGGCAGCGAGGAGTACCTGGACTCGGAGAAGTACCAGCTGCGGCCCCGGGACTGGGACGCCGCCGAGCGGGAGGGGCGCAGCCTGGCGCCGTACCTGACCAGGTTGAACGCGGTGCGCCGGGCGCACCCGGCGCTCCAGCAGCTTCGGTCGCTGCACTTCCACCGGGTCGACAACGACGCGATCCTGGCGTTCTCCAAACGGGACGCGAAGACCGGCGACACCGTGCTGGTGGTGATCACGGTGGACCCGTTCAACGCCCAGGAGGCCACCTGCGACCTGGACCTGCCCGAGCTCGGCTTCGACTGGCACGAGCGGTTCGAAGTGCTCGACGAGATGTCCGGCGCGACCTACGACTGGGGCCAGCGTAACTACGTCCGCCTCGACCCGCACGCCGAGCCCGCCCACGTGTTCACCGTCCGGAGGTACGAGTGTTGATTCCCTCCCCACGGCGCAGGCCGCAGGGCCCGACCCGCACCGGGTGGGCCTTCCGGTTCCACCGCAGATCGCAGGCGTGCGGGCACACCGTGGCCGACGCCGCATGGACGAAGGCAGGGGCCGCCGCCCCGGATGAGTCGTGACCGCGACAGTGCGAAGGCCCGGACTGACCGACGGGCAGGACCCCGACTGGTACCGCCGCGCGGTGTTCTACGAGGTGCTGGTCCGCGGCTTCCTGGACAGCAACGGCGACGGTATCGGGGACCTACCCGGCCTGACCGCCAAGCTGGACTACCTCCAGTGGCTCGGGGTGGACTGCCTGTGGCTGCCGCCGCTGTTCGACTCCCCGCTGCGCGACGGCGGCTACGACGTGTCCGACTACACCTCGGTGCTGCCCGAGTACGGCACCAACGAGGATTTCGGCGAGTTCCTGGAGGCCGCGCACGCCCGTGGCATCCGGTTGATCATCGACTTCGTGATGAACCACACGTCCGACCAGCACCCGTGGTTCCAGGCCTCCCGCAACGACCCGGGCGGCCAGTACGGCGACTTCTACGTCTGGTCGGACACCGACGAGCGCTATCCCGAGGCGCGGATCATCTTCGTCGACACCGAGACCTCGAACTGGACCTTCGACCCGGTCCGCAAGCAGTACTACTGGCACCGGTTCTTCAGCCACCAGCCGGACCTGAACTTCGAGAACCCGCGGGTGTGTGAGGCGGTGGTCGACGCACTGCGGTTCTGGCTGGACCTGGGCGTGGACGGCCTGCGGCTGGACGCGGTGCCGTACCTGTTCGAGGAGGAGGGGACAAACTGCGAGAACCTCCCCAAAACCCACGATTTCCTTAAGCGAGTCCGGTCCGTGGTGGAGACCGAGTACGCCGACCGGGTGTTGCTGTGCGAGGCGAACCAGTGGCCCGCCGACGTGGTCGAGTACTACGGCAAGGGCGACGAGTGCCACATGGCGTTCCATTTTCCGGTGATGCCACGGCTGTTCATGGGCGTGCGCCGCGAGTCGCGCTTCCCCATCTCGGAGATCCTGGCCCAGACTCCGGAGATCCCGGAAAGCTGCCAGTGGGGCATCTTCCTGCGCAACCACGACGAGCTGACGCTGGAGATGGTCACCGACGAGGAACGCGACTACATGTACGCGGAGTATAGCAAAGATCCGCGCATGAAGGTAAATATCGGGATTAGGCGTAGACTGGCCACCCTACTGGAGAACGACCGAAACCAGCTTGAGCTGTTCACCGCGCTGTTGCTGTCTCTGCCTGGCTCGCCGGTGCTCTACTACGGAGACGAGATCGGGATGGGCGACAACATCTGGCTGGGCGACCGGGACGGAGTGCGCACGCCCATGCAGTGGACGCCCGACCGCAACGCCGGCTTCTCCTCGTCCGATCCGCAGCGGCTGCACCTGCCGGTGGTCGCCGACCCGGTCTACGGCTACCAGGTCACCAACGTCGAGGCGCAGTTGCGCAACACCACCTCGCTGCTGCACTGGACCCGCCGGATGATCGAGATCCGCAAGCAGCACCCCACGTTCGGGGTGGGCAGCTACTGCGAGGTGGGCTCCCGGAACCCGACGGTGTTGTGCTACACGCGAGAGTTCGGTGACGATATTGTTCTGTGTGTAAATAATCTGTCACGGTTCCCGCAGCCGGTCGAGTTGGACCTGCGACGGTTCGAGGGATGGACGCCGGTCGAGCTGACTGGGAGGGTGCGTTTCCCCGAAATCGGGGTACTGCCATACATGCTGACCCTCGCCGGGCACGGGTTCTACTGGTTCGAGCTGACCCCTCCGGAGGCCAATCGGTGATCACGGTCGACCATCTGCTTCGAGGCTGGCTCCCCAGCCAGCGGTGGTTCGCCTCCAAGGGGCGGACCATCGCTCGGGTGTACAGCCGGAGTGCCGCGGTACTCCGGCGGGAGGAGCCCAGAGTCGAGGCCCGGATGGTCACCGTGGAGTTCGCCGACAGCGGCGGGCCGCTACGCGAGACCTACCACGTGCCGCTGTCCTACTACCGGCGCACCAGCGACCAACTGGTGCACGCGCTGCTCGGCGACGTGGACGACCCGGTGACCGGCCAGACCCGGTGGGTGCACGACGCGCTGCGCGACCGGGACGCCACCGCGGTGTGGCTGGAGCTGTTCGCGTCCAAGGCCGAGCTGGGCGACCTGGGCTTCCACATCGAGCCCGACGTGGACCTGCCGGTCGGCGCGTTCGGCGACATCCTGTCCGCCGAGCAGAGCAACTCCTCGCTGATCTACGGCGAGACCGCCATCCTCAAGTTGTTCCGCCGGGTGGAACCGGGCATCAACCCCGACATCGAGATCCACGAGGCGCTCCGGCCGGCCGGCAACCCGCACCTGGCGCCGCTGCTGGGCCACGTCACCGCGCTGTGGCAGGAGCCCGGCGCGGGGCCAGACGGGCCGGGCGGGCCGGCCCGGGTCAGCCGACCGGCCGGACCGGCCGACGGCGGGCCGTACCGGTCCAGTCTGGCCATGTTGCAGACCTTCCTGTCCTCGGCCAGTGACGGGTGGTCGCTGGCCACCACCAGCGTCCGCGACCTGTACGGCGAGGGCGACCTGCACCCCGACGAGGTGGGCGGGGACTTCGCCTCCGAGGCGCACCGGCTCGGCCAGGCGACCGCCTCGGTGCACGCCGACCTGGCCCGGCTGATGCCCACCGAGGTGGTCGGCCCGGACCGGTTGGGGCGGCTGGCCAGCGGCATGACCGCGCGGCTGACCGCCGCCTGCGACGTGGTACCCGAGCTGACCCAGCACGCGGACGCCCTGCTCACCTGCTACGACGCGCTGCGCGGGCTGGACGGCACGCTACGGCTGCAACGGGTGCACGGCGACTTCCACCTCGGCCAGGTGCTGCGCACCTCGCAGGGCTGGACGCTGCTGGACTTCGAGGGCGAACCGGCCCGGCCGCTGGCCCAACGCCGGGAGCTGGACAGCCCGCTGCGGGACGTGGCCGGCATGCTCCGCTCATTCGACTACGCCGCCCGGCACCTGCTGCTCGACGGCGCGGCCGAACCGCAGCTCAACTACCGGGCGACCGAGTGGTCCGACCGCAACCGGGACGCGTTCTGCGGCGGGTACGCCGAGCAGAGTGGCACCGACCCACGGGAGGACCCGGTGCTGCTGCGCGCGTTCGAGGCGGACAAGGCCGTCTACGAGGCGGTGTACGAGGCCCGGAACCGGCCGAGCTGGCTGCCCAT
>DASULA010000022.1:0-31909 GCA_036278435.1 Mycobacteriales bacterium | reverse complement strand
CCGTCCTGCGGCACCATCACCACCCGCTGGCGCAGCGAGCCGAACGACACCCTGGTCAACGGCACGCCACCGACCAGCACCCGCCCGGCGGTGGGGTCCATCAGCCTGGTGAGCAGCTTGACCAGGGTGGTCTTGCCGGAGCCGGTCTGACCGACCACGGCGATCCGCCGGCGCGGTTCGATGCCCAGGTGCACGTCGTGCAACACCTCCGGGCCGCCTGGGTAGGTGAAGCTGACGTGGTCGAACCGCACGCCCAGTGGCCCGGGTGGCAGGGACACCCCGTCGGGACCCGGGTCGGCCACGTCGGGTTCGGTGTCTAGCACGTCGAGGACCCGGCGAAAGCTGGCGAGCGCGTTCTGCGCCTCGTTGAGCGCCTCGGTGGAGACCTGGACCGGCCCGACGAACAGCGTCACCAGGAACAGGAAGGCGACCAGTTCGCCCGCGGTGAGGTGCCCGCCGACGCCGAGCAGCACCCCGACCACGATCACCCCGGCATTGGCCACCGCCGCGATCGACTCGCCGCTGACGTAGACCAGCGCGGTGAGGGTCTGCGCGGAGATCGACGCCCGGTAGTGCCGGTCGATGGCGCCGTCGATCCGCTCGGTGGTGCGATCGGCCACCCCGTAGGCCCGGATCGTCTCGGCCCCGACCACCGACTCGGAGACCGCACCCAACAGGTCACCCACCCGGGCCCGGACCTGGCCGTAGGCGGCGCCCAGCCTGCGCTGGAAGTGCCGCAGGGCCAGCGCCATCGGGACGAAACACACCCACACCAGCACGGTGAGCTGCCAGGAGTACAGCGCCATCAGCACGGTGGCGAGCAGGAGCTGACCGACGCTGACCAGCATCAGGATGCCGCCCCACTGCATGAATCGGGAGAGCTGGTCCACGTCGCTGGTCACCCGGGACACCAGCGACCCCCGCCGCTCGGCCTGCTGGTGCAACGCGGACAGGTCGTGCACATGCCGGAACGCGCGCACCCGCAGCGCGGCCAGCGCGGTCTCGGTGCTGCGGAACAGCCGATAGTTCATCAGGTAGGCCGAGCCGGCGGTCAGGGCGATGGCCGCCGCGGCCACCGACACCATCAGCCCGACCACGCCCAGGTCCGGTCCGCCGGGCGCGAGCAGGCCCCGGTCGAGGGTCTGTTGCACGGTCAACGGCACCACGATCCGGCCGGCGGTTGCCAGCAGGGCGAGCAGCAGGGTGCCGGTCAGCCCGGTCCGAACCTCCGGGACCAGCCGCAGCGCCCGTCGGAGCGGGCCTGGGCGGCTGCCCGGCTGGGTCGCCGAAAGGGTGGTCACGCCACATCCTCGGAATCGTCACGGCCGGGGCCACCGACCCGCACTCCGGCCGCGCGGGCCCGCTGGCGTTCCTCCTCAGCCCGGGCATAGGCGTCGACAAGGTCGGCGTAGCCGGGCGAGGAGGCGCGCAGATCCTCGTGCGTGCCGGTGGCGACCACCCGGCCGCGTTCGACGTAGACCACCGTGTCGGCAAGCGAGATGGTGGCGCGGCGGTAGGCCACCACGACCACGGTGGAGGCCAGGTCGGCGTCGCGCAGACCGCCCAGGATCGCCTGCTCCACCGCCGGGTCGACGCTGCTGGTCGCGTCGTCGAGCACCAGCAGGCGGGGTTGGCGCACCAGTGCCCGGGCCAGCGCCAGCCGCTGCCGCTGGCCGCCGGACAGGGACAGCCCGCGTTCGCCGATCTGGGTGTCCAGCCCGTCGGGCAGCCGGCGCACGAACCCGTCGGCCTGAGCCAGACGCAGCGCCCGCCACACCGCCTCGTCACCCACCCGCAGGCCGAGGGTCACGTTGTCGCGCACCCGGTCGTCGAACAGGAAGGTGGACTGTCCGACCAGGGCGGCGTGCCGGGACACCCCGCCGGCGGGCAGCTCGCGCAGGTCCACCCCGTCCAGCAGCACCCGGCCGGTGTCCGGGTCGACCAGCCGCAGCAGCAGGCTCACCAGGGTGGACTTGCCGCTGCCGGTCGGGCCGACCAGCGCGATGGTCTGCCCGGCCACCGCACGCAACGACACGCCGTCGACCGCGCGGGCCCCGCCGGCGGCGTCGTCGTAGCCGAAGGTGACCCGATGGGTGTCCAGCCGGGCCGGGCCGGGCGCGCTGGGCAGGTCAGCCGACCCGTGCGCCTGCCGCCCGGTCTCGCCGAGCACCCGGTGCACCCGCCGCCAGCCGACCACCGCGCGTGGCAGGTCGCCGAGCACCCAGCCGATGGCGCGGACCGGCAGGGCCAGCACGGTGAACAGGTACGCCACGCTGACCAGGTCGGCCACGCTGGTGGCACCCGAGGAGAGCCGGTACCCGCCGACCAACAGCACTGCCAGGGTGCCCAGGTTGGGCAGCGCCTCCATCAGCGGGTCGAACACGCCGCGGACCCGGCCGACCCGGATCAGGGCGTCCCGCAGTTCCTCGGTGCGCACCCGGAACCGCGCGGTCTCGTGTTCCTCGCGGCCCAGGGTCTTGACCACCAGGGCGCCGTCGAAGCTCTCGTGCGCGACCTCGCTGACCGCCGCGCGCAGTTCCTGGGCACGCATCATCCGCGACGTCATGGCCCGGGTGTAGAACGCGTTCACCACCAGCACCGCGGGGAAGATGACCAGTCCGACCACGGCCAGCACCGGGTCGGTGGCCAGCAGCGCGACCACTGTCACCACCAGCATGACCAGCGCGCCGCAGGCGAACGGCAGCGGCGAGATCGGCCACCAGGTCGCCTCCACGTCGCTGTTGGCGATGGACAGCAGTTCGCCGGTCGGGTGCCGCCGGTGCCAGGCCAGCGGCAGCCGGAGGTACTGGCGGGTGATGCGCCGGCGGTAGTCGGCCTGGAGCCGGTACTGCATGGTGCCGGCCCCGACCCTCCGGCCGACGATGCCGACCACCTTGAGCACGGCGGTGGCCAGTACGACCAGCCCGGCGGTGGTCAACGCCGCCGACGTGGTGTGCTTCTCGCGCAGCGCGGGCAGGATGACCCGGCTGGTCACCTGGCCCATCACGAACGCGCTGGCCACGGTCATGCAGCCGAACAGGGCGCTGGCCGACACCGCGACGGCGAACACCCGCCGCTGTTCGGCGATGGCAGTGGCCAGCACTCGCAGGCCCGTCCGGAACGCCCCCGACTCTCCGTCCGGCACCCGCGATCCTCCCGTTCCGGTCGACCGTCACCGGATTCTACCCGATGTCGTTAGTACCGCTAATTAATATGTCGGCGTGCCGGCCGTCCGGGCCGTCCTGAACGCTCTACCCTCGGGTAGGTGACCAGCCCCGCCGGTGCCGAGCGTGCCGCCCTGTGTGACCTGCTCGACCGACTGGGTCCGGACGCACCGACACTGTGCCACGGCTGGACGACATACGACCTGGCCGCGCACCTGTGTGTCCGCGACCGCAGCATGCTGGCCCTGCCCGGGTACGTGCTGCCGTCCTTTGCCGAGCGCACCACTCGGATCGAACGGGACTTCCGGGTCGGCCACGACTACCCCGACTGTGTGCGGACCCTACGCGAGGGCGCGCCGGCCTGGGCCCCGCTGGGGCTGCCGGTGGTGCGCGAGGCGGCCAACGTGCTGGAGTACGTGGTGCACCACGAGGACGTGCGGCGGGCGCGACGCGACTGGCAGTCCCGTCCGGTCTCCACCGAACTGCTGGACGCGGTGTGGGCGAAGCTGCGGCTGCTCGCCCGGCTGGCGTTCGCCCGGGTGACGGTCGGCGTGGTGCTGCAACGCGAGACCGGAGACTGGGTACGGGCCCGGCGCCGGCCCCAGTTGGTGACCGTGGTCGGCGATCCGGTCGAACTGGCGATGTACGCCTACAACCGGCGCGAAGTGGCGCGGGTCGAACTGCGCGGTGACGACGACGCCAAGGCCGCCCTGCACCTGTCCCGAGTCGGCCTGTAACCGCCGCCCCCCACTCACCGGTCGTCCCCGGCGCGCCGGCCGTGAGGTTTTCTCGCGAAAACCTCAGGTGTAACCGGTTACGAGTGGGGGTTTTCGCGAGAAAACCGTCACTGGGAGGTGGGGCGGACGGCGCGGATGATGGCGCCGTGCATGCCGTCGGCCACCTCGTGGGTGAACGTCACGGTGATGTCGGTGAACCCGGCGGCGGCCAGTTCGCGTTGGTACTCCGATTCGGAGAGCGCACCGGCGATGCAGCCGACGTGGCTGCCCCGCTCGGCCCGCTGGGCGGCGGTGAGGCGGTCGGCGGCGACCACGTCGGAGATGCCGATCCGCCCGCCCGGCCGCAGCACCCGGGCCAGCCCGGCGAAGACGGCCGGCTTGTCCACCGACAGGTTCACCACGCAGTTGGAGATGACCACGTCGATTGAGGCGTCGGGCAGCGGGATGTCCTCGATGGTGCCCTTGACGAACTCCACGTTGGCGGCGCCGGCCCGCTCGGCGTTGGCCCGGGCCAGGGCCAGCATCTCCTGGGTCATGTCCAGCCCGATCGCCCGTCCGGTCGGCCCGACCCGTGCGGCCGACAGCAGCACATCGATGCCGCCGCCGGAACCCAGGTCCAGCACGGCGTCACCGGCCCGCAACTCGGCCACCGCGACCGGGTTGCCACAGCCCAGGCTGGCCAGCACCGCCGCCTCGGGCAGCCCGTCCCGCTCGGCCGGTTGGTAGAGTGCCGCGCCGAACACCTCCCCGGTGCCACCGTCGCCGCAGCAGGCCGCCTCCCCGGCGGTAGGTGCGACCGGACCACCAGCCGCCGGGCCGCAGCATCCCCGCCCGGTCGTACTCACCTTGCCGGCCACCCTGCTGGCCACCTCGGCGTAACGGGCCCGCACCTGCTCGCGCAGTCCCGTAGCGGTGTCCTCGCTCATGACATCCTCCATTGATATCCGTCTATGCATCGGCACCGATCCATGTTGCGACATGTATCGACGGCTGTCAATATTGGAAGATGTCAACGAAGCTGGCCGGCCAGCCGCTTCCCCTGCTCGATACCGCCTCGTGCTGCCGACCGTCGCTGGCCGGTACACCGGTGGACCCGCGGCGGGCCGAGCGGCTGGCCGCGGTGTTCCGGGCGCTGGGCGACCCGGTGCGGCTGCGGCTGGTCAGCCTGATCGCCAGCCACCCCGGCGGCGAGGTGTGCGTGTGCGAGCTGGTGGGCGCGTTCGACCTGACCCAGCCCACGATCAGCCACCACCTGCGGGTGCTTCGCCAAGCCGGCCTGGTCGACTGCGAACGCCGCGGCACCTGGGCCTACTACCGGACCGTCCCGGACACCATCGCCGCACTCGGCACCCTGTTCGAGGCCGGCTGAACGAGTCCGACCCCAGGGCCGGCCACCAAGCTCAGCGGACCGGGATGTCGGCCCTGCGCAGGGCGGCCTTGACGTCGGCGATGCGCAGGATGCCGAAGTGGAACACGCTGGCGGCCAGGACCGCGTCGGCGCCGGCGTGCACGGCCGGGGCGAAGTGGTCGACGTCGCCGGCGCCGCCGCTGGCCACGATCGGCACGCTCACCACCGCCCGCACCGCCCGGATCAGTTCGAGGTCGAACCCGGCCCGGGTGCCGTCGGCGTCCATCGAGTTCAGCAGAACCTCGCCGGCACCCAGTTCCTGGGCCCGCCGGGCCCAGTCCACCGCGTCGATCCCGGTGCCACGCCGGCCGCCGTGCGTGGTCACCTCGAACCCCGACGGTGTGCCGGGTGCCCGCCGGGCGTCCACCGACAGCACCACGCACTGCGCCCCGAACCGGCGGGACGCCTCGGCCAGCAGTTCCGGGCGGGCCACCGCGGCGGTGTTCAGGCCGACCTTGTCCGCGCCGGACCGCAGCAGCGCGTCCACGTCGGACACCGACCGCACCCCGCCGCCCACGGTCAGCGGGATGAATACCTGTTCAGCCGTGCGGCGCACCACCTCGTGCGTGGTAGCCCGCCCGGCCGCCGAGGCGGTGATGTCCAGGAACGTCAGCTCGTCGGCGCCCTCGACGTCGTACACGCCGGCCATCTCCACCGGATCACCGGCATCCCGAAGGTCGGTGAAGTTGACGCCCTTGACCACCCGCCCGGCGTCCACGTCCAGACACGGGATCACCCGCACCGCCACGCTCATGCCCGTCCTCGCTTCGCTGCGGGCAGGCATGAGGCACTTCGGCACTGTGTTGTCTGGTTCGCTCGCCAAGGCTCGCTCACCGGGACACCCCGCTCACGCCGCACCGGCCGGGGTGACCACGGCCAGCGCCTCGGGCAGGGTGAACGCGCCGGCGTAGAGCGCCTTGCCCACGATCACGCCCTCCACCCCGTCGCCGACCAGGGTGGCCAGCGCCCGCAGGTCGGCCAGCGAGGACACCCCGCCGCTGGCCACCACCGGCCGTTCGGTGGCCGCGCACACCGACCGCAGCAGGTCCAGGTTCGGGCCGGTCATGGTGCCGTCCCGGCCGACGTCGGTGACCACGTACCGGGCGCAGCCGTCGGCATCCAGCCGAGCCAGCACATCGAACAGTTCCCCGCCGTCGCGGGTCCAGCCCCGGGCGGCCAGCACGGTGCCGCGCACGTCCAGGCCCACCGCGATCCGGTCACCGTGCTCGGCGATGGCGTGCGCGCACCAGGCCGGGTTCTCAAGCGCGGCGGTGCCCAGGTTCACCCGGGCACACCCGGTGGCCAGTGCCGCGGCCAGTGACTCGTCGTCCCGGATGCCCCCGGACAGTTCCACCCGCACGTCCAGCGCCCGGACCACCCCGGCGAGCAACTCCCGGTTGCCGCCCCGACCGAACGCCGCGTCCAGGTCGACCAGGTGCACCCACTCGGCGCCGTCACGCTGCCAGGTCAGCGCGGCGGCCAGCGGGTCGCCGTAGCGGGTCTCGGTGCCGGCCGCACCCCGAACCAGCCGGACGGCCTGCCCGCCGGACACGTCCACGGCGGGCAGCAGGTCCAGGCGTCGCATCGGCGTCAACGGCTACTCCTATCCAGGAACAGGGTCACCACGGCGGGTGTCACGATCACGGCGATGAGCAGGAAGGCGATCCGCAGCGGCCAGGAGCCGGTGCCGATCCACACCACCACCAGCGCGGCCAGCAGCACCGCCACGATGACGCCGCGCTGGGCCTGGGTACGCCGGTTCCACCGCTGTCCCGGCAGCCAGGGCAGGGCGGTGCGGACCGCCCGGCGGCGGCGGATCCGGCGGCGCGACCTGGCCACCTGCCGCTCCGCTCGGGCCCGCGCCTCGGCGGCCCGCCGGGCCGACTCGGCCTGCCGCGCCTCCCGGCGCCTGGCGCGTTCCTGGCTCATGGGTGTCCCCACCACGCTGCGGGCACGCGTGAGGCACCCGGCGCGCTGTGCCTACCGGCTCGCTCCGCCAAGGCTTCACTCACGCCAGGCTCCTCACCCAGTTCGCCAGCAGGGCGGCGCCGGCCTCGCCGGACTTCTCCGGGTGGAACTGGGTGGCCGCCACCGGCCCCCGTTCCACCGCCGCCACGAACGGTTCGCCGTGCTCGGCCACGGCGACCAGCCCGTCGGTGCCGGTCGCGGCGAAGGAGTGCACGAAGTAGAACCGGGTGCCTGCGTCCATGCCGGCGAACAGCACCGAGCCCGGCGGCGGGGCCACCGTGTTCCAGCCGATGTGCGGCACCACGTCGGCATGCAGCCGGCCGACCACGCCGGGCAGCACGCCCAGGCCCTCGGTGCGCACGCCGTGTTCGTCGCCCCGCTCGAAGAGCACCTGCATGCCCACACAGATACCCAGCACCGGCCGCCCGGCCGCCACCCGCCGGCGGACCACCGCGCCTCCGCGCACCGCGTCGAGCTGGCTCATACAGGCGGCGAACGCCCCCACACCGGGCACCACCAGGCCGTCCGCGGCCGCCGCCTCCGACGCCTCGCCGGTCACCGTGACGTCGGCGCCGACCCTGGCCAGCGCCCGCTGGGCGGACCGGATGTTGCCCGAGCCGTAGTCCAGCACGACCACCCGCGGGGCGTGAGCCCGCGCACCCGAGGTCACCGCCATCTCACACCACCCTCGAGGCGCCCGCGGCCAGCGCCAGCAGCGCACAGGCGCCGAGCACGGCCGCACCGCCGCGCAACTGCCGGATCCGGACCGCCTCGGCTCCGGCCGCGCGGGCCTGCCGCCACAGCGACAGCGCACCGCCGGCCAGGAAGCCACCGACCACGACGAGTACTACACCCATCACAGCACGCCCTTGGTGCTGGGCACGCCGCGTGCCCTGGGGTCCGGTTCGCTGGCCGCCCGCAGGGCCCGGGCCAGCGCCTTGAACTGCGCCTCCACGATGTGGTGCGCGTCCCGCCCGTAGAGCACCCGCACGTGCAGCGCCAGCCGGGCGTTGTGCGCGAACGACTCGAACACATGTCGGGTGAGCGTGGTCGCGTACTGGGTGCCGATGAGCGGCGGCATCGTCGGTTCCTCGTGCACCAGGTACGGCCGCCCGGACAGGTCCACCGCGGCGGTCACCAGGCATTCGTCCATCGGGATGGTCGCATCGCCGTAACGCCGGATTCCGGACTTGTCGCCCAGGGCTTGGGCGAACGCCTGTCCCAGCGCGATCGCGGTGTCCTCCACGGTGTGGTGCGCGTCGATCTCCAGGTCGCCCTTGGCCTGCACGGTCAGGTCGAATCCGCCGTGCCGGCCGAGTTGGCCGAGCATGTGGTCGTAGAACGGCACGCCGGTGACCACGTCGACCGTGCCGGTCGGGCCGTCCAGGTCCAATTCGACCAGCACCCGCGACTCCCGGGTCTCCCGCTCGACCCGCCCGACCCGACTCATCCTTGCTCCCCCCGCCCATTCCGGGCACCAGAATCAGACCCGATACCGGACCCAGCATCGGAACCGGTATTGGAATAGGCATCATCATGCCCGCCCAGCCGGTGCGCGGGGGCGACCTCGGCCAGCGCCGCCAGGAACGCGTCCACCTCGGCCCGGGTGCCGGCGGTGACCCGCAGCCAACCGGGGATGCCCACATCCCGCACCAGCACGCCCCGGTCCAGCAACGCCCGCCAGGCCGCGGCCGAGTCGGCGAGGCGTCCGAACAGCACGAAGTTGGCATCGCTGGGCGCCGCGGTCAGGCCCAGCCCGGGAAGCTCCCGTACGATCCGGTCGCGCTCCCGCGTGATCAGTCCGACCGTGCCGACCAGTTCGGCGGTGTGCGCCAGCGCGACCCGGGCCACCGCCTGGGTCAGCGCGGACAGGTGGTAGGGCAGCCGCACCAGCCGCAGCGCGTCCACCACGGCCGGGGCGGCGGCCAGATATCCCAGTCGCAACCCGGCCATGCCGAACGCCTTGGACATGGTCCTGATCACCACCATCCGCGGGTGGGCGGCCAGCAGCCGCAACGCGCCGGCCGGGCCCGTGCGGGTGAACTCCGCGTACGCCTCATCCACCACCACCATGCCCGACGCCTCGCCGAGGACCGCCTCGATCACCTCGGCGCCCAGTGCGGTGCCGGTCGGGTTGTTCGGCGAGCACAGGAACACCAGGTCGGGGCAGTGCCGGCGCACCTGCTCGACCGCCTGCTCGGCGGTCACGGTGAAGTCCTCGGCACGCTGGCCATGTACCCAGGCCGTCCCGGTGGTGGCCGCGATGTTCGGGTGCATCGAGTAGGACGGAGTGAACCCCAGCGCGGTACGACCGGCACCGCCGAACGCCTGGAACAGGTGCTGGAGCACCTCGTTGGACCCGTTGGCCGCCCACACCTGTTCGGGCGCCAGTTCCGGTGCGCCCGGGGCGGCGCCCAGGTAGTTGGCCAGGTCGGTCCGCAGCGCGGTGGCATCCCGGTCCGGGTAGCGGTTCAGCCGGCCGGCCACCGCCCGCACGGCCGCGGCGATGTCGTCGATCAGACCGGCCGGCAGCGGGTGGGAGTTCTCGTTGGTGTTCAGCCTGACCGGCACGTCCAGTTGCGGGGCGCCGTAGGGGGAACGGCCGCGCAGGTCGTCGCGCAGCGGCAGGTCACCCAGACCGGTCATGACGGCGATCCGGCGGCCGGCACGGACCCGACCGGCTGGATGCGGTGTCCGGCGCCGACCCGGATGCCGACCGCGGCCACGTGCGCGGCCAGGTTCTCGGCGCCGCCGAGCGCGCGCACGTGCGGCGCGACGGCCGCCAACCCGTCCCGGTCGCACTCCACCACGTGGATCCCGCGCAGGAACGACTGCACGGACAGCCCGCCGGTGTGCCGGGCGGTGCCACCGGTGGGCAGCACGTGGTTGGACCCGGCCAGGTAGTCACCCAGCGACACCGGGGCGTGGTTGCCCACGAACACCGCACCGGCATTGCGCACCCGCCCGGCGACTTCGGCGGCGTCGGCGGTGATCACCTCCAGGTGCTCGGGCGCCCACGCGTCGGTCACGGCCAGCCCGGCGGCCACGTCGTCGACCAGCACGCAGGCCGACTGCCCGGCCAGGGCCGCGGCGACTCGGTCGGCGTGCCTGGTCGCCGCGGCCTGCCCGGCCAGTTCGACGTCGACCGCGTCGGCCAGCCGCTCCGAGGGGGTGACCAGCAGGCAGGCGGCGAGTTCGTCGTGTTCGGCCTGGGCCACCAAATCGGCGGCCACGAACGCCGGGTCGGCGGTGTCGTCGGCCAGGATCGCGATCTCGGTCGGCCCGGCCTCCGCGTCGATGCCGACCACGCCTCGTACCACCCGCTTGGCCGCGGCAACCCGCACGCTGCCGGGCCCGGCGACCAGGTCCACCGGCGGGCAGCCCTCGATGCCGTAGGCGAACATGGCCACCGCGTGCGGCCCGCCGACCGCGTACACCTCGTCCACCCCGAGCAGCGCGCAGGCGGCCAGGATGGCCGGGTGCGGCAGGCCGCCGTGCTCCGGCCGGGGCGGGGAGGCCAGGGCCAGCGACTCCACCCCGGCGACCTGGGCGGGCACCACGTTCATCACCACGCTGGACGGGTAGGCGACCTTGCCGCCCGGCACGTACAGGCCGACCCGGCGCACCGGCACCCACCGCTCGGTGACCCGAGTGCCCGGCGCCACGTCCACCGTGACGTCGGTGCGCCGCTGCGCGGCGTGCACCAGCCGGGTCCGCCGGATCGCCTCGTCCAGCGCCGCCCGCACCGGCGGGTCGAGCTCGGCCAGCGCCCGGTCCAGTGCCTCGGCGGGCACTCGCGGGTCGCTGCGCCGCACCCCGTCGAACCGTTCGGTCGCCTCAGCCACCGCCGGCGCGCCGCGCCGGGCCACGTCCTGGCAGATCGGCTGGACGGCGGCCACTGCCGCCTCGACGTCGAGCACCGCGCGGGGCAGCAGCCCACGTGGGTCGCCGGCCCGGCCACGCAGGTCCAAACGCTGCAACACCGGTAGCCTCCTCGGTAGGGTGCGGTCATGGGCGTTCGTCCGGCGTCGTGGACGGAGCCCACACCAAGCCTAGGCAGCGGCACGCCCCGGATGGAAACCGGCTCCACGCGGCGGGTCCGAAGATCACTTCCGGCCGGCAGGCCATAGGCTGGCGCCAATGTCCGAGACGATCCCGCTGTTTCCGCTCGGTTCCGTGCTGTTCCCCGGAACGCTGCTGCCGCTGACCATCTTCGAGGAACGCTACCGGGTGCTGGCCGGGGAACTGCTCACCCGCGAGCCGGCCGAGCGGCGGTTCGGCGTGGTCGCGATCCGGCAGGGGCTGGAGGTGGGCTCCGACGCGGTGGGCGCGCTGTACGAGATGGGCTGTGTGGCCGAGGTCCGGGAGATCTCCGAGGAGGCCGACAACCACTTCGACCTGCTGGTCTCCGGCGGGGACCGGTTCCGGTTGCTGTCGGTGGACGCTGGCAGCCGGCCCTACCTGCTCGGCGAGGTGGAGCGGTTGCCGGCCGAGCCGCCGGCCACCGACGAGGAGCGGGCACTGGCCGGCCGGGTGGGACCGCTGTTCGACGACTACATGTCCGCGCTGGCCGCCACCCAGGGTGCCCAGGTCGCCCAGCACGCCCTGCCCACCGATCCGGCCGTGCTGTCCTACCTGGTCGCCTCCACCGCGCTGCTGACCGTGGAGGACCGGCAGTCGCTGCTTGAGGCCGACGACACCGCCGGCCGGCTGCGCCGGGCCGCCCGGCTGCTGCGCCGGGAGACCACCATGGTGCGCACCCTGCGCGTGGTCCCGGCCCCGCTGCGCGAACTGGGCGTTCCGGAGTCCCGCAACTGACCGTGCCCGGCCAGCGCGAGTTCCCGACGATGCTTGACATGGCCGCCCGTCAGACGCATAGTTAACCAACTCGTTCTAGAACTTGGTGGTTATCGATGGCGGACGACCGGCTCAGCCTGGTGTTCGGAGCGCTGGCAGACCCGATCCGGCGGGCGATCCTGACCCGGCTGGCCGACGGCGACGCCACCGTCGCCGAACTCGCCGCGCCGTTCGAGGTGTCCCAGCCGGCGATCTCGCGGCACCTGAAGGTGCTGGAACACGCGGGCCTGATCACCCGCACCCGGCGCGCGACCGCCCGGCTGAGCAGTCTTCAGGCCGAACCGCTGCGGGACGTGACCACCTGGCTGGCCCGCTACCAGCGGTTCTGGGACGAGAGCCACGAGCAGCTCGACGATTTGCTCGCGGCGCTTCGGGGCAACCGAAAGGACGACCCTGGCCGCGAGCACGCGGCCACGACGGAGGGAAACAACGATGGGTAAGACGCAGATCACCGCAGAACCGGGCATCCCGCAGATCGTGATCACCCGGGAGTTCGACGCGCCGCGCGACCTGGTGTTCCGCGCGTACACCGAGCCGGACCTGGTCGCCCGGTGGCTCGGCCCGCACGAGATGACCATGACCGTGGACCAGTACGACGTCCGGGACGGCGGCCGGTGGCGGTTCGTGCACACCAACCCTGAGGGCGCCCGGTTCGGCTTCCACGGCGTCTTCCACGGCACCCCGTCGGTGGACAGCGTGGTGCGGACGTTCGAGTTCGAGGGGGTGCCCGGGCACGTGTCGATGGAGACCCTCACCCTGACCGAACTCGACGGCAGGACGCTGATGCGCACCGTGTCGAGCTTCCAGTCCGTCGAGGACCGTGACGGGATGATCGCCTCGGGCATGGAGCGGGGCGTGCGCGAGTCCGACGAGCGCCTGGACAGCCTGCTCAGCGAGTTGCGATCGAGTTGACCTCATCCACCGGCCGTCCCGTGGCGCCGCGGGATCGGTCCGGTGCTCCGGAGGGGACAGGAGATACCAGCGTGCTGCTCGGCTCGGTCGTGGACTAGACGGATGGTCCAAGCCCTCTGGATCTGTCAGTTCAGGAACTCCACCACGGTCCGGACGAACCACTCCGGGTCGTCGTGCCAGGGATAGTGCCCGCCGCACGGCAGCACGGCCAGCTCGGCGTGCGGGAACAGGCCGGCATACTCGGCCGCGCGCTTCGGGGGGAGTATGACATCGTACTCGCCGGTGACCAACAGTACCCGCGTCCGAAGGCGGGCGAGGGCGGACCTGGTGGCCTGTGGGTCCAGCGCGCCGGCCGAGTAGTAGCGGGCCGCCGCGTCCGCGTTCTTCAGGCCCGCCTCGCGGGCGGCATGGGCCTGGGCGGCGGCGTCCCACCGGCCGCGGGTGAACGGTCTGACCGCCGCAAAGTCAGCCTCCGAGGCGTCACCGGAACAAATCCGTTCGAACGCGGCGAAGGCATCGGCGAACCAGTCCTCTCCCTGGCGTAGTTCGGCGACCTGCCGGCGATCGGTGTCGGTGACGTCCACGCCCACCACACGCGGGCTGGGGTCGACCAGCGCGAGCCGGCCGACACGGTCGGGGTGACCGATGGCGTAGAGCACCGCGAGAGAGCCGCCAGCGGAGTGCCCCAACAGATCAATCCGGTCCTGTCCGAGGTGCGCGCGCAGCGCCTCGACATCGTCTACCAGCCGATCGAACCGGTAACTGGTCGGGTCCGCCGGTACGGCCGATTCCCCGGTTCCGCGCAGGTCGAGGAGCACCAGCGAGCGGTGCGCGGACAGTCCGCCGAGGTCACCGAGGTACGCCGACGCCTGCATGGGCCCGCCGGGAAGGCAGATCAGCGGCTGACCCTGGCCGACCTGGTGGTACGCGAGCCGCGTGCCATCGGCCCCGTGGAACGTCGCCATGCGGCGATACTACGCGGGCATGTCAATGAGGTTTTTCAATTTCAACTCACGGTGCGGTTCGGTACGCCTGTCAGTAATACGGAGACTGCGACTGTCGGATTCACTCGTGCGGGTGATCAAATAGTGGTGGGGTCGAGTTAGAATTGTAGGTATGGACGCCCTGACCAGTTCGATTCCTCGACACGCCGATTCCGGTGTTGGCGTGGAGTCGGACGGCGGGTTTCCTGTTATCGGATTCGACCCGGTCACCGTGGCCGAGTTACTTTCCGGGTTTGACCCGTCGGGTTTGGACGGGGATTCGTTGTTGGCGGTGCTGTCGGGGTTGGAGCGGACAGTGGCCGCCGCGCACGCCGCGCAGGCCAGGGCATTGGCCGAGTTCACTCGAATCCGCCCGCACACCCCGGGTCGTCGGTTCGGGGAGTTCGTGGCCGACGAGGTCGCGGTCGAACTGTGTCTGACCCGGCGGGCGGCAGAGAACCGGGTTGCCCAGGCGGTGGAGATGACCACCCGGGTCCCCGCCGTGCTGCACGCCCTGGCGGCCGGGACGGTGGACCTGTATCGGGCCAGGATCATCACCGATGCCACCTACCGGTTGGACGACACCACCGCTGCGCGGGTCGCCGGCCACGTGGTGGAGAGGGTGGCGGGACGCAACGCCTCGCAGGTACGCGACCTCGTCCGCCGCACCGTGCTGCGGCTCGACCCGGGTGGTGCCCAGCGCCGGCAGGAGCGGGCTCGTGCCGATCGGAGCGTGGTGCTCACGCCGGTCGAGGACGGCATGGCCGAACTCACCGCGCTTCTTCCGGCCGAGCAGGCTACCGCCGTCTACCGGCGGGTCGACGCCCTCGCCCGGACCAATCGCGTTCCCGGGGACGACCGTGGCGCGGATGCGCGGCGGGCCGACGTGTTGGTCAACCTGCTCCTCGGCCGCCGCGACCCTGGTGTGGCCGGTGAACCCGGGCTGCGGCCATTGGTACACGTGACCGTGGCCGCTTCCACCCTGGCCGGCGCCGACGACACGCCGGGAATGCTCGACCGTTACGGTCCGATCCCCGCGGCGTTCGCCCGGAAGATCGCCGCGGATCCCACCGGGGTGTGGAAGCGCCTGGTCACCGACCCGATAGACGGGTCACTGGTGGAACACTCCCGGAACACCTACCGGCCACCGGCCGCACTCGACGACTTCGTCCGCGCACGCGATCACACCTGCCGGTTTCCGGGCTGTCAACACTCAGCACAAAGCGCGGATTTGGACCACACAATTGCCTGGCCGAAAGGACCCACCACGCAGGGTAACCTGGGTACGCTGTGTCGCCATCATCACCGCCTCAAACACCAATCAACGTGGCGACTCACCCAGACCAACGGACGATTCCGCTGGACCAGCCCAACCGGCCGGCACTACACCACCAAACCCAAAAATCACAGCTCCCCGTAAGGCCATGCCGGCCGCCGGATGACAAACCGCGCCCATCGGTCGGTCAGTTGGTGGCGGTGGACAGGTCGTGGGTTCCAGCGCCGTCCTTGGCCGGCCCGTGTTGACCGCGACCTCGGCGAACTTCGCGGTGAAAAACCCGGTCGCGGCATCGGCCATCCGCCGCCCCTCGATGCCCGCGGCGATCTCGCAGCCGAGCGCGGCCAGCGCGTTGGCCTGCGGGACGCGGCCGGCGTCCACGCTCATCCAGCACGCGGTGTCGGCCAGCCGGGCGGTGAGCACCCGCCAGGCGTTGCGGGCCTCGGTGCTGCCCGGAATCCCGGCCCGAAGCTGGTCGGTGGCGAAGGACAGTTGGCCGAGCACCGCCTTTCGGGCCACCGCGCCCACCGTGAAGTTCAGCTTCATGAACGTGGTGTGGCAGGTGTCCAGCGCGGCTACGTCCCGCATGGTGATCACCGGCAGCAGGTCTGGGTCGTCCTCGGTGAGGCCGGCGGACTTCCGGAACGCCTCGGGCAGCACCACCGCGCCGGCGGACAACCGCATCATCCACGACAGGAACAGCCTGCGCCGCATGGGATCATCCTCCGCCTGGGCGAAATGGGGCAATTCAACTTTGCCGCCCGCGGCGTTGATCAGCGCCGGTCGCATCAGCCCGAGATGGTTCAGGGCCGCGTGATCACCGAACATTCCGACCAGGGTGCGCCCGTGCATCACCGCGAGCACCACCTGGCTGAGCGCGTCGGGCAGCACGCCGCGTTCCCAGTTCAGGAAGTTCCGCGAGATGTTCTCCGGACTGTTCGTGCCGGCCCGAATCCGCAGATCATCACGCACCGCAAGAAACTTGCGCACCTGCATTGCCCGGTGCTGCTTCTGCGCCGCCGAACCGGACGGCATGCGCGACGCCCTGCGCCGTATCGCCGAACTGCACTCCGGCTGCGAACCGGCCATGTCCCCCGAGCGCGCCCGGCTGGCCGCCATCCCCCGCACCCACCGACCCGCGGAGTGACCCCGCCGCACGGCGACCACTCCGCTCCCGCCGATCCCCGGTGCCGGGCGCTGCCCCTGGCGCGCCCGACACCGGTTTCCCGCCAACCACCCGGCGTTCATGACCTGGCTCGCCGGACGCCCGTGGAGCCCAGGACACCGGTCGGTGTGTCAGATCGGTCGCCTAACCTCGTGTCGTGGCCACCCACACGCTCTCCCGGGCCGACGCGCGCCGCATCGCCGTGCGCGCGCAACTCCTGGACGGCTCACGGCCGGCGGATCTGCTTGACGTCGTGCGCCAACTGAGCCTGGTGCAGATCGACCCGACCACCGCCATCGCGCCGAGTGCCGACCTCGTCGTGTGGAGTCGCCTCGGGTCGTCCTACGCACCGGCCGAGTTGACCACCGCGCTGGAGAACCGGACGCTGCTGGAGCTTCGGGCGATGATCCGGCCCGGCGAGGACCTCGCGCTGTACCGGGCGGACATGGCCCGCTGGGAATGGGCCGCCCCCGGAGAACTGCCCGGCTGGCGAGCATCCCGCCGCGACTGGGTGCGCGCCAACGACGCGTGCCGGCTGGACATCCTCGATCGGCTCCGTTCCGCCGGGCCGCTGCCGTCGCGCGAACTTCCGGACACCTGTGGGGTGCCGTGGAAGTCGAGCGGGTGGACCAACAACCGCAACGTCACCCAACTGCTGGAGTTCATGGTGTTGCGAGGCGAGGTCGCCATCGCGGGACGCCGCGGCGGCGACCGGTTGTGGGACCTGGCGACCCGGGTCTACCCCGATCACCCGGTGGTCCCCGCGGACACGGCGCTGCGGATCCGCAACGAGCGGCGGCTGCGTTCCCTGGGCATCGCCCGGGCCCGAGGGCCGGAATGTCCGGTCGAACCCGCCGATGTGGGCGAGGTCGGTGAGCCGGCCGTGGTCGAGGGGGTCAAGGGTACGTGGCGCGTTGATCCATCCCTGTTGGGCAGCCAGCGGTTCTCCGGGCGGGCGGCACTGCTGTCTCCCTTCGACCGGCTGGTACACGACCGCAGGCGAACCGTCGAGCTCTTCGGGTTCGACTACCAACTGGAGATGTACAAGCCCGCCGCCCGGCGCCGGTGGGGATACTTCGCGCTGCCGATCCTCTACGCCGACCAGTTGGTGGGCAAGCTCGACGCCGCCGCGGACCGCGAGGCCGGGGTGCTGCGGGTGCACGCGATCCACCAGGACGTGGCCTTCACCGGGACCATGACCGCGGCGATCCGTCGCGAGATCGAGGATTTGGCTCACTGGCTCGACCTGGACCTCAGGCTGCCCGGGTGAACGCGCCCGATGACCCGCGAGTGATCCCGTCCCACGCCGGGGCCGCCGACTCTCCGGCGCTGCGTGAACGACTCCGGCACGTCTACTGGATCGGTTGACGCCACGATCACCGAGGACGAGCTGGCCGAGCGCGTGACCAGTTCATTTGGACTCTGAGCCGGACCGCGACGCCACCGCGTCCCACCGGAGCCCGGCACACCTGCCCGTCCCGGCCGACTACCAGCGTCCACGACCGGCTCACCGGCGCCGGGTGCGCACCGGTGGTTGTGGCTACAATTGGCCGGTCACTTGTGGCATCAGGAGGTCGTGGTGGAGGTAGGGATCCGAGCCCTGCGGGACGGGCTGAGCCGGCACTTGGCCGAGGTCCGCCGCGGCCATACCGTGACGGTGACCGACCACGGCACGGTGATCGCGCGGATCGTTCCCGCCGGCACGCCGACCCGCATGGAACAGCTCATCGCCGAGGGAGTGGTACACCCGGCGAGGCATCCGAAGCGGCCGGCACCGAAACCGCTACGAACAAAGGGCACGGTCAGCGACCTGGTGGCCGAGCAGCGTCGGTGATCGGCTACTTCGACACCTCGGCATTCATCCCACTGCTGATCGATGAACCGAGCAGTCCGGTCTGCGGTCGCCTGTGGAACGATGCCGATACCGTGGTGAGTTCCCGGCTGCTGTACGTCGAGGCCGCCGCCGCACTGGCTCAGGCACTCCGGCTGGGACGACTCACCGAACGGCAGCACCGGTCCGCCTGCCGGGTCTTCGACCTGCTCTGGACCGACATCGACATCATCGACGCCGATGAGCGCGTCGTGACGAGGGCCGCCGGGATCGCGCGTACCTGCGGACTCCGTGGCTACGACGCGGTACATTGCGCGTCCGCCGAGCGGATCTCCGGCGAAGACGTGGTGGTCGCCAGCGGGGACCGGAAGGTGCTGGCGGCGTGTTGCGAACTCGGCCTCGCCACCGGCAACGTGAACCACGCATGACGCCGAGTCGGTGACCGGTTGAGGAACCGTTCCGCGCCGGGGAAGGTCCAGCACGGTGGCGATCGGGTGCGACCGGCGTTACCCGGGTGGGGTGTCCGGGGTGAGGAAGTCCGGAGAGGGCGCTGGCAGGTTGGCAGGCTGGCCGGGTGAACGGCCGAGGTCGTCGTCGCCGGCGAAGCCGGCCCCGATCACGTAGGCGGCCAGGGCCACGAACGGTTCGGCGATCAGGCCCACCTTGGAGCGCAGTTCCAGCGGCGCGTGCACCACGTTGCCGACCTGGTGCAGTGCGGCGGCCGACGGGCCGTGCCCGAGCAGGTGGCCAATCACCGAGGTGATCAGCGCGCCGACCACCCCGCCGGCGGCCAGCCCCACCGCCACCGCCGGCCCGCGCACCGCCCGCAACCGCCACCAACACAGCAACCCGGCGACCAGACCGGCCAGGGCGGTCAGCCCGACGAACCGGCCGTCCGCCCCGATCAGTGCCTCGGACTCCACCGCGCCCAGCGGCAGGATGTTGCCCGACGAGTCGATCCGGAATCCCAGCCGGGGCGAGATCAGATACCACACCACACCCAGCAGCAGGCCGGCCACGGCCATCGCCGCCAGCACCACCCCTGCGGACCTGGCGTCGCGGCGGGTCGCCCACCACGGGCCGGGCCGTTTCGGCGACCCGGCCAGGGGGTCCCCGGCCGGCAGCACGGCGTGCCATGCCGTCGCCCACGGGGACGGCGCCCCGGCTGGGAGCGCACCGTGGGGGTCACCCGGTGCGTGCCCGGCGGTGTTCGCTGCCGCGTCAGGCTGCTCCGGATGTGGCTCGTGTGGTGCCGGCATTCCTGCGGTCACCGAGCTTCCACCCGAGTCCCCGCCTCGCGCCGGCCGGTCGTCCAGTCCCCGTGCGCACGGTCACCACCAGTACCCATGCCACCGCCCATCTCCGCGATCCGTCTCCCCCAGTCTCCCAGGCCGGAATGGTGGCGGCGAGCGAGAGTCCAGTTCTGGGTGAAACAGTGATCACGGACCGTGCATGCGAACGGGCCTGAGCAGGGACAGTCCAGCGTTCGATGTCCCGATTGTCAGGCGGCGCGGCTCCACACGCCGTGCAGGATTGTCATGGCGCGGTCGATCTGGGCCCGCGGCAGCACCTGCTCCAGGTTGACGTGCTCCAGCCGGGTGCTGGTCTCGGTCCGCCCGGACCGCCGGCCCAGGCCCAGCACGAACAGCGGCATCCGCCAGCGCGAACTGGGCAGGCCGACCCGCTCCAGTTCGCGCCGCACGTTGGCCTTGCCGGCCTCCACCGCGCTGGCCAGGTCCTCCCGCACGTCCCGGTAGGCGCGGGCAACCGCGGTCCGCTCAACCACCCACACGGTGACACCGCGGGCCATGGCCAGCAGCAGCGAGAGAGCCAGCAGCGCGACCCCGACGAGTCGCGGCCCGCTGAACACCAGAACCAGCCCGACCGCGGCCACGAACCACCCCAGCCGGAAGAAACGCTTGAGCTGGTCGACGGCGGTCCGGGCCACCAGGAAACGCACCACGACCACCACCCCGGCGCGGGCCGCATCGGCGCTCTGCCCGTGTCTCTCGGCTAGTTCCCCGCTCGCTTCCATGACATCCCTTCGATCCCTACCCGTCCCCGTGACCGGCTCGTGACCAGCATAGGTACCGGTCGCGGGGGCGGACGAACCCAGGTGCGGGTTCATGAGTGTGCCATTCGGCTCAGCAATGTACCGCGCGGGCAGGGCCGTTCGGCTCAGCACCTCGGATGCGGCACGGTCGGCCCGGGTCGGTTCAGCGCATCAGCGGGTCAACCGACGGGCTCGGTGTCAGCCGGCCAGGCAACTGGGTCCAAGCAGGGCCTTGAGATCACCCATGAGCGCCGGGGTGGGGGTGACCCGAAGTGCCTCGTCCAACCGCCAGTGGGTGACGCTCTGTCCGCTGACCAGCCGCAGGTGGACCTCGGTGATGCCGGGGTGGGTGGTCAGCACCTCGCGCAGCCGTTCCACCACCGGGGGCGTGCAGCGGGTGGCCGGCAGCGCGACCACCACCGGTCCGCGCGGCCCCTGTTCCAGGTCTGGCAGGGTGAGGTCGCTGGCGATCAGCTTGGCCGCCTCCTCGCGCCGGTCCACCCGCCCCTTGACCACCACGATCGCGTCCTCGGCGACGTTGACCCCGATCTGAGCGTAGGTGGCCGGGAAGAACAGCACCTCGACCGAACCCTCCAGGTCCTCCAGCACCGCCTGCGCCCACGGCGCACCGGTCTTGTTCACCCGGCGGTTGACCGCGGACAGGATCCCGGCCGCGGTCACCGTCTGCCCGTCGGTGACCTGGTCGGTCTGGAGCGCGCCGATGGAGATGTCGGCGGAGGTGGCCAGCACGTGTTCCAGGCCGAGCAGCGGGTGGTCCGACACGTACAGGCCGAGCATCTCCCGCTCGAAGCCGAGCAGGTCGGTCTTGTCCCACTCCACCGCCGGTACCGCTACCTCGAACGCGGCGGCCAGCGGTTCGGCGTGGTCGTCACTGTCGCCACCCAGCGCGCCGAACAGGTCGAACTGTCCGGCGGCCTCGGCCCGCTTGGTGTCCAGCACCGCGTCGATCGCCTCGACGTGCACCCCGACCAGGCCCCGGCGGGTGTGCCCGAGGGAGTCGAACGCGCCGGCCTTGACCAGCGACTCGACCACCTTCTTGTTGCAGACCGACGCCTCGACCTTGCGCAGGAAGTCGAAGAAGTCGGTGAACCCGCCCTTGGCCTTGCGGGTCCGCACCACCGAGGCCACCACGTTGGTGCCGACGTTGCGGATGGCCGACAGTCCGAACCGGATGTCGGTGCCCCGCGGGGTGAAGTTGGAGTCGGACTCGTTGACGTCGGGCGGGAGCACCTTGATGCCCATCCGGCGGCACTCGTTGAGGTAGACCGCGCCCTTGTCCTTGTCGTCCTTGACGCTGGTGAGCAGGGCGGCCATGTACTCGGCCGGGTAGTTGGCCTTCAGGTAGGCGGTCCAGTAGGACACCAGCCCGTAGCCGGCACTGTGTGCCTTGTTGAAGGCGTAGTCGGCGAACGGGACGAGGATGTCCCACAGGGTCTGGATAGCTCGGTCGCCGTAGCCATTCTCCCGCATGCCGTCGCGGAACGGCACGAACTCCTTGTCCAGGATCTCCTTCTTCTTCTTGCCCATCGCCCGGCGCAGCAGGTCTGCCTGCGCCAGGCTGTATCCGGCGACCTTCTGCGCGATGGCCATCACCTGCTCCTGGTAGATGATCAGGCCGTAGGTGAGATCCAGGATGTCCTTGAGGTCGGCGGCCAGGTCGGAGTGGATGGGAGTGATCTCCTGCTGGCCGTTCTTGCGCAGCGCGTAGTTGGTGTGTGAGTTCGCCCCCATCGGGCCGGGCCGGTAGAGCGCGATGACCGCGGAGATGTCCTCGAAGTTGTCCGGCTTCATCAGCCGCAGCAGCGCGCGCAGCGGCCCGCCGTCGAGCTGGAACACCCCGAGGGTGTCGCCCCGGGACAGCAGTTCGTAGGTCTTCGGGTCGCCCAGCGGCAGGGCTTCCAGGTCGACGCGCTCGTTGCGGTTGGCCGTGATGTTGTGTAGGCAGTCGTCGATGATGGTCAGGTTGCGCAGGCCCAGGAAGTCCATCTTGAGCAGGCCGAGCGTCTCGCAGGTCGGGTAGTCGAACTGCGTGATGATCGCCCCGTCGCTGTCCCGCCGGGTCAGCGGCACGTGGTCGATCAGCGGCTCGGCGGACATGATCACCCCGGCCGCGTGCACGCCGGGCTGGCGGATCAGCCCCTCCAGCCCGCGCGCGGTGTCGATGACCTTGGCCACCTCCTGGTCACCGGAGTACAGCGAGCGCAGTTCGCCGGTCTCGCCGTACCGGGGGTGCGAGGTGTCAAAGATCGCGTTCAGCGGGATGTCCTTGCCCATCACCGGGGGCGGGAACGCCTTGGAGATCCTGTCTCCCACCGAGTACGGGTAGCCCAGCACCCGAGCCGAGTCCTTCACCGCGGCCTTGGCCTTGATGGTGCCGAACGTGGCGATCTGGGCGACCCGGTCCTCGCCCCACCGGTCCGTGACGTAACGGATCACGTCACCGCGCCGACGTTCGTCGAAGTCGATGTCGATGTCGGGCATGGAGACGCGGTCGGGGTTGAGGAACCGTTCGAACAGCAACCCCAGCGGGATCGGGTCCAGGTCGGTGATGCCCATCGCGTAGGCCACCATCGACCCGACCGCCGAGCCACGACCCGGCCCCACCCGGATGCCGTTCTCCTTGGCCCAGGTGATGAAGTCGGCCACCACCAGGAAGTACGAGCAGAACCCCATCTGGACGATGACGTCCATCTCGTAGGAGACCTGGGTGCGATGCTGCGCGTCGAATCCGTCCGGGAAACGCCGGTCCATGCCGCGCCACACCTCGGCCCGGAAGAACTCCTCCTCGGTCTGTTCGTCGGGCACCGGGAAGCGCGGCATCAGGTTGCCCGAGTCGAACATGCCGGTGGGGTCCACCCGCTCGGCCACCAGCAGCGTGTTGTCACACCCGGACTGCCAGGCGTCCGAGGAGTCGATCGCGCGCATCTCCTCTGGCGTCTTCAGGTAGTAGCCGGTGCCGCCGAACCGGAACCGGTTCGCGTCGGCCACGTTCGAGCCGGTCTGGATGCACAGCAGCACGTCGTGCGCGTCCCGCTCGTGCTCGAAGGTGTAGTGCGAGTCGTTGGTCACCACGAACGGGGCGCCGATCCGCCCGGCGATGTCCACCAGCCCGTCCCGGACCCGCCGCTCCAGCTCGATGCCGTGGTCCATCAGCTCGACGAAGTAGTTCTCCGCGCCGAAGATGTCCTGGTAGGCGCCGGCCGCCTTCAGCGCCTCCTCGGGCTGACCCAGCCGCAGCCGGACCTGCACCTCGCCGGACGGGCAGCCGGTGGTGGCCATCAGCCCCGCGGCGTGCTCGGCCAGCAGTTCGGCGTCCATCCGCGGCCACTTGCGGTAGAAGCCCTCGATCGAGGCCCGGGAGTTCAGCCGGAACAGGTTGTCCAGGCCGGTGGCGTCGCGGGCCCAGATCGTCATGTGTGTGTAGGAGCCGCTGGCCGACACGTCGTCGGACTTCTGGTCCGGCCGGCCCCAGCGCACCGGCTCCTTCTGGTACCGGGACGCCGGCGCCACGTACGCCTCCACGCCCAGCACCGGGGTGATCCCGGCGGCGGTGGCCTTGGACCACAGGTCGTAGGCGCCGTGCATGTTGCCGTGGTCGGTCATCGCCACCGCCGGCATGCCCAGCCGGCCCGCCTCGGCGAGCAGGTCCTTGAGCCGGGCCGCGCCGTCGAGCATCGAATACTCGGTGTGCACGTGCAGGTGCACGAACGAGTCAGGGCGTGACGGCACGGCGGTGACCTCCGGCAGGGTGGGGCGGCGGGCAGGAACCAGAACGGGAACCGACATCGGTGTGCGCGGCGACTACCGCCGGCCGCGGACCGGCCCGGCCAGCCGAAACGCCGAGGTTCTTTTTACTACGGGGATGCGACGCGCCGGGACCACATCCGCGCGTGTCGCCGACGGGTGACGGAATCTTGCCGTGGGAGGTCCGACCATGAGTAACAGACCCGCTACGAAGAGGTACCGAACGCCCTCTCCGGACGGCCTCCCGGGTTCGGGGACACCCGTCCGGCGTAGTCGGTAGGCCGACCCGTTCGGCCGTAGCCAACCCGAGTCGCTCGGGCCGAGTGAAGGGCTCGAACCAGTGCGGACGACACCACCAGAGGGCGACGACGACGGACCGGCCGGCCGTCCCCGCCACTGGGCACACGCCAGGCGCGCCGGGTATCCCGGCGCCCTGAACAAGGTTCTGGTCCGGCTGGTGCGCCGCGCCGAGGCCAGCGACCCGGCCCGACTGGTGCAGACGTTCGTCGACGCCGGGTCACTGATGCCGCTGCTGTCCAGCACCGACCACCAGATCATCTTCGGGCGCCGCGGCGCCGGCAAGACGCACGCGCTGGGGTACCTGGCCGAGACCAGGAACAGCGAGCGGGAGCCGGCCCTGTTCCTGGACATGCGCCAGCTCGGCTCGTCCGCCGGCCTGTACACCTCCGGGTCGCTGCCGCTGGCCGAGCGTGGAACCCGGCTGCTGGTCGACGCGCTGGCCGCCATCCACGAGCGGTTGCGCGACACCGCGCTGGCCGGCGGCGACGACAGCGCGCCCGAGGCGGGCCAGGCGCTGGGGCTGTTGGACATGCTCGCCGACCAGATCACCCGGGTGCGGGTGGTGGGCAGCGTGGAGTTGCAGTCCACCGACGAGACCGAGACGGCCGACGACCAGACCGCCAGCGTGCACCTGGACCTGCACGGCGGCGGGGTGCGGGCCGGCGAGCGCAGCCACTCCAAACGGGTCGCCGGCCACATGCGCCGCACCAAGGGCGTGACCGAGCACAGCGTGCACTTCGGCGCCATCGGCAAGCTGCTCACCGACGTGCTGGACGCGCTGGGCGCACGCCGACTGTGGCTGCTGCTGGACGAGTGGAGCAGCCTGCCGTCGGATCTGCAACCGCTGCTGGCCGACCTGATCCGCCGGTGCATCCTGCCGCTGCGCAACGTCACCGTGAAGATCGCCGCGATCGAGCAGCGGTCCCACTTCTTCGCGGTCACCGAGCAGGGCGACCAGCTCGGCCTGGAACTGGGTGCCGACATCAGCGCGGACATCGACCTGGACGACTTCGCCATGTTCGACAACGACACGGCCAGGGCCAAGTCGTTCTTCGCCGAACTGCTCACCCGGCACGTCAACGCGCACCTGGACCCGCACCTGCCTGGGCTGAGTGCGGAGGAGTTCACCCGGGAGGTGTTCGCCGACGCCCGGGCGTTCGCCGAGCTGGTCCGGGCCGCCGAGGGGGTGCCCAGGGACGCGCTGAACGTGGCGATCGTCGCGGCCGAGCACGCCGACGACCGGCGCATCTCGGTCCGCGACGTGCGGGCCGCGGCCCGCACCTGGTACCGCCGGGACAAGGCGCCGGCGGCGATGGCGAACCCGGAGGCGTGGGAGCTGCTGCTGTGGATCATCGACCGGGTCATCGGACCGCGCCGGGGGCGGGCGTTCCTGGTGCCGATGGCCGACAGCCAGCACCCGCTGATCCGCACGCTCTACGACGCGCGGGTGCTGCATGTGGTGCGGCGCAACGTGGCGCTGCGGGACCGGCCCGGGGTGCGCTACCACGTCTACACGATCGACTACGGGTGCTACTTCGACGTGGTGGTGGCCACCCGCCGCCCTCCCGGCGGGGGCGGGCCCAGCACCGACGCCGATGCCGGCGGCCCGGACGACCGGCTTCCGGTGGCCGGCAACCTGCGCTCCATCGGCGGTGCCGTGCTCGACCTGGGTTCCCCCTAGCGTCACCGGTCACCGCGACCGCCGGCGTCCACGGCGGTCACACCGACCGGACGAACTCGTACTCGGTGGTATCGGACAGGTCTCGGAGTTCCCGGGTGCGTCCGGTCCGGCGGTAGCCGAGCCGGGAGTAGAACCGGTGCGCGTCGAGGAACCGGGAGTCCGACCACAGGTCGACCCGGTGCGCGCCGGCCGACCGGGCGGTGTCCTCGACCAGCCGGGTCAGCCGCGCGCCAAGGCCGTGCCGGCGGGCCGTGGCATGCACGTAGAGGCTCTTCAACTCCATCATGTCCGGCCCGTGCGGCCTGACACCCACGCACCCGAGCAGAGATCCGGTGCCGGCGACCACCCACATCCGGCCGCCCCAGCGGGCGTACGCGCTGGCCGGGGCGCGCAGCCACGGCTCCTCGCCGTCCACGTCGAGCAGGACACCGGGGTACTCCGCCCAGCACCCGCCGATGAGCGCGACCAGCCCGGCCGAGTCCCCGTCACACACCGGTCGCGGCGGACCGTGTCGGCTCACCGGGGCACCTCCGTTGCTGGTCGCGGTCACGATGCGGCGTGCCGTGGCCCGGCCGCGGACAGCAGCAGCGCCCGCAGGTCAACCAGCACGTGGAACAGCACCGGCAGCAGCAGGCTGCCGCTGCCCAGGAACAGGATGGCCAGGCAGCCGCCCAGCACGCCGGTGGCCAGCACGCCCCCGGCGCCCTGGTAGGCGTGCGCGGCGCCGAACCCGAACACGGCCACCAGCACCGCGCCCCACGGTGCCAGACCAGGAACCAACGCCACGACCACGGCGAGCAGAAAACCCCGGTACAGCACCTCCTCGCACACCCCGGCGGTCACCGCCAGCCGGCCGAACGCGGTGCGCTCGGCCGCGGTGCGCGGCAGCAGCGCGACCACCCGCGGGGGGCCGGCCACCGCGACCCGGCCGCGCCGTAGCCGGCTGCGCAGCAGGCTGAGCAGTCCCGCGCTCAGCACCAGCCCGACGGTGCCGATGACCGTGAACGGCGCCGCGCCCCCGGTCAGCCCGGGCGGTCGCACCCCGATGTCAGCCAGGTCCATCTCCGGAGCGGCGGCCACCAGGGCCAGCACCACCGCGAGCAGGCACCACTCCAGCCGCATGGTCCGCCGGTAGCGGGCGAGCCGGGCGCCCGGATCGTCGCGCACCGCGCGTTCGAACCTGGCCTGGCTCCACCGGCCCACCACCGGCTGGACGACCACCAGGTAGCCGGCCACGATCAGGGCGAGCACCAGCACCGGCCCGGACAGTGCAACGGCGCTGGCCACCAGCCTCACCGGTGCGCCCCGAACGTCATGGGCGAGCCCGAGGGCTCCGGCGACCCTGGTCGGCCAGCCGGCGTGCCGGCCAGTGCGCCCGCACCGTCATCCGGCGGCGGCTCGACCCGGGACCGCTGCTCGGGTAGCAGCGGGACGAAGACCAGCCGGTCCAGCGGCTCACCCGGTGGCGCCGGTTCGACCGCCCGGATTCCCGGACGGCGGTCCAGTGCCCGCAGCGCGGCCGGGTCGGCGCGCACCACGGCGCCCAGCACGCAGCCGCACCGGTCCCGCAGCCGGTCGGCCTGGGCCCGGTCGACCGCCGCGGACACCGGGTCGGCGCCGCTCGCCTCAGCATCCAGCCGGGCCGCGGCGGCGCCCATCCCGCCTAGGATGTCCGCACCGGTCCGGGCCGGCACGTCCACGATCTCGGTCTGTACCCGGGGCAACGGCACCCGCACCAGCGCGCGCACCATTGCCGAGCCACCGGTCAGGGCGGCTACTTCGGCCGGGCCGGCGTAGTGGTCGAACGCGACCAGCGCGTAGCCGGGCGGCTCAGACCCGGTCCGGCCGTTCAGGGCCGCCCGGGACCGGGCCAGGTAGGCCGAGACCAGTTCACCGTCGCGCGGACCCAGTCGGGTGACGCTCCCGGTGAACGCTCCGGTGCGGTCGGGACCGTGCCGGGCGGCCCGGACCGTCGCGGCGGTCGCGACGCCCACCGCGGTCACGAGCAGCGCCACGGCCACGGCCATCGCGCGCCGGGTCACGATTCGGCCCGGACCCTCTCCAGAGCCTCGGCCAGGTCGGGCGGGTAGGGGCTGACGAACTCGACCGGGATACCGGTGGCCGGATGCCTGAAGGCCAGCCGGTGCGCGTGCAGCCACTGCCTGGTCAGCCCGAGCCGGCCGGCCAGGGTGGGGTCCGCGCCATAGCTGAGGTCGCCGACGCAGGGATGCCGCAGCGCGGCCAGATGCACCCTGATCTGATGGGTGCGGCCGGTCTCCAACCGGACGTCGAGCAGGGTGGCCGCCCGGAACGCCTCCACCGTGTCGTAGTGGGTCACGCTGGGTTTCCCACCGGCCACAACCGCGAACTTCCAGTCGTGCCTGGGGTGCCGGTCGATCGGCGCGTCGACCGTGCCGCGCAGCGGGTCCGGGTGTCCCTGCGCCAGCGCGCGGTACCGCTTGTCCACCGTCCGGGCCCGGAACGACTCCTTGAGCACCGAGTACGCCCGCTCGCTCTTCGCCACCACCATCACCCCGGACGTGCCCACGTCCAGCCGGTGTACCACGCCCTGTCGTTCGGCGGCGCCGCTGGTGGACACCCGGTGACCCATCGCGGCCACGCCGGCGACCACGGTCGGGCCGTCCCAGCCCGGGCTCGGGTGGGCTGCCACCCCGGGCGGCTTGTCCACCACCGCGATGTCCTCGTCGGCGTAGAGCACGGCCAGCCCGGGCACCGGCGCCGGATCCGCCACCGGCGGCGCGGCCGGGGCGGGCATGGTGACCTGGAGCATCGAACCGGCGCTGATCCGGTCGGACTTGCCCCGGGCGACCCCGTCGACGAGCACGCCACCACCCTCGGCGAGCGAGGCGGCGGCGGTCCGGGAGAAGCCGAACAGCCGGGCGAGGGCCGCGTCCAGTCGCAGCCCGTCCAGGCCGTCGGGCACCGGCACCATCCGCACGTCGCTCACCTGGACCCCGCCCGGCCCCGACTGCCGGACCGGTCCGCGCCGGGTTCTGCCGCACGGATACGCCGCCCGTCCACCTCGTGGCCCAGGGTGGCCAACAGGATCGCCAGCACACCGCCGCACACGATGCCCGAGTCGGCCAGGTTGAAGATCGGCCAGACCCCCCCGTTCGGGTCCAGCACGCTGATCCAGTCGACCACGGCACCGCGCAGCGGTCCGGGCGAGCGCGCCAGTCGGTCTGTCAGGTTTCCCGACGCCCCGCCCAGGATCAGCCCGAGGCAGATCGCCCAGGGCACCGACCGCAGGCGCCGTGCGGTCCGCAGGATCACCACGATGACCGCGACCGCGATCAGGGTGAACAGCACGGTCGCGCCCTCGGCGAACGAGAAGGCCGCGCCGGTGTTACGGGTCTCGGTGAGGTAGGCCAGACCGCCGAGGACCTTCACCGGTGGTCGGTCGGAGAGCTTGGCCACCACCAGTACCTTGGTCACCACGTCAGCGGCCAGTACGACCAGCGCGGTCAGGGCGAGCAGGCCGATCCGCCGCCCGCCGGCGGCGGCCCGGTCCCCCGCGTCGGAGGTGCTGTCACCGGTGCGTTCGTCGGCATCGTCGCCCCCGCCAGGTGGGGCGTTCGTCTCGGGCACAGCGTCATTCTGGCCCGGTCCGAAACGGCCGGGGTCGGAGTCGTTCAGCGCCGCTCCTCACGTTGCTTGCACGACACGCACAGCGTGGCGCCGGGGAACGCCTGCAACCGGGCCTTGGCGATCGGCATTCCGCAACTCTCGCACCGGCCGTACGTGCCGGCGTCGATGCGGTCGATCGCGCGCTCCATCTGGGTGAGCAGGTCCAGCCGGTTCTGCGCGATGGACATCTCCTGTTCACGCTCGAAGGTCTTGGTCCCCGCGTCGGCCTGGTCGTCGCCCGCCCCGTCGTTGGAGGTCTGCTGGAGATCGCTCAGTTCGGCCAGTGCCCGGTCGTACTCGCGCCGCAATTCGGTGAGCTGAGCCTCCAGGTCCGCCCGCACCTCGACCAGCTCGGCCGGGCTCCAGTCGGTGCCCTCGGGTACCGGCGGAGCGGTGCGGGTCGACCCGGCGGGTTTCGGGCCCGACGACCGGCTGCCCTTGTTGGGGGACTTCGTGGCCTTTGCGGCCTTCTTCGCTGGCTCCCGGTCCGCGGCGTGGCCACCGCCGGTGGACTTCCGGGCCTCAGTTCTTTTCCCCGACCTGTCGGATCTGGCCCGCTGGGCACCAGCCTGTGGAGCCGAGCCGCCCGTCCCGGCGGACCGGTCAGCTCCACCCGGCCCGGACGACCGTGTCGACGGGGCGGACGTGGCCGACCGCTCCGAGTTCGCCGTGCCGGCCGCGGCTCCGGCGGGGGTAGCCCGCTTCGCCGACTCCTGACCCGATGCCACAGCCCTGATAGACGCGTTCTTGGGCATAATCTACTGCACCGCCTTCCCGGCACGGCCCACCGCTGGACGACAATCGTGGGGTGTCACCCCAACGCTTCGTCCTGCCGCACACATCCCGTCGAGACGAACCCGTGCGACCTGGGCCGTGTCCCGGCTGGAGCTCATGATCACATAATGAAGGAACAGGATACGTTCTGTTACTGGTTGACCACAACGCGATGTTTGCGTGGCCGGTAGTGTGGGCCGACTCACACATGCCGACTCACGACGACGAGGACGGTCGAATGCATCTTAGGCCGTGTTCGGCGGACCTTCGTCCTGGAATCCTGCGCTCACTGTCGGTCATCGCGGCCGCCGTGCTGACGCTGGGCGGGTGCTCGACCGGCGGCGTGCGGGTTCTCGCCGACACCACCCCGTCCCCGCTGCCATGCCGTCCGGACGCCGGTCCGATCCTCCGGTCCGACCCTGCCGTGCGGTCGGCCGGCACCCCGCCGCTGACCGAATTGCGGTACCGGCCGAACGCTCCGGCGACCCTGCACGCGGCGGTCAGCCAGACGATCGTGCGGACCGTGACCTCGGCGGGCGGACCGGCCACCGCCCGAGTCACCGCGCGGGTGCCCTACACCGTGCGGTTCTCCGCGATCTGCGGCTCACACTTCACCACCGAGACCGTGTACGGCCAACCCCGGGTGCTGGCCGGCGGCGCCGACATCGCCGACACCGACGCGGTGCGCAGCCGGCTGGGCCGGCTCGATGGTCTGGTCGTCCGGGAGTCCCGCGACACCCGAGGCAGGCTGGTGGCGTCCTCGCGGTCGGCCCCGGCCGGCGTCGATCAGACCACCCAGCAGAGCCTCGACGACCTGCTGGGACAGCTCGCGCAGTCGGCCGTGGTGTTCCCCGAACAACCACTGGGCGTCGGAGCCCGGTGGACCATCGAACGCGGGCAGACGGTGTCCGGCTTCGCCCTGGACTCCACCGCCCGGTACACCGTCCGGGCGCGGACCCTGGGCGAGGTGAGCCTCGACGTGGCGCTCGACGTGACCGCCCGGCCGCAGGTGAACTCCACCCAGGGGCACCGGGTCTCGCTGCTGAGCTACCGAGGCACAGGCTCGGGGTCACTGCGGATAAATCTGGGCACCGCACTCCCGTCGAGCGGCTCCATCACGCTGACGGTGGATCAGAAACTGGACACCGACGGCACCCGGGCCGACAACCAGGTGACCCAGGTGGTGCGCCTCTCCGGCCCGTAGTCGGTGCCGTGCCGCCCCGCTGCCCGCCCGGCGATCACCCCTGGACCGATTCGGGCCGGACCTCAGCCGGAGGTGCGGTCTGTGTTCGTGGCCGGCCCGCGGGGGCCAAACGGGTCGCCTCGCTCGCCGAACCACCCGGCCAGCCGTCCAGCCCGGCTCAGCGCCCGCAGCCGGCGCTCGGCC
>DASULA010000021.1:0-29026 GCA_036278435.1 Mycobacteriales bacterium | reverse complement strand
CCCGCCGGACGCCGATCCGGGAGCTGGGTGAGCAGGCGCGTGACCAGGCCCGCGCCTCGGCGTTGCGGACCACCCGGGCCGGGCTGGCGCGGATGGTCCGGGGCGCTCCGGACGAGCGGCTGGATCGCTACTTCGGTCGGCAGAGCGTGCAGCGGATGGTCTTCGGTGCGATGGCCAGGCAGTACGACCCGGAGTTCGGCGGCGGGTTCGACGGCCGGATCACCTACCAGTTGCGCGGCCTGAACGGACAGGTCTACCGGTGGACCATCCAGATCCGGGACGGTCGGGCCCGCGCGTTCCCCGGTGGTGCCGACGCGGCGGTGACCATCCACGGCACGGTGCCCGACTTCGTCCGGGTGCTGGCCGGCACGGTCAACCAGCTCGCCTACATGCTGGACGGCCGGATGAGCGTGGAGGGGGACCTGAAGGTGGCCTCCCGGTTGGGCGACATGTTCGGTGCCCGCACCTCGTTCTGAAGGGCCGTGGCAGCGGGGGCCGTGACGTCGCCGGGCACCGCCGGGGAGGCCGGCCCAGCGGGGTTCGGGTCTGGACCGATGTGCCCCGGAGGGTGACGCCCGTCGGGGATGGTGGGAGCATGGAACCCGGGCCGGTGCGGCATCCGGCCCGGGGAGGCCTCGTGAGACTGGGCAGGCACCGCCGTGACACTCCGGTCATCACCGACGCGCCGGCCAGCGTGGAGGAACAGTTCGCCTACCGCCGCCGCAGGTACGCGATCATGATGGGCACCCGCATCGTCTGTCTGATCCTGGCCGCGGCCTTTTACCACATAGTCTGGTTGATGGCCCTGCTCGCGGCCGGCGCGATCGTACTTCCGTGGTTCGCGGTGATCATGGCGAACGACCGGCTCCCCCCGAAATCGGGTAATTTCACCCACTTCGCCGGCGACCCTGATCGCGCTCTCCCCCCCAGCTCCGGTCCCGGTCGAGTCATCGACAACTGACGAGTCAGCTCCCCTCAGGTGGGGGAGTAGGCGGCGGCGATCTGGCCGGCTAGGTGGGCGTTGCGGGCGACGATCCGGACGTTGACCTCCAGGCTGGCCCCGGCGGTGTGCCGGTGGAAGTAGTCCAGCAGGAACGGCGTCACCGCCTTGCCGCGCACGCCGTCACGGTCCAGCGCGGCCAGCGCCTCGTCGAGCACCTGGTCATGCAGCCCGGGGTCCAACTGCTCGGCCGGCGGCAGCGGGTTGGCGAAGACCACCGCACCGGATCCGAGGCCGAGCGAGTCGCGGGCACTCAGCACCGCCGCCGCCTGCTCGGGGGTGTCCACCCACCAGTCCAACGAGTGGCCGGAGTCGGTCAGGTAGAACCCCGGGAAGCGGTTGGTGCGATAGCCCAGCACGGCCACCGACAGGGTTTCCAGTCGTTCCAGCGTGGCGGCCACGTCCAGCACCGACTTCACCCCCGCGCACACCACCGCGATCGGCGTCCGGGCCAACACCTCCAGGTCCGCCGAGCAGTCCCAACTGTCCCGAGCATGCCGGTGCACCCCGCCCAACCCACCGGTGGCGAACACGCCGATGCCCGCCCGTGCGGCGAGTGCCGCCGTGCTGGCCACCGTGGTCGCGCCGTCCCGCCCGGTGGCCAGGGCGACCGGGAGGTCACGGACGCCCAGCTTGGCCACGCCAGCCCGACACACCCACTCCAGCGCCTCCTCGGCCAGCCCCAGGTGCACCTCGCCGCCCAGAACCGCCACGGTGGCCGGTACTGCCCCGGCCGCCCGCACCGCGGCCTCGACCTGCCGGCCCACCTCCACGTTGCGCGGGTAGGGCAGGCCGTGGGCCAGCACCGTGCTCTCCAACGCCACCACCGGCCGGCGCGCGGCCAGGGCACGGCGTACCTCGGAATCCAGATGGAATGGCTTGCCCAGCACCAGACGCCCCCTCCGACGAGACCCCGATACGGACAGTAGCGGTGTGAATGACCTGGCATGATGGGGGTGTCCGCCCCAGCCAGGCCGAGGAGATGGCAGTGAGCACGCAGACCGAGGTCCGTCCGGAGCGCACCGACAGCGACCACGGCGACCGGGTGTTCCACTACGTGAAGAAGAACAAGATCACCGAGAGCGCGGTCACCGGCACGCACGTGGTCGCCCTGTGCGGCGAGGTCTTCCCGGTCACCCGCAGCCCCAAGCCCGGGTCGCCGGTCTGCGAGGAGTGCAGGCGCATCTACGCCCAACTCCGCTCCGGCGACTAGCCGTCCACCCTTGCCGCCTCCCCGTCACCCCCGCCGTGAGGTTTTCTCGCGAAAACGTCACGGTTAACCGGTTACACCCTGAGGTTTTCTTGCGAAAACCTCAGGGTCGGTTGGTCGGTGCACGTTGCTGGTCACCGCACTACTAGCCGCCGTCTGGGTCGTCATCGGGGCGTTCGGCGGCCCGGCGGAGTTGCTGTTCCTGCCGGCGGCGCTGGCGGCGGGACGGCCGAGACGGCCACATCTGCTCGATGGTGGCATTCAACTCGGCGCCCAGCAGCACGGCCAGGGCCAGCAGGAACAGGAAGAGCAGCGCCGCGATCGGGGCGGCCAGCGCCCGGTAGATGAACACCCGGCTGACCACGAAACCGACGTAGTCGCGCAACGCCACGCTGCCCAACAGGAAGCTCCCCATGGCCAGCAGTGCACCGGGCAGGCCCCGGTGCCAGGGCAGCCGCCTGGGCAGCGCCAGACGGTAGAAGCTGGTCAGCCCGAGCAGCAGGAGCCCGCCCAGCGCCGGCCAGTAAAGCGCGCGGACCAGCACTGTTACCCCGCCGCGCAGGTCCTCCGGGAACAGCCCGGTGAACTGGCTCGGACCCAGCACCATGGCCGGCAGCACCACCAGGCCGACTCCCACCGAGGCCAGGTACAGCCACAGCGCGATCAGCCGGCTGCGGACCGCCCCGCGCAGCTCCCGCATGCCGTAGGCGATGGTGATCGTGTTGACAAAGGTCGACGTGGCCGACGACCCGGCCCACAGGGAGAGCAGGAAGCCGATGCTGATCACGTCGGCGCGACCGTGGTTGAGCACGTCCTGCACCGTCGGGCGAACCAACTGGTCCACCACGTCGGGGGTGAACGCCCGGCTGAAGACCTTCAGCAGGGTGCGCTGGAACGAGGCGGTCGCCTGCGGTCCGATCAGCCCGCCCAGGTAACCCAGGCTGCCCACCAGCGCGAGGACCAGCGCGGGCAGGGAGAGCAACTGCCAGAACGCCGCCTCGGCGGACAGTCCGAGTACACGGTCCTGCCACGCCTTGCTCAGGGTTCGCCGGACCAGGTACACGGGGCGATGGTGGGTGACCGGCCGCACGGTTTCCCTCACCGACTCCCTGAGCCGCTGCTGCTCGGCCAGCGCGCGTCCCACCGCACGCCGGGCGGCGGGTACGACCTCGCGTCGAGGTGTCGCCAACCGCCCGCCTCCGCCCCTGCCGCCGAGCGCCAACCGGCTGCCTCCATCCATCCCTCGACGCCGGGCCCGGTACCCGACCGCCATGTCCGGCCGGCACACCCACGGACCGCCATACCCAAGCATGCATCGCGCACAGTACGCCAACCGATCATGTCTGCCCGGCACGCCGACCGAGGATGAGTGGGAGATGACCGTGGATCCCCGAAATCCACGGGCGATTGCCCCGCGGTGGTCGGGAGCCGCCCCGGGTGCCGGTACGGCCGCCACCGGCGGCCGGTGGCGGCGGCGTGGCAGGAGGTGCCCGAACCGGCCGGGCGCTAAGGTTCTGCACGGCTCGGCCGAGGGCCGTCCGGGCCGGTGGCCGGCCCGGAAGCCCGCCCCGCCGCCGGAACGCCGCGCCCGTTCACGTCGACCCGAGGGAGCCCGTGTCCACCGCGCCCGAGCCCGCATCGACAGGTCTCCCACTGCGCGTCTGGCAGCGGCGCGCGCTCACCGCGTACCTCGCCCGCCGGCCGCGCGACTTCCTGACCGTGGCGACCCCGGGAGCCGGCAAGACCGCGTTCGCGCTGCGGGCAGCCGGCGAGTTGCTGGCCGACCGGACGGTCGCGGCGGTGACCGTGGTGACCCCCACCGAGCACCTCAAGTCGCAGTGGGCCGGTGCCGCCGCCCGGGTCGGCCTGGCGCTGGACCCGACGTTCCGCAACGCGGCCGGCTCGGTGTCGCGGGACTTCACCGGGGTGGCCGTCACCTACGCCCAGGTCGCCGCGCACCCGATGCTGCACCGGGCCCGGACCGAGAACCGGCGCACCCTGGTGGTGCTCGACGAGGTGCACCACGCTGGGGACGCCCTGTCGTGGGGGGACGCGGTGCGGGAGGCGTTCGACCCGGCCGCCCGCCGGCTCGCGCTCACCGGGACACCGTTTCGGTCCGATGACAACCCGATCCCGTTCGTGACCTACCAGCCCGGCCCGGATGGCCTGCTCAGGTCCGCTGCGGACCACTCCTACGGGTACGGCGAAGCGCTGCGCGACGGTGTGGTGCGGCCGGTGCTGTTCCTGGCCTACTCCGGCGAGACGCGCTGGCGGACCAGTGCCGGGGAGGAGTATTCGGCTCGGCTGGGCGAGCCGCTGACCGCCGAGCACACCGCCCGGGCCTGGCGGACCGCGCTGGATCCGCGCGGCGAGTGGATCCCGACCGTGCTTCGGGCCGCCGACACCCGATTGACCCAGGTACGCAACGGTGGCATGGCCGACGCGGCCGGGCTGGTGATCGCCTCAGACCACAGCACGGCCCGGTCCTACGCCGGCATCCTGCGTGGCATCACCGGCGCGGCGCCGGTGCTGGTGCTCTCCGACGACCGGGGGGCCAGCGGGAAGATCGCCGCGTTCGCCGGGTCGACCGACCGTTGGATGGTGGCGGTGCGGATGGTCAGCGAGGGGGTGGACGTGCCCCGGCTCGCGGTGGGCGTGTACGCCACCAGCGTCACCACGCCGCTGTTCTTCGCCCAGGCGGTGGGGCGGTTCGTGCGGGCTCGCGTACCGGGGGAGACCGCCTCGGTGTTCCTGCCGTCGGTGCCGTCCCTGCTCGACCTGGCCGGCCAGATGGAGACCGAACGCGACCATGTGCTGGGCCGGCCGGCCCGGGACGGAGGGTGGGACGACGACCTGCTGGCCGAGGCGAACCGGCGGCGGGACACCCCGGCCGAGGAACAGAACCGGTTCGAGGCGCTGTCGGCCAACGCCGAACTCGACCAGGTCATCTACGACGGGTCCTCGTTCGGCACCGCGGCCACGCCGGGTACACCCGAGGAGGAGGAGTACCTGGGCCTGCCCGGGCTGCTCGAACCCGAACAGGTGGCCCTGCTGTTACGCCAGCGGCAGGCTCGGCAGGTGGCCGAGCGGAGCCGCAGGGCCCGGGAGGAGGTCAGGGCCCAACCGGCGGCTGCCGAGCGCCCGGCGGCTGCCCACGAGCTGCGGGCGGCGCTGCGCAGGGAGTTGAACGGGCTGGTGGCGGCGTTCCACCACCGCACCGGCCGGCAGCACGGTGCGATACACGCCGAGCTACGCCGGACCTGCGGCGGGCCGCCGACCCCGATGGCCACCGCCGAGCAGCTCCAGCAACGGATCCTCACCATCCGTTCGTGGTGAAGGGCGGTCGGCTACCGTCCCGAAGGATGCGTACTGCCCGTCTCGCTGGACGGGCAGTGGGTGTCGCACCGGCAACGCTGCCGATACCCGGTCGGAGTCGCGGCCGACCGTGCGGTGTCAGTTCTCCGGATGGCCCACGATCTCCACGGCGATCTCGCGGAGCTTGGTGTCGTAGGCACGGGCATGGTGGCCGCAGAACAACAGGTCGCCGCCACCGGGCAGCACGACACGGACCTGTGCCTGTGCCCCGCAACGGTCACATCGATCGCCCGCGGAAGGGGGCGCTAGAGACATGGGCGGGGTTAGCGTCGGTGTCACGGCGATCCTTCCTCTCGTTGACCTCAGGTAAGTCAACCTGCCGATGGGCTGATGCGTTCCCCCCTTGGATGCCAATCGGATCACAACCACGTCACACATGCCCGCTGTTCGGCACGCCTCATCGGCCGTTCGGGCTAACCCAGGGAAAATCGCCCCCCTGCGCCGACCGGGTGTGGCCGACAGCAGCGGAGGGTCGTCGGACCTGACCGAGTGTCCACGCCGACCCCACCGCACACCAAACCAGGGCACGACAGGGCGGTAACCGCCCTCCCGGAGACCTTGGACCACGCGGTTCGGACCCGAAGCCGGTCGGTCCGGGGCGCCTGGTGTCGGCGTCAGTCCAGGTAGTCGCGAAGCACCTGGGAACGGGACGGGTGGCGCAGCTTGGACATCGTCTTGGACTCGATCTGCCGGATCCGCTCCCGGGTGACCCCGTACACCTGACCGATCTCGTCCAGGGTGCGTGGCTGACCGTCGGTGAGGCCGAACCGCAGCCGGACCACGCCGGCCTCGCGTTCGGACAGGGTCTGGAGCACGGACTGGAGCTGGTCCTGCAACAGGGTGAAACTGACCGCGTCGACCGCGACGACCGCCTCGGAGTCCTCGATGAAGTCCCCGAGCTGGCTGTCCCCCTCGTCACCGATGGTCTGGTCCAGCGAGATCGGCTCCCGGGCGTACTGCTGGATCTCCAGCACCTTCTCCGGGGTGATGTCCATCTCCTTGGCAAGTTCCTCCGGAGTGGGCTCCCGCCCGAGGTCCTGGAGCAGCTCACGCTGGATCCGGCCCAGCTTGTTGATCACCTCGACCATGTGTACCGGGATCCGGATGGTGCGGGCCTGGTCGGCCATCGCCCGGGTGATCGCCTGGCGGATCCACCAGGTGGCGTAGGTGGAGAACTTGTAGCCCTTGGTGTAGTCGAACTTCTCCACCGCGCGGATCAGGCCCAGGTTGCCCTCCTGGATCAGGTCCAGGAACGCCATGCCACGACCGGTGTAGCGCTTGGCCAGGGACACCACCAGCCGCAGGTTCGCCTCCAGCAAATGGTTCTTGGCCCGCTCACCGTCCCGGACGATCCAGTTGAGGTCCCGGCGCAACTGCGGGGAGAGCCGGTGCCGGTCATCCTCGACCTTGCGCAGCCGCTCCGCCGCGTACAGGCCGGCCTCGATCCGTTTGGCGAGTTCGACCTCCTCCTCGGCGTTGAGCAGCGCGACCTTGCCGATCTGCTTGAGGTAGGCGCGGACCGAGTCGGCCGAGGCGGTCAGTTCGGCGTCCTTGCGCGCCTGGCGCAGCGCCTCGGACTCCTCGTCCTCGTCGTCCCAGGTGAACTCCTCCTCCTCGCCGGAGACCGGTACCTCGACGGACTCGTCGATGGCCATGCCCTCCGGCGCCTTGCCCGACGCGCCCTCGGCCCCGGCGCCGGCCGTCCCCTTGGTCCCGGCGGCCGACCCACCGGCGGCCGGCTTGGCCGACCGGCTCCTGGTCGACTTGGACTTGCGCCCGCCGCCGGCCTTGGTCGGCGACTTGCCCGCAGTCCTGTCGGACGTCGCTGTGGAGGCTCCCGCGGGCTCGGCCACCCTGGCCCGCCCAGCCGGCTCCTCACCGCCGGGGGCCGGGGCGGACGCCGACGACACGGCCGGTGCGGACGCGGTGGCGACGCTGCTGAGGGTGGCCACCTCGGCCACCACCTCGGCCGCCGCGCCGGAGCGCCGCCCCACGGCGACCGGGTCCCGGTTCGGCGGCCGGTCCGACCCGGCGGCCACCCGGCCGGACTTGACCGGGTCCGGGACCGCCTCGACCGGTGGCTTCGCCGAGTCGCGGGGTGGGGCCTTCGCCCCGGCCCGGGCGGGCGCGCCAGCGGTGCTCTTGGTGACCCGGGCCCGGCCCGGTGTCGCCGCCGCGGCGGTGCGCCGCCGGCCGCGGGTGCCGTTGGTTGAGCTGGAGCCATCGACCATGACGGTCACTCCCGACTCGATGAGAGTCCGCAACACCCGCTTGCCCTGCGAGGCGGGTATGCCGGCCTCCTCGAACGCTCGGTGGATCTCGTCGTTACGAAGGTACCCCTGGGCGCGGCCGTGTTCGACGAGCCGCTCGGTGATGGCTTTCGTCTGCGAGGACACGGTGCTGCGGGACACGGTGCTGTCGGACCGGGGGTCAGCGGGTGTCACGAACGCCCTTTCACGAAGCGGTGCCTGTCGCGGGAGGGACAGGTCACGTGCACGACCGGACACGTTGCCAGCGGTGGCAGGATCTGGGGGAGGGTCGGTGTCGGGCCGGGGCGGCTCGAACCGTGTGTACAAGTGTAACTTCGGCCGGCGGGGTGGTGCGGCAACCGGTGGTAGTTGCCCCGGTGGCCGCCCTGATCGCCGCCGCGTGCGCGGTGTGCGCATGGCAGGCCAGGACGCCAGAGTCGAGAACCTGTCACGTGCCCATCACTCACTTACCGGTCAGGTGCCTATTACCCGCCACATTGTTGCGCCGCGGCGAGCGCTGCGCCCACGATACCCGCGTCGTTCAGTAGTTCGGCGGGTCGGACCGGGGTTCGCAGGTCCAGAAGGGGTACCCACTGGTCGGATTCCTTACTCACCCCGCCACCGAGCACGAACAGGTCCGGGGTGAAGAGCATCTCGAGGTGGCTGAGGTACCGCTGGACTCGGGGGACCCATTCGGACCAGGTCAGGTGCTGGCGGTCCTTCACCGACGCGGCCGCGTCCTTCTCCGCGTCACGTCCAGCCAGTTCCAGATGTCCCAGTTCGGTATTGGGGACGAGCTTCCCGCCCACGAACAGCGCGCTGCCGATGCCGGTGCCCAGGGTCAGGATCACCACCACGTCACCGGGCGCGTCGCGTGCCGCGCCGAAGCGGAGTTCGGCCAGCCCGGCCGCGTCGGCGTCGTTGAGCACGGTGACCGGGCAGTTGGTGGCCCGGGTGAACAACCCGTCCACGTCGGTGCCGATCCAGCTCCGGTCGACGTTGGCCGCGGTCCGGGCGATGCCGTGTTTGATCACCGCGGGGAAGGTGGCCCCCACCGGGCCGGTCCAGCCCCGTTCGGCGACCAGGCGGTGCACCACGCCGACCAGGGCCTCGGGCGTGGACGGATCCGGGGTCGCCACGGTCTGTCGCGTCGAGGTGAGTTCGCCGGTGCTCACGTCGACCGACGCCGCCTTGATCGCGCTTCCACCGATGTCCAGTCCGAACGCCTCGGACACATCGCCTCCAGTCAGGTCGGCCGCACCAGATGAAGAGTCAACACCCTGCCGCGGCGGAGTCCCGGCAATGGGTGCGGCCCTGGGTGCCGGTGCGCGCTGTGCTGTCCATCGGGGTGTCGGGCCGCCGGCCCCGCACACCCCAGGGTCGATTATCACCGGGAGGCCCGGCTGCCGCGCCGCCCGGTGCTGTGGTCGGATGGTGCCATGCAGCCCGTCCCCGGTCCCGACCCGGCCGGTCCCGACGTTCCGGGTGATCCCCGTCCGGGTCCGGCGGTGCCGGACCAGCCCGCGGCGCCGGCTGGCCTACCCGATCTGGCCGATCTGGTCGATCTGGCCGTCGAACTGGCCTGCCGGGCCGGCGCCCTGGTCCGGCGGGGCCGGGCCGCGGTGGATCCGGACGGGACCGGCGTGGACCTGGCCGCGCGGCTCGGCGTGGATACGAAGAGTTCGCCCACCGACGTGGTCACCGAGATGGACCGCGCGTCCGAGCGGATGCTGTCCGCCGAACTGCGCGCCCGCCGACCCGACGACGCGATCCTGGGCGAGGAGGGCGCGGCTTCCGACGGCAGCAGCGGGGTGCGCTGGCTGGTCGACCCGATCGACGGGACGGTCAACTACCTCTACGGCCTGCCGGTCTACGCGGTGTCGGTGGCCGCCGAGGTGAACGGAAGGGTGGTCGCCGGGGCGGTGCACAACCCCGAGTCCGGCGAGACGTTCCGGGCTGTCCGGGGCGGGGGCGCCTGGCTCGGGGACCGCAGACTGACCGGCCCGGCCGTGGCCAGCCTCGACCAGGCGTTGGTGGGTACCGGATTCAGCTATGACGCGGCGGTGCGGGCCGAGCAGGCCCGGGTGGTGGCGGCGCTGCTGCCACGGGTACGCGACGTGCGTCGGCTGGGTGCGGCCAGCCTGGACCTGTGCTTCGCCGCGGCCGGCCGGCTGGATGCCTACTTCGAGCGCGGGCTGTCCCCCTGGGACTACGCCGCCGGCTGCCTGGTGGCGCGGGAGGCCGGACTGGTGGTGCACGGCCTGCGCGGCCGGCCGGCCGGACCCTGGTTTGTGCTGGCGGCCGGAGCGGGGGTGGCCGGAGATCTCGCCGGGCGCCTGGAGGATCTGGCCGCCGACGGCACCACATCCTGAGTTCGGCCCCGGGCCGGGCCGGAGCCGGTCAGCAGGTCGACCCGCCGCCGAACTGCGCGTCGGCCTTGGCGTTCGCCTCGGCCACCTTGGCGGCCTGGGCGGCCTGGGCCGGGGTGGCGAGTTTGGAGAACGTCGGGCCGATCGCCAGGTCCACCACCGCGTCGGTGCGTGGATCCCTCACCAGCTTGATGCCGGGGAGCTGGAAGCTCAGCAGCACCGCCTGCTGCGCTCCGGCCGAGCCGTACCTGATCTCGCCCAGGCCCCGCACGTCGCGCTGGTCGCGGATCGGGTCGTTGCCGGTCGCGTCGATGGCGAAGTGACGGGCGGCCAGTTGCTTACTCACGCTGGTGGCCAGTCCGGACCGGTCGGTGCTGTTGTAGACCCGGACCTTGACCTGGCGCGGGTCCATCTTGGACAGCCCCGGGGACGGCTTGGGAACGCACCCGGCGGCCTCGGTGCCGTGGGACGGGTGGAACACCCACCACCACACGACGATCGCCGCCACCACCAGCAGGCTGATCATGACCAGCGCCGGCTGCGGCCGACGGCCCTGGCGCGGCCGGCGGGGCGGTCGACGCTTGGGCACCCGTCCCAGCGGGCTGAGCATGGTCATTGGCGAGTCCCGGGCGACATGGCCGGACTCTAACTAGTTGTCGGCTTCGGGGCGAGCAACGACAGGCGAACGATCCGGTGACGATCCCCTCAACCGCCCAGGAAAACACGAGCCAGCCAACGGTCGGCAGCCGGTCAGCCGATGTCGCCGCTGTCCAGGACCTCCTGTCCCCGGCGCACCAGCGGCTCGATGGCCCTGGCCGGCGGGTCGTCGGCCGATCCGACCATCGCCCCGGCCCGCTCCCGAGCGGATATCCCGGCGACCACCACGGCCAGCTTGAAGAACCCGAACGCCATGTACCAGGCGAGGTCGTCGCCGTCCCGGCCGGTGCGGCGCAGGTAGCTGGACACGACTTCGGCCCGGTTCGGGAAGCCCGGCAGCGCGGTCACCGCGGGCACCACGGCCGGTCCGCCGAGTGGTTCGTCGTCGGCCTGGCTCCAGTACACCAGCAGCAGACCGAGATCGGCGAGGGGATCACCGAGAGTGGACATCTCCCAGTCGAGCACGGCGGCGATCCGAGTCGGGTCGGCCGGGTCGAACATCACGTTGTCCAACCGGTAGTCGCCGTGCACCACCGGCCCGGATGGCCCGGCCGGCACCCGCTCGGCCAGCCGGGCCGCGAGCAGGTCCAGATCCGGCCGATCCCGGTCCCGCCAGCCCTCCCACTGGGTCACCCAGCGGCGCACCTGCCTGGCCAGGTAGCCCTCCGGCCGGCCGAAGTCGGCCAGCCCCGCCTCGGCCGGGTCGACCGCGTGCAGGTCGGCCAGGGTGGCGACCAGTGCCTCGGCCATGGCCGCGCGGTCCGCCGGCCGCGGCGCGTACCCGTCCGGCAGGGTGGGCCTGGCGACCACCCCGTCGACCCGTTCCATCAGGTAGAACGGCGCGCCGAGCACCGCCGGGTCGACGCACAGGTGCAACGGCCGCGGGACCGGCACGGCGGAGCCGGCCAGCGCACGCAGTACCCGGAACTCCCGGCCCATGTCGTGTGCGGTCGGGCGTACCGCGGCCAGCGGTGGGCGGCGCAGCACCAGGCTGCCGGCCGGGCAGGTGACCGTGTAGGTCAGGTTGGACCGGCCGCCGGTGATCAGGTCGACGACGCAGTCCCGCCACGACGGCTCGTCCAGCACACCAGCGAGGTAGGGACCCACGACCGGGGGCTCGGCCCCACGAGACATACCCACGCCGCAGGACGTTACCGGGCCATCCGGGGTTCCTGAACGGTCCCGGTGGTGATCCGTGTGACCCGGGCGACGTGCTCCCACCGGGGCACGTCGCCGTCGTGTCGGTCTCAGGGGCGTCCGCGGTCTCGCATGGTCTGTGCGATGTTCCGCCACCTACGTCGCTGCTCGGCGCGCAGCCTGGCGTCGTACCGGGACCGCAACCAGTCCACCTCGCGTTGCAGCTTGCGGTAACTGGCCAGCCGGGCCCGGTCGAGCCGCCCGTCGGCGATCGCCGCGGTGACCGCGCAGCCGGGTTCGTTGTCGTGGCCACAGTCGGTGAACCGGCATTGTCCCGCGAGGTCCTCGACGTCGGCGAACGTGCGCTCCAGCCCTTCGGCGGAGTCCCACAGTTGCACTCCCCGCAGACCGGGCGTGTCGATGAGCACACCCATCCCGGGCAGCACCACCAAATCCCGGCTGGTCGTGGTGTGCCGGCCCCTGCCGTCCGAGCGGGTGTCGCCCACGGCCAGCAGGTCGGTGCCGGCCAGGGCGTTGACCAGGCTGGACTTACCCACCCCGGAGACGCCGAGCAGCACCACGGTGCGCCCTGGCGCGAGCAACCCGGCGATCTCGTTCAGGCCGCGGCCGTCGCGCACGCTGACCAGGTGCACCGGCACGCCCGGGGCCTGTTCGGCAACCTCGTCGCGTTCGGTCTGCGCGGTGCGGCACAGGTCGGCCTTGGACAGCACCACGACCGGCTGGGCGCCGCTCTCCCAGGCCACCGCGAGCATCCGGTCCACCCGGGCCCGGTTCGGCGGGGCGTCCAGCGAGACCATGACCAGCACCAGGTCGACGTTGGCCGCCAGCACCTGGGCTCGGGCGTCCCGGCGGCCGGCGCCACGTGTGAGCGCGGTGCGTCGGGGTAGGACCGCTGCCAGGTCACCTCGCTCGTCCAGCATGATCCAGTCGCCGGTGACCGGTTCGGCTGAACCGGTGGGGGTGCGCGCACCGTGCAAGGTGGCGTACAGATCGTCACTGTGGGTGAGGATACGGATACGCCCGCGATTCACCCGTGCGACGCGACCCGGACGCAGCGCCAGCTCAGGGGGGTGAGGTATGCCAGTCGCCAGGGCGGACCAGCGTTCGTCCCAGCCCAGGGCGATCAGCCGGTCACCGACCGGCAGGCCGCGAGGATCGCGGGAATCAGCCCGGGGGTGGTTCGTGTTGTCGTGCGGAGACATTTCGGGCTCCTGGAGATGTGGGCGACGACAGGGGGAGCGGATGGGCAGGATGGCCGTGCGATGGCCACACCGGGTGTCGCACCGCGGGCCGGCCCAGGTCGACCGTGGGCATGCCGTCACCTCCGTCACATCTCCGGGCCACCCTCCGGGTGGCGACTGTGAGGATCCTCAGCCGGCACGGTAACCTTCCGCGCCCGCACGGCCGAACGATTAACCGCATCGAAAATTGGTTGTGCGGACCGGGCACAGATCGAGGCGCTGACGCGTTACTCACCGCGCCACCCGCACGAATATCAGGAGTGACGACATCGATGGCTACCGACTACGACGCCCCACGGCGGAGCGAGGCCGATGAACTCGGCGAGGACTCCCTGGAGGAGCTGAAGGCCCGTCGAGTCGACGCCCAGTCCGGTTCGGTGGACGTCGACGAGGCCGACTTCAACGAGGCGCTGGAACTGCCGGGCGCGGACCTGTCCGGCGAGGAGCTGACCGTCAAGGTGCTGCCCAAGCAGGCCGACGAGTTCACCTGCTCCAGTTGTTTCCTGGTCCACCATCGCAGCCGGCTGGCCGGCGAGCGCAACGGGCAGCCGGTCTGCCGGGACTGCGCTGCCTGACCGTGCCGCCGGCAGCGGGCCGCGAACACTGTGGGTCTGACCCGGAGCCTTCGCGGCCCGGCGAACTCGGCGAGTTGGTCGCCAGGGTCGCCGACCAGCCGGTCGGCGGTGCCGAGCAGCGGCGGCGACTCGCCGAGCTGTCGCGCGCGCTCGCAGCGAGCGCGCGCTCGGCCGGCGTGGGCGCCGTTGTGGGTGGACGCTGGCTGACCGACGTGGTGACCGGGGCGGTGACCGACACCGTTCCCCGGTTACTGATCAGGGACCAGGCCACCCTGCGGGGGCACCATCCGGGCCGGCCCGACGACGAGGTGGCCCGCGCGCTGGTGCGCACCGCGTCGCTGGCCACCGCCGGTGTCGGCGCGGCGGCCGGCGCGCTGGCCGCGGTCGAGTTCGCGGCACCGCCGGCGCTGCTGGCCGCACCGCTGCAACTGGCCGCCGAGTCACTGGTGGTGAGCGCCGTCGAGATCAAGCTGGTGGCCGAGTTGCACGAGCTGTTCGGTGAACCGGCCGGGGGCGGGCGGGCTTCCAGATCGGCCGCCTACCTGATGAGCTGGGTGCACCAGCGGGCCGTTGACCCGATCGTCACCGGCGGTGTCGGTGCGGTGCTGGGCCAAGCCGCCAAGCGCGAGCTGCGCGGCCGGATCATCCGCCGGCTGGGCCGCAGCGCCACCAGCCTGGCCCCGTTCCTGGCCGGCGCGGTGGCCGGATCGGAGGTCAACCGGCGGGCCACCCGCGCGCTGGGCGGGAAACTGGCCGCCGAACTGCGGGCCCGCCGGGATGGCTGACCGCCGGCGCCCGCTACCGGGGGCCGCGGAGGCGCTCCAGGCAGCCGACCAGGCGGTGCGGGTCGCGGGTACTGACCAACCAGTACGGCGTGGGGTCGTCCGGGTCGTCGAGGGTGACCACCACGGCGGACCGGATCCACGGGCGCAGCACCACGAACGCGGCCGGGTCGCCGTGTGGGCCGAGCATGGTCCGCCGCCCGGCCTCGTCCAGGGCCTCCGCGTCGGCGATGAACCGGGCCGGCAGGTGCGCGTCGGAGATCCACAGTTCGCCGTCGCGCACCGCCACGGTGACCCGCCCCATCCAGGTCAGCAGCCCGACCACCAACGGCAGCACCACCAGGAAGGCGATCCAGTCGGAGACCCCCGGCCGGCCGGTGTGCATCTCCGCGGCCAGCAGCCCACCCAGTCCCAGGCCCAGCGGCCACCACCACCACGGCACACGCAGCCGCTCGTGATGGTGGACCCGTTCGAGCCCCGGCCGATCCTCCGCCGCGCGGTCGGTCACGTGCCGAGGGTAGCCTTGCCCGCTGTGCACGATGCCAACGAGTCCCCCGAAGTACTGGTGCGGCGACTCGATCCGGATGTACCTCTGCCCGACTACGCCTTGCCAGGTGACGCGGGTGCCGACATCGTGACCACCGTGGACGTCGAACTTCCGCCCGGGGAGCGCGCAGTGGTCCCGACCGGGCTGGCGCTCGCGCTGCCCGAGGGATTCGCCGCGTTCGTTCATCCCCGTTCGGGCCTGGCCGCCCGGTGTGGGATGTCGTTGGTCAACGCACCCGGCACGATCGACTCGGGTTACCGCGGCGAGGTTAAGGTGATCGTGCTCAACCAGGACCCTCGACAGGTCCTGCGCCTGTCCCGGGGGGACCGGATCGCCCAGTTGGTGATCCAGCGGGTGGAGCGGGCCCGGTTCCGGGCCGTGGACGCCCTGCCGGACTCGCCGCGGGGCACCGGGGGTCACGGTTCGACCGGAGGGTTCGCCGGGTCCGCCGGGCTCGTTGGGCCCGGCGGCGCCGAGGGCGCCGGAGCCGGACCGGGCGCCGCCCGGTCGGCACATGTCGAAGGAGTGCGGTGATGGCGTTCGGACGGCGGGGCCGCGCGGCACATCGGCGCAGCACCCGGGCGAAGATCGACGCGACGGTGCCGTGGGACGAACCGGAGCGCCCCGAGGCGCCGGCGACCACCGGCCCGTGGGATCTGACCGACCTGCCCGACGACCGGATCGACCGGGTGGACCTGGGTTCGCTGCGGGTGCCGATCATCCAGGGGGTGGACGTGCGGGTGGACGTCGGCCCGGAGGGCACGATCGTGGCCGCCACACTGTCCCACCCGTCCGGGCAGATGCAGGTCGGTGTGTACGCCGCGCCGCGCACCGAGGGCATCTGGGACGACGTCCGCAAGGAGATCCTCGCCCAGATCGCCTCCCAGGGTGGCACCGGACAGCAGACTCGGGGGACGTTCGGCCCGGAGATCAACGCCCGCCTGCCGGTCCAGGGCGGGAGCCAACCGGCCCGGTTCCTGGGGGTGAACGGACCTCGGTGGTTTCTGCGGGCGCTGCTGACCGGCCCGGCGGCCACCGACCCCAAGCGCGCGGCGCCGCTGGAGCAGGCACTGCGCCAGATCGTGGTGGTACGCGGGGACGAGCCGATGCCGGTGCGCGACCCGCTGCCGCTGCGGTTGCCCCCGGACCTGGCCGAGCAGGCGACCCGGCAGCAGCAGGAGCAGCAGGCACCCTCACCGAACGGAACCGACCCGCGGCGCGGCCGTCCGGGCCCGCCCTGAGGGTCCTGACGGCGGGGCTCGATGCTTCCCACCCGTCCAGGCAAGGACCACGCTCGTCGGTATCCGGTGCGTCCTGACGGGACGGGATTCTCACGGTGGGTGGAGTGTTCCGCACGGACACCGCACGGCGGTCACCAGCCAGCCGGCGGCCGGTGGTCCCGGCATGCGTCCAGCCAGGCGGCCACCGTGGCGTGGCCGAGCGCGGCCGGACCGGGCGCGCAGTCGGCCAGGGCGAGCCGGCGCAGGGACGAGCGTGCCAGCGTGGCGTGCCAGCGTTCGGCCACGTCGGCCGGGTGCAGCGGGTCGTCCACGAACGCCACCAGGCCGACCGGGACCCCGATCCCGCGCAGTTCGGACCGGTCGGGCCCCGGCGAGCTGGCCGCGGCGTCCAGGGTGTCGGCGAGCGCGCCGCCGTAGCGTGGCCAGGCTCGGATGACCTCCTCGGCGACCCACGGCACCGCGCGCCGGCGGATGTCGGCAAGGGTGTCGGCCAGGCCGTCGGCCCGCAGTCGGCCCGCGGCCCGAGTCGATGCCGCGGCCACCGCTCCCGGCCGGCCGGTCCACGCCGGCAGCGCCAGCAGCAGCCCGTCCAACGGCGTCCTTCGGGCGGTGCGGCGGGCGGCCCACCGGACGGCCACCTGGGCGCCGAGCGACACGCCGCCGACCAACCGGACGTCGTACCGCGCCGCCGCCTCGTCCAGCGCCCCGAACGCGGCGTGCACCACCCGGGGGCCGGGGTCCGGGTCGGCGCTGGCCAGAGCGAGCCCGGCCGCGTCGAGTGCCGGTCCGAAGGCTCTGGTGACGAAATCGGCGGTTGATCCCGTTCCAGGGAGGATCACGGCCACCGGCCGACCGTCCCGTCCGTGGGTGACGTGTACGCGCGTCCGCACGGAACACATCCTGGAGCACGCCACGGTGTGACGACGGTGCGGTGATCACGAATCTCGCCGAGGTTCCGCGGCCGGCCCCGGACCGTCGTCTATGCAAAACGAGACAGTTGCCCGGTTACCAGGACATGTTTCCTCGCGGCAACGGGGAGCGAGCGGGCCGGCGCAGTTAACCGGTCGAGGTACCCGTCGCCCGACATCGCCGGTGTCGGGCCGGGTTGGAGCCCGCGCGCGACCATCCGCGGAGGCTCTAACCTGGGCGGGGACACCTCACCAGGGGAGCGTGATGTTCAGGAGCGCGTCGGCGACGGGCGGGACCCGACGCGACCGGCTGGTCCGGGCACTTCGCGGGCTGGTCGCCGATGCCGAGGATCTGGACGCCGAGGACCTCCGCGAGGACGTGGAGCAGGCCGGCGCCACCGCGGTGGCGCGCTGCGCGCGGGGTGACCGGGTGACGGTCACCGGCCGGCTGCGGTCCGTCGTGGTGGTACCCAGAGAGTCCGCGCCGGCGGTCGAGGCGGAACTGTTCGACGGGTCCGGTTCGGTGCGCCTGATCTGGCTGGGGCGGCGCCGCATCCCCGGAATCGAACCCGGGCGCTCCCTGGTGGCTCGCGGCCGGCTGGCACGACAGGGCGGAGATTTCGTGCTGTACAACCCGTGGTACGAGCTGAAGGCGACGGGCCATTGACCGGGCACCCGCCCGCCGTGGACGGTGGACCGACGGGCCCGGCCGGCGATCGACCCGAACGGGTCGGAGCCGACCGCTCGGCTCGGCTCGGCCCGGCTGACCGGGCCGACCAGGCCGACCAGGTCGACCTGCCTGATTCGGCCGAGTCCCCGCCTGATCCGGCCGACCTCGTCGACTCCGCGGATCCTCACGACGACTCCGACGACTCCGACGACGGGCCACAGCCGCCGTTCCGCGACATGATGCTGGGCTCGATCGGCGGCTGGCGCGGCATGTTCGACTCCGCGTTCCCGGTGGTGGTGTTCGTGCTGGCCAACGCGGTGGGCGGGCTGCGTGCCGCGGTGTGGTCGGCGGTGGTCGCCGGAGTGGTGTTGATGACCGTGCGGCTGGCACTCAAACAGACCGTGCAGCAGGCACTCAGTGGCTTCGTCGGGGTGGCGCTGGCCGCCTTCATCGCGGCCCGCACCGGGCAGGCCAGGGGTTTCTTCCTGCTCGGCATCTGGGCCAGCTTCATCTATGCCGGCGTGTTCGCGGTGTCGGTGCTGGCCCGCTGGCCGGTGGTGGGGGTGATCTGGGAGTACGTCGACGGCGGTGGCAATGGCTGGCGGCGGGAGCGCCTGATGCTGCGCATCTACACCTGGACCACCCTGCTCTGGACGGCGGTCTTCCTGTCCCGCGGCCTGGTGCAGCGGTTCCTGTACAACCAGGACCGCACCGGCTGGCTCGCCTTCGCCCGGCTGGCCATGGGCTACCCGATCACCGCGATCGCGCTCGGGGTGACCCTGCTGGCGGTGCGCCGGGCCCGCCGGGTGCGCCTGGCCGGGCGACCCGGGACCGATCCCACCAGTGGCACCACTGTGCCCGCCGACGACTGAGTCACAGACCACCGGCCCGCTGGCGGGTGCCTTCACAGGCCCGTGATCAGTGCCCGTCGGCTGGCTCGGGTCGGCCACAGAGCAGCCCCCTGATCTCCTGCTCGACCTCGGGGCGGGCCACCAACAGCATCTCGTCGCCGGCGTCGAGCGGCTCGTCGGGCGTGGGCACGATCACCCGCCCGCCGCGCAGCACCGCCACCAGGGCCGCGTCCCGGGGGAGTGACACGTCCCGCACCGGACGCCCGTTGAACGGGGCATCGGGTGGCAGCGTGATCTCGACCAGGTTCGCCTGACCCTGTTGGAAGGTCATCAGGCGCACCAGGTCACCCACCGACACGGCCTCCTCGACCAGGGCGGCGAGCACCCGCGGGGTGGACACCGCGACGTCCACCCCCCACGCCTGGTCGAACAGCCACTCGTTACGCGGATCGTTGATCCGCGCCACCACCCGGTTCACCGCGAACTCGGTCTTGGCCAGCAGGGCCACCACCAGGTTGACCTTGTCGTCGCCGGTCGCGGCGATCACCACGTCGCACCGTTGCAGCGCGGCCTCCTCCAGCGAGGCCAGCTCGCAGGCATCGGCCTGCACCCACTCGGCCCGGGGCACCGACTCGGGTTCGACGCTGCGCTCCTCGCGTTCGATCAGCATCACGTCGTGGCCGTTGTCGACCAGTTCCTGGGCGATGGAACGACCCACGGCTCCCGCCCCGGCGATGGCGACCCGCATCACAGGCTCCTCTCCGGCGCGGCCCCGGCGGTCTGGGCGGTGGGCTCGGAGATGTCGTCGGTGACCAGCACGTACACCTTGTCGCCGCTCTGGAACACGGTGGGCCCGACCGGCACCCGCCCCTCGCCGAACCGGATCACGCAGCCCACCCGGGCGCCGGTGGCAGCTTCCAGGTCGCTGACCGGCCGGCCGACCCAACCCTCGTGCACGACCACCTGGGTCAGCGCCACGTGCCCTGACGGGTCCCGCCACTCGTCGGCGTGCCCGTCCCCCAGCAGGGTGCGCAACAGCCGTTCCGACGCCCACGGCACGGTCGCCACGGTCGGGATACCCAGCCGCTCGTACACCGCGGCGCGCTTGGCGTCGTAGATCCGGGCCACCACGTGGTCCACGCCGAACGTCTCCCGGGCGACCCTGGCGGCGATGATGTTGGAGTTGTCACCGCTGCTCACCGCGGCGAACGCGCTGGCCCGCTCGATACCCGCGGCGACCAGGGTCTCCCGGGCGAACCCGACTCCGGTGACCTGGGTTCCGCCGAACTCCGGGCCCAGCCGGCGGAACGCGGCCGGGTCGTTGTCGATGATCGCCACCGAGTGGCCCAAGCGCTCCAGGCTGCGCGCCACGCTGGATCCGACCCGGCCGCACCCCATGATCACGATGTGCACGCCTGACGCCCCTCCGCCGCTGCCGATCCGGACCTCATCGCGGGGACGCTACACGGCCGGTGCGCCGTTGCTGAGATTCGCCCGAAGTCTGTGCCGCGATCGAGTCGAACCCGAGGCATGCCCGAGTCCTACCGGAGTCTGCCCGTGTCGACACCGTGTTATTCGGCCGTGCGGTTTGGACCGGCGCGGCGTCCCGGACCCGACGGCCGGGGCGTACCGGCCTACTATCGCGCGCGTGTCCTGGTTGACGAACCTCACCAAGCGGGTCGTGATCGGCCGGCCGCTGCGCAGCGACCGACTGAACGAGACGCTGCTGTCCAAGCGGCTCGCGCTGCCGGTGTTCGCCAGTGACGCACTGTCATCGGTGGCCTACGCACCCGAGACGATGTTCCTCACCCTGTCGGTCGCCGGCCTGTCAGCGTACTCGGTGGCGCCCTGGATCGGGCTCGCGGTTTCCCTGGTGATGCTCACAGTGGTCGCGTCCTACCGGCAGAACGTGCACGCCTACCCCAGCGGGGGTGGGGACTTCGAGGTGGTCACGGCCAACCTCGGCTCCCGGTTCGGTCAGGTGGTGGCCAGCGCGCTGTTGGTCGACTACGTGCTGACTGTGGCGGTGTCGGTGTCCTCCGGAGTGGCCAACGTGGTGTCGGCCGTGCCCGGGCTGGTCGGGCACGAGGTGCCGATCGCGATCGTGATCGTGATCGTGCTCGCCGCCCTGAACCTCCGTGGCGTCCGGGAGTCGGGCACCGCGTTCGCCATACCCACCTACGTCTTCATGGTCTCGGTGCTGACCATGATCGGTTACGGCCTGCTCCGGCTGGGACTGGGCACCCACCTGGCTGCGGAGAGCAAGCCGTTCGGGCTGCGGGCGGCACACTCCTACGCCGGGTTCGCACTCATCTTCCTGTTCCTGCGGGCGTTCTCCGACGGGTCGGCGGCGCTCACCGGGGTGGAGGCGATCAGCAACGGCGTGCCCGCCTTCCGCGCGCCCAAGAGCAAGAACGCGGCGAGCACCCTGCTGGCGATGGGCCTGGTCGCGGTCACCATGTTCATGGGCATCCTGGTGCTGGGCCTGATCACCGGGGTGAAGATGGTCAGCAGCCGCGGCGAACTGGTCGGCGCGCCCGCGAACTACCAACAGAAGACCGCGGTCGCCCAGATCGCCGAGGCGGTGTTCAGCAACTTCCACCTCGGCTTCTACGTGGTTGCCGCGGCCACCGGCCTGGTGTTGTTCCTGGCCGCCAACACCGCGTTCAACGGGTTTCCGGTGCTCGGGTCGATCCTCGCGCAGAACCGCTTCATGCCCCGCCAACTGCACACCAGGGGCGACAAGCTCGCCTACAGCAACGGCATCATCCTGCTGTCCACCTTCGCCGGTCTGCTGATCATCGCGTTCGCCGCGGACGTGACCCGGCTGATCCAGCTCTACATCGTGGGCGTGTTCGTGTCGTTCACGTGCAGCCAGGCCGGCATGATCCGGCACTGGAACCGGCTGCTGCGCACCGAGCGCGACCCGATCGCCCGGCGACGGATGCGTCGGTCGCAGTCGATCAACGCGTTCGGCATGTGCATGACCGGAGCGGTGCTGGTCATCGTGCTGATCACCAAGTTCCTGCTCGGCGCCTGGATCGCGATCGCCGCGATGGTGGTGATCTTCCTGACGATGGGGGGGATCCGCCGGCACTACGACCGGGTGGCCGCCGAACTGGTCCCGTCCGACGACGAGGACATCCTGCCGTCGCGCAACCACGCCGTGGTGCTGGTGTCCAAGCTGCACAAGCCGACCATGCGGGCCGTTGCCTACGCCCGGGCCACCCGGCCGGACACCCTGACCGCCCTGACCGTCAACGTCGACGACGCCGAGACCCGCGCGTTGCAGGAGGAGTGGGAGCGCCGGGAACGGGCCGTTCCGCTCACCGTGCTGGAATCCCCGTTCCGGGAGGTCACCCGTCCGGTGTTGGACTACGTCCGGCGGATCCGCCGGGAGAGCCCGCGCGATTTGGTCACCGTCTTCATCCCCGAGTACGTGGTCGGACACTGGTGGGAGCAGTTGCTGCACAACCAGAGCGCGCTGCGGCTGAAGACCCGGCTGCTGTTCACCCCCGGGGTGATGGTCACCAGCGTGCCCTGGCAGTTGCTGTCGTCGGGCCGCAGGGTGGAGGAGCGCCGCCGCGCCCGGGCCGGGGACACCCGCCGGGGTGTGGGCGGAACGGACCGGTCCAACCGGTCGGACCGGTCGGACACCCGGCAGCCGGGCGAGGCCCCGGAGCCGCGGCGGTGACCGCCCGTCGTCCGGCCGGCCGCCGGGCCCGCCCGCCCCGCCGGCCCACCGGTGCCGGGCCGCTGGCCGGTAGGGAGATCGAACTGGAGGTGGGCCCGGTGGCGCACGGCGGGCACTGCGTGGCCAGGTTCGACGGGCGGGTGATCTTCGTTCGGCACGCGCTGCCCGGGGAGCGGGTGTTGGCCCGGATCACCGAGGACACCGGTGGTTCCTACGCCCGCGCCGACGCCGTACGGGTGTGCCGGGCCGGATCCGACCGGGTCCGGCCGGCCTGCCCGCACGCGGGCCCGGGTCGGTGCGGCGGCTGCGACTTCCAGCACGTCCGGCCGGCCGCGCAACGCGACCTGAAGGCCGCGGTGGTGCGCGAGCAACTCGCCCGGCTCGCCGGACTGACCGACGTGCCGGTGGCCGTCGAGGAACTGCCCGGGGGGCCGCTCGGCTGGCGGACCCGGGTGCAGTTCGCCGTGGACGGCGAGGGACGGGTCGGCCTGCGCCGACACCGGTCCCGGCAGGTCGAACCGGTCGGGCACTGCCCGCTGGCCACACCTGGCGCGGATGCCCTGGACGCCACCCGGCGGACCTGGCCCGGTGCGTCGGTGCTGTCGGTGACCGCGGCCACCGGAGCCGGCCAGTCCGTCGTGGTCACCCCGCGCGACCCGCGCCGCCGGCCGAGCCGCCAGGGCGACGCCACACTGGCCGAACTGGCCGCCGGCCGGGAGTGGCGGGTCTCGACCGGGGTGTTCTGGCAGGTGCACCCGCTGGCCGCCTCGACCCTGGCGGCGTGCGTGCTCGACCTGCTGGGTCCCGCCGCTGGGGACGTCGCGTTGGACCTGTACTGCGGGGCCGGGCTGTTCGCCGGGGTGCTGGCCGAGGCGGTCGGTGTGACCGGCCGGGTGCTCGCGGTGGAGTCCGACGCCGCCGCGGTCGCCGACGCCCGGGTGAACCTGTCCGACTACCCGTGGGCCTCGGTGCGGCGGGCCAGCGTGACACCGGAACTGCTGACCGGGTTGTCCGGCTCGGATCCGGATCTGGTCGTGCTCGACCCGCCCCGGTCCGGGGCGGGCAAGGCCGTGGTCGCCCAGGTGTGCCGCCGTCGGCCCAGGGCGGTCGGGTACGTCGCCTGCGATCCGGCCGCGCTGGCCCGTGACCTGGCCGAGGCCGCCCGGCACGGGTACCGGCTCGCCGGCCTGCGCGCCTTCGACCTGTTCCCGATGACACACCACGTGGAGTGCGTCGCGCTGCTGCGTCCGGTGGATTGACCGCCGCGATCCCGGGCTCAGAGGCGCGGCCACCAACCGTCGGCGACGGGATCCGCGGACCGGTCAGGGCTGCCCGCATGCGGTTCTCGCATGCGGTTCCAGCATGCGGCACGGATCGTGTGTCGCGATCGTGGGGCCGGCGCGTTAACATCTCTCTCGCGACTCTCCGTAGCTGAGAGGTGACTCCGTGGATGCGATGCAGTTCAGAGAGGTCCATGAGGAAGGGGATATCGGGCGTGCCCACTTGGCCTTGTTGATCGTTCCCGCCGTGCTGAGCGTGTACCTGTGGGCACAGCTCGGCCTGCCCTGGTCGCTTCCGGCGATTGCGGTCGTGTGGGTGCTCGCGGTCTATCTTGGGCTCAGGGTCGTGGGCCTGCTGCCCGGACAGACCAACGAGATGCGGATGGACTCCGGCGGGATCGAGCTGGAGTTCGAGGAACGTCACACCAGGATCCGGTGGCAGGACATCGCCCGGCTGTCGGTGATGCGGCTGCCGTCGAAGAAGGCGCCGCGGTGGTACCTGGTGGCCTGGCTCCATCCCGGGGTCACCGTGCCGACCGACCCCGGCGGCAGCCTGCCCTCCTTCGACCACACCATCGGCGGGCTGCGGTTGTGCGACATCAGGGCTTGGGACTACACCGAGGCGGAGATCACCCAGGTGCTCCGTGAGTACGCCGGTGACAGTTGGACTCCGGTGGAGAAGGCGAGCTGACCGGCCTCTGGTGGTTCGGGTGATCGCGACGTTGGGTTCACCCGAAGTCGAGGGTGGGGGGTAGGACGCCCTCCAGGGCCAGCAGGCGGCGTTTGAGTTCCAGGCCGCCGCCGAAGCCGCCCAGCCCGTCGGCGGCCACCACCCGGTGGCAGGGAACCACGATGGGCAGCGGGTTGGAGCCCATCACCGCCCCCACCACCCGGGCCGCCGACGGCCGTCCGGCGCGGGTCGCGAGGTCCTGGTAGCTGAGTACCTGGCCGTAACCGACCGTGCCGTGCAGGGTGCGCAGCACGTGCCGGCCGAATCCGCTGGTCAACGACCAGTCCAGTGGCAGGTCGAACTCGCACCGGGTGCCGGCGAGATACTCGCCGAACTGGCGGGCCGGCTCGGCGAGCCGGCCCGGTGAGTACTCCAGGGTGACCGCGGTGATCCTGGTGATCCGGGCCAGGTCGTCGGTGAGCTCCCGGATGACTTCGGGTCCGGCCGACAGCGCCACCCGCAGCAGCCCGGCCGGGCCGGTCACCAGCGTGAACGCGCCGATGGTCGAGCGCACGTCAGCCCAGTACAGCGTTTCAGCAGACACGGTCCGATCGTGCCAGCCGGCACGGACAGTCCGTCGGGTCGGGTCACGGTCGGGATCGCTCCGGGTGGGTCCCGGCCCGGATCAGGCGTTCACCGGCCAGGACACGGTCTGGGTCATGTGCTGCGAGCGGAACGTCTCGTCGCGCACCAGGCCGGTCTGGTCGACGACCGTGGCGGTGAGCGTGTGCCGGCCGGCGGCCATGGCGACGGTGGACAGGCTGAGCGTCGTTTTGTTGTTGGCCGCGGTGATGATCCGGCCGTCCAGCTTCCAGGTGACCGCCAGGGTGTGGTCGGTGGGCCGCATCGGGACCACCACGACATTGCTGGTCCGGGTCTGGGTGCTGCCCACGGCCGTGGCGTAGTCGATCGGCCGCACCTTCCGGTAGATGGCCTCGACCATGGCCTCCCGACCCACCGAGTTGAACGGCCGGCCCAGCGACCGCATCAGCGAGTCGGAACTGGGCCGGTAGAAGCCGAACCTGAAGAAGTTCGCTCCCTCGTAGGTGTTGATGGTGCCGCCGTCGGGGGTGGCGGTGCCCAGCCAGCGATACCACTTCATCTTCGCCTGGGCCATCTGCGCGGCGGTGTAGGCGGTCACGTTGCTCTCCACCGGCTCCACCCCGACGGCGCGGCCGTAGGGCACGTCGTACTCGTCGGCGAGCTGGCCCAGGGTGTGGCCCGACTCGTGCGTCACGATGGAGCCGGCGCTCGGGTTGCGGCCGGCCACCGCGGTGGCCGGACCGCCCGAGCCGCCGTAGGTGGTGGTGTTGGCCAGCGCGATGACCTCGTCGTGGCCGGGGGCGTAGGCGGCGTAGGCGGCCGCGTTGGTCAGATTGACGCACAGCAGCCGGTCCAGTCCGTGGCACCAGAAGTGCATGCCCAGCGGGGTGACCCGGGTGATGCCGTTCGTGGGGTCGTTGGAGATGCCCGACACCGGCGAGGCGATGTCCACCCGGTAGGCGTTGAGATAGGTCCGGTAGGTGTTGAACGGGGCCACCGCGAGGATCGAGTTGTTCAACAGGCTCGACACGTTCTGGCCGTAGGTGCCCAGTTGGGCGGCGGTGTAACCGTCGCCGAGGAACACCAGGTTCAGCCGGTTGTCGGCCCTACCTGAGTTCAGGATCGTCCAGACCGCCGGAGCCGCCGTCGGCCTCGACGTGGGAGGCGCGGCGTCGGTGGTCGTTCCCAGGCGCCGGGTGATCGTCCCGTCCGGGGAGAACACCTCGTACCTGCCAGTCAACCCCTGGCCCCCGCCCGGTGCCCGTTGTGCCGCCCGGGCCGCCGGCGGCGCGACCACCGCCAGCACCAGGGGCGTTACCGCCAGACCGAACAGCGTGAGCCGGCTGCTGCGCATGACCCCGTCCCTCCTGAGTCGCCCGCGCCCCGCCGGCGCGGCCCGTCAGCCGGCACGGTACGTCCGGGAACACGGCCGGCCGGCGAGGCGCGGTCCGGACCGGTCAGGTTCACGCGTTCGAGCGAGTGTCGACCGGCTGCCGGCCGGCGCCCCGCCGTGCCGGCGTGCCTGACCTGCGTGATCCACAGTGGAGGGTATGTTCTGTCCGTTCAGGACGGAAAGAAGGAGTGGGTCCGATGGCGGCGAGATGGCTCCTCGTACCGGCGCTGACCGCGCTCACCCTCACCGCCTGGCCGGTCCCGGCCCGGGCGCAGGGCGGTCACGTGCACCTGGTCGTCCAGGTGGTCAACCCGATCTTCGATGACTCCGACCAGGTCGTCTTCGAGGTCCAGGTGACCAACCTGGGCCCGAACACCGCGACCCACATCGAGACCGAGCGCACCGTCCTGCTGTGCGCCACCCCGACGACACCGCTGACCGGGTGCCAGAACACCGCGCCGCAGGTGCTCCAGATCAGGGATCTTCGCGCAGGCGAGCACGATATCTTCCCGACCGCGATCACGGTACCCGAGTCGGGTGCGGTGACGATCCGGACGAACGTCCAGGTGGTGCGCGTCGACCAGCACGACGACCTCTCCGTTCCCGGAACCTGCGACTACGGACAGGTGCCACAGGATGACTGCGGCACCAACGTGCTGACCCTGTCCCCCTGACCGGGACCGACGAGACGGACGAGCGGTGGTCGCCCGACCACCGACATGGCCGACGGGGAGGACCGTTGACCGGTAGACGAACCCTGGCCGCCGGGGTGGTCGCGGTCGCACTGGGGGCCACCCAGGGCGTCGCGTATGCCTGCCCGACCAGCCGGATCCACCTCACCGTCCAGATCGGAGCACCCCGCTTCGGCGACCACAACGACCTGGTCTACCCGGTGGACGTGCGGAACCTGGGGCCGGATCGGGCCACCGGGCTGGTGCTGGGCCAGTCCACCCTGATGTGTCCCAGCACGTCCACGCCACTGCCGTCGTGTCAGCGGATCGCGCCGGTGACCTTCCCGTTGGCCGATCTGGAATCGGGCGGCCATGCCGCCTTCCCGATCGACGTGGTGCTGTCCACCGAGGGCGCGGTCGTGGTCCGGACCACGGTCGAGGTGGTGCGGGCAGACCAGTACGACGACCATTCGACCCTGGGCGGCTGCCAGGATGGACAGTACCCCCAGGATGCCTGTGACACCTCGGTCGTCCTGGTGTCCCCGTAGGCCGGTCACGTTCGGTCGCACGTTGCCCTGGTGGCCCGTGTCGGTCGGTAGGGGTGAACGGTCGCTGACCACGTGGTACCTAGGGCTATGTGCGGGTTCGGCACCCTCATTCGCGGTGTGTGCCCTGGAGTTTGCCGCCCGGGCGCATGACCGGCGTGGTGTCGGGTAGCCAACCCCTGAGGTTCGAGACGCACATCTCACGCGGAAGGGTGGGGCCTGTGAGACGACTAATCGAGCCTTTCGTCGTCCTGTTCATGCTGTGCCTGTACGTTCCGGCGGCCGGCACGGCGGTGATCCTGGGCGGGAACGGGGCGTTGGGGCTGGCTGCCGTGCCGGCCGCGGCCTACCTGGTCCTGGTCGGCTGGCTGCGCTGGCGCCGTCCAGACCTGCGCCTGCCGGGCACCGCGGAGGTTCGGCACTGCACCACCGGCGAGCTGTGCCGGGCATGGCGCCGGTCGGACACCCTGCTGCGGTCGGTGTCCAACGTGCCGGTCCGGGTCCGGCTGGTGGCGTTGCGCCAGTCCTACCTGGATGCGCTGGAACGCCGCGATCCGATCGGCTTCGCCCTGTGGGTCTCGCTGCCGCGCGCGGGTCGGGTACCGCCGGACAGCTACATCGGCGCGGCCCGACGGGCGGTCCGGGAGGACTGATCGCGCCGGTCCGCCGCCGGTGCGGAACGCGTCCTCAGCGGTCGATCTCCCCGACGGTGTGAAAGTGCAGGTCGAAGGCCGGCCGCTCGGATTGGATGCGCGGCAGCTCCACGAAGTTGTGCCGCGGCACCGGCGTGCCGGTGGCCCATTCCAGCGAGTTCCCGTGCCCCCAGGGATCGTCGGCGGTGGCCGGTCGTCCCAGCCGGTAGGACACCACCACGTTGTAGACGAACGCCAGCATGGACGCCCCGAGGATGAACGAGCCGATGGTGGAGACCGTGTTCAGCGTGGTGAACCCGTCGGTGGGCAGGTAGTCGGCGTACCGGCGCGGCATGCCGATGACCCCCAGCCAGTGCTGCACCAGGAAGGTCGTGTGGAACCCGACGAACGTGGTCCAGAAGTGCAGCTTCCCCCACCGCTCGTCCAGGAACCGGCCGGTGAACTTGGGGAACCAGAAGTACACCCCGGAGAACGCCGCGAACACGATCGTGCCGAACAGCACGTAGTGGAAGTGCCCCACCACGAAGTAGGAGTCCGACACGTGGAAGTCCAGCGGCGGCGAGGCCAGGATCACCCCGGACAGCCCGCCGAACAGGAACGTGACCAGGAACCCCAGGGCGAACAGCATCGGGGTCTCGAAGGTCAGTGAACCCCGCCACATCGACCCGATCCAGATGAAGAACT
>DASULA010000020.1:0-5490 GCA_036278435.1 Mycobacteriales bacterium | reverse complement strand
GGTGGAGATCAACATCCTCGGCCGGCACGTCGACCCGATACCCGCCGGAGATGGTCCGGATGCGCACGTCGAACGGCGACAGGACCGAACGCAGCCGTCCGACGTAGGTCTGGATGACGCTGCGGGCACTGGCCGGCGGCTCACCGTCCCAGAGCAGGTCGGCGAGGCGCTCGGTCGGCACCGCCCTGCCGACCTCGATCAGCAGCAGGCCCAGCAGGCGCCGTTCCTGTCGCCGGCCGAGCAGGACCGGAATCCCGTCCTGCTCGGCGTATACGTCGCCAAGCACCCGGAATCGCATCAAGGCAGGATATCCGCTCCCGCCCGCGTGCCTGCCGGGTCGCAACATCCGGCCGCGACCAGACGGCCCGACGTGGTGAGCAGGTGGTCAGGAACTGGTCTGCGGCGCACCGCAGAGTCAACCCGGCTTCCGTCACCGGGGCGGGCGATCGGCCGGGCAGAGGCCACGTGGAGGCAACAGTGCGACAACGTGCGATGCGGTTACTCACCGTCGTCATGATGGGGGTCGGCGTGCTGGCAGTCATGCCGCTCACCGAGGCATCGGCGACCCCGACCTGTATCCAGAACATCGACTTCCGCGGGCAAGAGGTGCCCGCGTCGTTCGGCGACTCGGTGACCTGCCTCCTGAGAACCGGTAACGACAACACCGGGGTGGTGGCCCTTCAGGATGCGCTGCGTTTCTGCTCCGGCCACAACATCAAGGTTGACGGAGATTTCGGATCGAAGACGAGGGCAGCGCTGGTGAGGGTGCAGCGGCGCATCGGCGTCGCCGCTGACGGGGAGTACGGGCCGATCACCCTCAGCCACATGAGGTTCGTCAGCGCCGGGGACATCTTCCCGGGCTGTCGGCCAGTCGGATAGGCCTGCGCAGGCGGCGGGTACCGCCTGGACCCGCGGTACCCGCCACCTGCGCCCGTCTGTCGTGCGGTGGCCCGCGGAGTCGTCCCGAGCCCGCCGCGCCGGCCGACGATCGGCATGGGAAGCCTGCTGTTGAGATGCCGAGCAGGAACGAGTGCGCTGGAGTGTGTTTCCCATCGGGGGATTCCGGTCTCCTGTGGGCGTGATCCCTGGGATTCACGGTTGGAAGGGGGTCGAGAGATGCGGTTGTGCGTGCTGGGGCCAATCGAGGCAACGACAGCCGGTGGTTCGGTGAACCTCGGCGTGCGGAAACAGCGACTGGTGTTCGCGGTGCTCGCGCTGGGCGCGAATCAACCCGTGACCATTGACAGGCTGGTCGACCTGGTCTGGCCGGATGATCCACCGGCGACGGCGCGGGGCATGCTACACAGCTACGTCAGCAGGTTGCGGGCCGCGCTGAGGACCGCCGGCACCGACCGCGTCGGGCTGGCCAGAGTCGACTCGGGCTACGAGTTGCGCTGCGACCCATCCTGGGTGGATGCGCACCGTTTCACCACGCTGCTCGCCGAGGCCCGCGCCAGTACCCTGGACGAGCGCCGGCTGGCCCTGCTGGACCGGGCACTGGCGCTGTGGCGGGGTCCGGCTCTGGCGGGGATCGCCCCGGCACCGACGTGGGCCCAACTGTGCCAGGGTCTGGAAGAGGCTCGGCTGGCGGCCATCGAGGACCAGGTGGAGGTCCGGCTGCGGCTGGCCCGGCACGATCGGCTGGTCGACGAACTACTGGCCCTCACCGGGGAGTACCCGCACCGCCCCCGGCTCACCGCCGCGCTCATGCTCGCGCTGCACCGCACCGGCCGGACCGGCGAGGCTTTGCGGGTCTACCAGGTGGTCCGACGCCGGCTGGGCGAGGAGCTTGGCCTGGAACCACCCGCCGAACTACGGAATCTGCAGGTGGCGATCCTGCGCGGGGACCGGCGCGCGGGTGGGGGCACGGTTGCCCTGACCGACCGGCCGCAGGCCGGGGCCGTGCCACGGCAACTGCCCGCCGGCACGACGACGTTCACCGGCCGGACCGCGCAGTTGCGCCGGCTTCGCGCGGCGCACCGGCCGTCCGCTGCCGTCACGACGATCAGTGTCATCGACGGCATGGCCGGAATCGGAAAGACCGCGCTGGCGGTACACGCCGCACACCAACTGGCCGACCACTTCCCGGACGGGCAGATGTTCGTTGATCTGCACGGATTCAGCGAAGGCGTCTCACCGTTGGAACCCACCGTCGCCCTGGACCGGCTGCTGCGCACGCTGGGCACACCCGTCGAGCGGATACCCGCCGACACTGACGGGCGCGCCGCGTTGCTGCGGACCCGGTTGGCGAACCGGCGCATGCTGATCGTGCTGGACAATGCGGTGGCAGAGTCCCAGCTGCGGCCGCTGCTACCTGGCCGGGCGGGTTGCCTCGTCCTGGTCACCAGCCGCCAGCGACTGTCCGGCCTGGACGACGCTTACTCGATGTCCCTGGACGTGCTGCCGGTGTCCGACGCTGCCCGCCTGTTCACCCGGATCACCGGTATCCGTTCGCCGTCGGCGACGGAGCGGGCGCAGGTGTGCACCATCGTCGAACTGTGCGGGCGGTTGCCGCTGGCGATCCGGATCGCCGCCGCCCGACTGTCCGCCCGGCCTGCCTGGACGCCGGCTCATCTGGTCGAATTGCTGCGCGACGGGCCGGACCGGCTGGCCGAACTACGGACCGGGCAGCGCAGCGTTGCCACCGCCTTCCAGCTTTCCTACCGTCGGCTCGGGCCGGAGGCCCGGCGCGTGTTCCGGCTGCTTGGCCTGCACCCAGACCGTGACGTCGACGTGGACGCCGTGGTCGCGTTGGCCGGCCGCCCGGCGCGGTGTGTCCGCCGGTTACTGGAGGACCTGGTGGACGCGAACCTGCTCCAGCCCGGCCGGGACGGCCGCTACCGGTTGCATGACCTGCTCGGCGAGCATGCCCGGAGTTTGGCCCGGGCCGAAGGGCTCCAGCCGGCGCGCCGGGCTGCGCTGATCGGAGGGCACCGCCTGGGTGCGGCACCGGTGACACCGGCTGGGGTATGACCGCGGGAAGAGATTCGAGATCAACCTCGGGTCGGGGCCGCGACCGTCGACAGATGCCGGACGGCTCAGCCGAGGGTGAAGTGCAGGGCGACCTCGGCGGCGGCCGCCACGGCGAACCCGAGCAGCGCCGGGGCAGGTTCGGTCTCCACCGGCCCGCCGTCGTGGTGCGCCCGCCACCGCAGCCCGACCACCACCCCGCTCAGCGGCCCGAACAGCAGCCCCGCCAGGCCCAGCGCACCAACCACGTTGACCCCGGCGAGGTGCAACCAGAGCCGGGTGAAGCCGAACCCCAGCGCACCGAACGCCGCGCCGCAGATTGGCATGATCAGCCAGTGCGGCATCCGGTGGGCCGCCTGGCCGGCATCCTCACCGGAGACCACCGCCGCCGCCTCGTTGAGCAGGCCGTCCACGTCGATGCCGGCCGGCGCGTCCGGGTCGGGCGGCGGCAGCGCCTCCAGGTGTCGCCCGCGCCGGCGCAGCCGTCCACGCAACTGCCACCACAGCGCGTGCGCCTGGTTCTCCACCTCGGCCCACACCCGTTCGGCCTCGGCCGCCTCGGCGCGGGCGGCCTCCAGCCGCGCCCCGGTGGCCTCCAGTTCGGCGTGCCCGGCGTCGACCCGGGCGAACAGCTCCCGGTAGTGGGCCTGCGGCAGCGGTTCGCCGGTGTCGGAGCGGACCGGCACCAGTTCCCCGCCCGGAGTGACGGCCGTCCCGCCGCCCACCCCTCCGGCGGTGTCGGCGGTGTCGGCCGGGTCGGTCCCGGCCCGGTCGGTCACCGTGGTCGCCTCGTCGGTCACCGTGCCGCCCCGTCACCGCTGCCGTCCGGTGGGCCGTCCAGCGGGTCACCGTCCAGGCAGGACGCCGTGTCGAACGGGATCACCGGGCGCGGGCCGGAGTGCACGCTCCGGTCGAAGAACAGTGCCCGCCGTCGCCGGGGCGACCAGCTCGCCAACTGGCCTCCGGGCAGCGGCGCCAACTCGGCGCCCTGCACGTCCAGTGCCACCCACGCGCCGATGTCGTCCAGCCGGGCGCCCAGGCCCCCCAGGTCCTCCTTGAGTCGGGCCACCGTGCGCCACCACCCCAGCACGTGGGTGCGCACCTCCGGGCCCCGGCGTACCAGGTGACGCAGGTTGTCCAGCCCGGATCGCCCGGTGCGCGAATTTCTGGCCGCCAGCAGCGCGTTGGCCATGTCCACCGCGAACAGCACCAGGTACCGCGGTCGGATCCGCCGGCCGGTCTCGTCGGTGATCGCCGCCTCGACGTCCGCGGCGGCCGAGGCCAGCAGCGGGCGGATGCGGTCCAGGTCGTGGCAGGCGGCCTCGTGGCCGTCCTTGCGCAACCGGATCTGGAGGCACTCGGCCACCTCGGCGGCATCCTCGTCCAGGCAGCCCAGATCGAACGACGCCTCGCCCGGTTCGTGCTGGCGGGCCAGCGACAGCGCCATGGACACCAGGATGTCGCAGGTCTCGGTGACCCTGGTGCCGATCACGGCGCAGTTGCGGCCCGGCGTGCGGGACAGTCGCACCGTGGCCGCGCTGCCGTCCACGTCGATGAGCTGCCCGACCAGAGCGGCCGGGGAACGGCGGCCGGACCCGCTGAGCCGGGTCAACCGGGCGAAGTCCGCCGAGCCGGCCAGGGTGGGCACCACGTCGCCGTCGAACAGCCGGGGTCCCGGCCGGCCGGCCGGGCGGTGTTCCCACAGCCGGGCCTGGAGCGCGTCCAGGGCGCCACCGCGACCGGCGTCGGGCAGCCGGGCGATCTGGTTGCCGGTCCGGGCACCGGACTCGGCGTTCACCACCGCGTGCCAGCGCGGGAGCAGGTCCGCCTGCGGGTTGTCCTCGGCCAGCACCCGGCGGGCCCGCGGCAGGGCCACCCGCCCGGTGAACTGCGCGACGATGGCCGAGCGCCCCCACAGCGCCTGGATGCCCGAGGTGTCCTGGCTGGACAGCACCAGGTGGATGCCCTGTGACCGGCCCCGGCGGGCCAGGTCCTCCAGCAGCGACACCGCCTCGGCGCTCACCCGGTCGCGCTGGTGGAACAGGTACTGGAACTCGTCGATGACCGCCACGATGCGCGGCCACCGGCCGGTGCGGTCCACCGCGCGCAACTCCTCCAGCTTCGTGGCCTCGTGCCGCCGGGCCGCCTCGGCCCGGACCCGTAGCTGCTCGGCCAGGAACCGCAGCAGGGCCAGGCCGAACTCCCGGTCCTTGTTCACGTTGACCCCGACCAGCCGCGCGTGCGGCAGCCAACTGGGGTCCCGCCGGCCACCGGCGAACCGGGCGAACGACACGCCCTCCTTGAAGTCCAGCAGGTAGAACTCCAACTCGTCCGGGCCGTAGCGGGCGGCCAGCGCGCCGATCAGCACGTACAGGAAGTTCGTCTTGCCCGACCCGGTGGGCCCGCCGACCAGCAGGTGCGGCGGCGAGTCACCGAGGGTGACGTGGACGGGTGTGCCGTTGTGGTCACCGACCGGCGCGGTGAGCCCGGTGGCGGAGTACTCCGTCCACGGCTCGTCTG
>DASULA010000019.1:0-5901 GCA_036278435.1 Mycobacteriales bacterium | reverse complement strand
TAGACAGGCTAACCTCTTCGTCCTATGGTTCTCGCTCATGAGACCCTCAGACCTCTCCCTGCTGCGCATCCCGGGCGTGCCGACCGTGTCGCCGGACGGTCGCACCGTGGTGGTCGAGGTGACCCGCCTCGACCTGGACGCCGACGCCTACCGCGGCGAACTGTGGACCGCCCGCACCGACGGTTCGACCGGGACACGGCAGCTCACCCACGGTTGGCGGGACAGTGCCCCCCGGTTCTCCCCCGACGGGCGGTGGCTGGCGTTCCTGCGGGCCGAGCGGGGCGGCAAGCCACAACTCCACCTGATGCCCACCGGCGAGGGTGACGCCTGGGCGGTCAGCACCGACACCCAGCACCCGCTGGGCGCGGGCGCGCCGGTGTGGAGCGCCGACTCGACCCATCTGGCCTACGTGGCCAGGGTGCCCGAGCCGGGCCGATACGGCACCACCGACGACGTCGGGCCGGACAAGGAACCGCCGCGGCGGATCACCACCATGCGTTACCGGCAGGACAACGTCGGGTTCATCCTGGACCGCCACCAGCACGTGTTCGTCCTCGACCCGTTCGCCGCCGAACCCGACCCGACCCGGGTCACCGAGGGCGACTACGACCACACCGAGGTGACGTGGAGCCCGGACGGCTCACTCCTGGCGTTCTGCGCGGCCCGCCACGACGGGCGGGACACCGACCTGCGTAACGACGTCTTCACCTGTGCGCCGGACGGCTCCGGGCTGCGTCGGGTCACCGACACCTCGTTGAGCGTGGGCCAGCCGGCGTTCTCCCCGGACGGGGCGACGGTCTACTTCACCGGCGCCGAACTGGGCGGGAGCGGGCGGGAGTTCGCCGCCCGCAACCGGGGTCTGTACGCGGTCGCCACCGACGGGGCGACACCGCCCCGGCGGCTCACCGACACCGAGACCCGGCATCGCGGGGACGCCACCGGACGTACGGTGCTCGGCCCGGACGGGGTGCTGTTCGGGGCGGAGAACCGGGGCGCGGTGGACCTGCTGCTGGTGCCGTTCGACGGTGGGACGCCGCGGGTCGTGCTGGCCGGGCAGCGCCAGGTGCGGGCGTACGACCATGCGGCCGGCGTGATCGTGGCAACCGTGGCCGACGGGACCGGCGCCGGGGAGCTGGTGGCGCTGACCGGCGGCCCGACCAGTGACCCGGCCGGTGGTTCGGAGCGAACGCTGACCGACTTCGGCGCGCCGCTGTCGGGCACCGGACGGCTGCGCGCACCCGAGGAGATCACCGCCGCCGCGCCGGACGGGTACCCGGTACACGGTTGGGTGGTGCGGCCGGACGGGCCGGGGCCGCACCCGGTGGTGCTGATGATCCACGGCGGCCCGTTCACCCAGTACGGGTGGACGCTGCTGGACGAGGCCCAGGTCTACGCGGGCGCCGGGTACGCGGTGGTGATGGGTAACCCGCGAGGCTCGTCCGGGTACGGGCAGGCGCACGGGGCGGCGATCCGGCACGACGTGGGGGAGGCCTCGGCGCGGGACCTGCTGGCCCTGCTCGACCACGCCCTGGCCGCGCCCGACCTGGACGGCGGGCGGGTCGGGGTGATGGGTGGTTCGCACGGCGGGTTCATGACGAGTTGGCTGATCGGTCACACCGACCGCTTCGCCGCCGCGATCAGTGAGCGCGCGGTCAACGCGCTGGACAGCTTCACCGGCAGCAGCGACATCGGCTGGTTCTTCGCCGAGCAGTACTACGGGGACGCCGAGCGGCAGGCCGCGCAGAGCCCGTTGACCTTCGTCGACCGGATCTCCACGCCGCTGCTGATCATCCACTCCGAACACGACTGGCGCTGCCCGGTGGAACAGGCCCAGCGACTGTTCGTGGCACTGCGGACCCGCGGCGTGCCGGCCGAGTTGCTGCTGTTCCCCGGCGAGGGCCACGAGCTGTCCCGCTCCGGCCTGCCCAGCCACCGCATAGCCCGGTTCGAGGCCATCCTCGACTGGCTGACCCGCCACCTGTCCGCACCGGCCCGGCGGGGCACAGCCAGTCAGTCGATCGTGCCCGGAGAAGCAACCCACACCATTGCCTGACCAGTTACCTTCCTGACCTCGTCGAAGTCGTGGTCATAGTGAATCAGCGGGACGCCGTGCAGCTCAGCGGCGGCGGCGGTAAGGAGATCGACGGTGCCGGCTGACCGGTGGGTGCCGCGGGAAGTCATCGCCTCTTGGACCTCGGCCGCTCGCATGAATATACGGTCTGGCATGAGAGCCCACGCGAAGGTGGCACCGAGAAGTTGGAGTTGCTCCTCCCGGTCTGCCTTTGACCGGGACGAGTGGAGTAGTTCGAGCTGAACAATCGGACATACCGCAACAACGCCCGCGGTTATCTGCGCCTGCCATCTGTCACGCAGCATGCTGTTACGTACCATTCGGACAACGGCGCTCGTGTCAATGAGGAAACGGACAGGGGTCACGGGCGGTACGACTTCTTGTCCAGAAGCTCATCGAAGGCGCCAGACTCGCCCAGTTCCGCGAGCCGCGCCAGGGCCTCGGCGCGGCGCAACCGTAGAGTGGTCTCACGCAGCGCGGCGTTGACTGTGTCCTTTTTCGTGGTCGTGCCCAGGAGCCGGGATGCTTCAGTCAGGGCGTCGTCGTCGATGTCAATCAGAATCTTAGTCATGATCACTCCCTAATATATACGCAAGCTACTCCTAGTATATCCGACCCTTCGTGCTGGCGCTCACCTGCGTCACTCCCACCATCCGGGCTCGTCCTGGAGCACCAAGGTGTCGCGGTCGGTGCCTTGTTGCCAGGTTCGGGACACCTCGCGGTAGCGCTCCCATTCCTCCGGATTCCTCTCGCGCAGCCCCTCAAGTTGCGCCCGGGCTAGGTCGAAGAAAGCCTGCCGATCCAGGTCCGTCACGGCTACCAGCCGCGGGCGCGCCAGGCGGGGAGGGACGGGCGCTCGGAACCCAGGGTGGTGTCGTTGCCGTGGCCCGGGTAGACCCAGGTCGAATCGGGCAGCACGCCGAACACCCGGGTCTGAAGGTCGTCCATCAGCGAGCTGAAGTTGGCCGGGCTGGTCGTCTTGCCCGGCCCGCCCGGGAACAGCGAGTCACCGGTGAACAGGTGCGGGTGGCCCTCCGGGTCGTCGTAACGCAGCGCGATGCTGCCCGGGGTGTGGCCGCGCAGGTGGATCACCCGCAGCACCACCTCACCGACGCGCACGGTGCCGTCGTGTTCGACCGGTTCGTCGGTCGGCACCGGCAGTGGGCCGGTGTCCAGCGGGTGCGCCACGGTGCGGGCGCCGGTCGCGGTGACCACCTCGGCCAACCCCTGCCAGTGGTCGGCGTGCTGGTGGGTGGTGATCACCGTGTGCAGCCCGCCCGCGCCGATCCAGTCCAACAGCCGCGTGGGCTCGTTGGCAGCGTCGACCATCGCGGTGGCGCCGGTGGCCCGGCAGCGCAGCAGGTAGGCGTTGTTGTCCATCGGGCCGACGGCCATCTTGCCGATCGTCAGCGCCGTCAACTCGCGGGTGCCGGCGGCACCTCCGACGGATACCTGCCCGGTGTAGGTCACGGATCCTCCTCGATGGAACGGCGTCGGTGGAACTGGGCGTCGCGATCGCGGTCGTGGCGCGGGCGTGGTGGCGCTGGGTGACCCGCCACCTCCGGTCGGTCGATGTTATCGGGCGCGATCGGGCAACCGCCGACGCCACGGGGTAGCCTTCGGACTGCCTGGGAAGAAAATCGTCGTACCCCGTGGCTACAGTGGCGCAGACCCTGTCGCAGCATGTCCGGAGCTGACCGTATCGTGGCTGACCGCCTCATCGTGCGCGGAGCACGCGAGCACAATCTGAAGAACATCAACCTGGACCTGCCCCGCAACAGCCTGGTGGTGTTCACCGGGCTGTCCGGGTCGGGCAAGTCCAGCCTGGCCTTCGACACGATCTTCGCCGAGGGGCAGCGCCGCTACGTCGAGTCACTGTCGGCCTACGCACGACAGTTCCTCGGCCAGATGGACAAGCCGGACGTGGACTTCATCGAGGGCCTGTCACCGGCGGTGTCCATCGACCAGAAGTCCACCTCCCGCAACCCGCGGTCCACGGTCGGCACCATCACCGAGGTCTACGACTACCTGCGGCTGCTCTACGCCCGGATCGGGCATCCACACTGCCCCAAGTGCGGCCGGCCGATCTCCCGACAGACCCCACAGCAGATCGTGGACCGGATCCTGGAGATGCCCGAGGGGACCCGGTTCCAGGTGCTCGCGCCGGTGGTTCGGGCTCGCAAGGGCGAGTACGTGGACCTGTTCGCCGAGTTCCAGGCCAAGGGCTACTCCCGGGTCCGGGTGGACGGCGTGGTGCACGCCCTCACCGACCCGCCGAAGCTGAAGAAGCAGGAGAAGCACACCATCGAGGTCGTGGTGGACCGGCTCACCGTCAAGGAGTCGGCGAAGCGGCGGCTGACCGACTCGGTCGAGACCGCGCTGGGTCTGGGCGGCGGGCTGGTCCTGCTGGACCTGGTGGACGCCGTCGAGGACGACCCGCAACGGGAGCGGATGTTCTCCGAGCACCTGGCCTGCCTGTACGACGACCTGTCCTTCGAGGCGCTGGAGCCGCGGTCCTTCTCGTTCAACTCGCCGTTCGGCGCCTGCCCGGAGTGCACCGGCCTGGGCACCCGCAAGGAGGTCGATCCGGACCTGCTGGTGCCCGACCCGGAGCGCTCCCTGGTCGAGGGTGCGATCGCGCCGTGGTCGTCTGGTCAGACCAGCGAGTACTTCCTTCGTCTGCTCGGCGCGCTGGCCGACGGGGTGGGCTTCGACCTGGGCACCCCGTGGCACCGGTTGCCGGCCCGGGCGCAGAAGGCCGTCCTGTACGGGCACGACACCCAGGTCCACGTCCAGTACCGCAACCGCTACGGCCGGGAGCGCGCGTACTACACCTCCTACGAGGGGGTGGTGCCGTGGATCGAGCGGCGGCACGCCGAGACCGAGAGCGACTACAGCCGGGACAAGTACGAGGGCTACATGCGTGAGGTGCCCTGCCCGGCCTGTCAGGGCACCCGGCTCAAACCCGAGGTGCTCGCGGTCACCCTGGGGGACCGGTCCATCGCCGACCTGTGCGCGCTGGCGATCGGCGACACGGCGCGGTTCCTGCGCGGGCTGGTGTTCACCGAGCGGGAACGCATGATCGCCGAGCGGGTGCTCAAGGAGGTACACGCCCGGCTCGGGTTCCTGGTCGACGTCGGCCTGGACTACCTCTCGCTGAACCGCCCGGCCGCCACCCTGGCCGGCGGCGAGGCGCAGCGGATCCGGCTGGCCACCCAGATCGGCTCGGGCCTGGTCGGGGTGCTGTACGTGCTCGACGAGCCGTCCATCGGGCTGCACCAGCGGGACAACCACCGGCTCATCGAGACCCTGGAACGGCTACGTGACCTGGGCAACACCCTCATCGTGGTCGAGCACGACGAGGACACCATCCGCACCGCGGACTGGGTGGTCGACATCGGCCCGGGTGCCGGTGAGCACGGTGGCCGGGTGGTGGTCAGCGGCCCGGTTGCCGAGCTGCTGTCCGCCCCGGGGTCGCTGACCGGGGCCTACCTGTCCGGACGCCGCCGGATCGACGTGCCCGCGGTGCGGCGCCGGCCCACCCGGGGGCGGGCGCTGGTGGTGGAGGGTGCCCGGGAGCACAACCTGCGGGATATCGACGTGTCCTTCCCGCTGGGCTGCTTCGTCGCGGTCACCGGGGTGTCGGGTTCGGGCAAGTCCACCCTGGTCAACGACATCCTGCACGCGGTGCTGGCCAACAAGATCAACGGCGCCCGGATGGTGCCGGGGCGGCACCGGCGGGTGCGCGGCCTGAACCACGTGGACAAGGTCGTGGGCGTGGACCAGTCGCCGATCGGGCGCACCCCGCGGTCCAACCCGGCCACCTACAC
>DASULA010000018.1:0-19649 GCA_036278435.1 Mycobacteriales bacterium | reverse complement strand
ACCGCATCGGCACGGTGCGCAACGAGGGGAAAGGTAGAGATGGTCAGCCGGCCACCGTCCACCTCATGTGGACAGAGCAGGAAGTCACCTGATCGGGCTATGGCACCGCGCCGACACGGCGGGCGAACTCTCGCAGATCGGCGCCACCGGCCGCACGGGTCGCCCTGGTCAGGATGTGCTCCGTCGCCGAACGCACCAGCGCACTGTTGGTCACGATCTGCGGTGCCAGGGCCTCGGCATGCAGGAACGTGGTCAGCGCTTGCGAGTCATGGCGCTCCTGGACGAACCCTCGACCGACGTCGATCAGGAACGACGCCTGTCGCGCCGGTGACGGGATCCTGCGGATGTCGGTATGTCGGGCGACTTCTGATGCCCTACCGCCCTCGCCCTGCTCCACGGCGATCGCCGCCCGCCACAGCGACAGGTTCGTCGGCCCGAAGTACAGGTCGAGGTCGGTGTTGTCACCGAGCTTGTCGGCCAGCACGCCCGCCTCGGCCAGGTGCGCCTGCACGACGTCGCTCTGGCCGGTCACCGCGGCGCCGAACGCCGCCATCTGGTGGAGCATCCCGTACACCTGGTGGGACAGCGGGTCGGCGCCCACGTGAGGTTGCAGGGCGGCGATGGCCGACTCGGAGTTCGTCAACGCCCTCGCATACGGCGCGAGAGCGTGGCTGACGTAGAACTCGGCCAGCCCACACCACATCGGTTCGCCCAGCCGCACGGCGGCCTGCCGGCCGGCAGACGCCGCGATCCACGCGAGATCGAACGACCCGGCCCACTTGATCACGCTACAGGTGGTGGCGTAGGTGAGAACCAGTGCACGCAGCGCTTCGACCTGCTCCTGTTCGGTGCCGGCCGCGACCCAGGCGTGCAGCTCGACCAGGATGTCCGGGAGCAACCGGGCGGCAGCGGTGCTCAACTCGCCGGCACCGATGCCGATGCCGCTTGCCCGGTACGCTTGGTCGACGAGCGCGGTGAGGGGGCGTGGGTCAACGCCGGGATGCTCACCGAGTTCAAGGCTGATCATCGCCTCGCGGATGCGGTTGCTGTACCGGTGGACCTCGGCGGACTCGTGGCTGGTGGGCTCGGCTGGACTGCCCTGTAGCCACTGCTTGGACACCCCGAGGACTTCGGCGACCTTCTCGATCTCCGACAGCCGGTTGAGCGGCTGGTCGCCGGTTTCCCACGCAGCCCAAGCGCTCTTGCTGACTCCGGCGAGTCCGGCGGCGACCCGAATACCGAGCTTGCGAGCGTTCCTGACCATGCGCACACGCGCGCCGATGCCGTCCATCAGGACACCTCCGCCACCGCGAATCGGCCCCGCCCGACGTGCCGGCCCGTGGCGTGCACCCTGGCCGGGTCAGCTCGCCTGTGGCGGAATGTGACCGTGAGGGTACGCGCCGACACGGAGCGGTGGGGAGGCCGAAGCTAGCCCGGTCGGCGCGCGATGAGGAGGGTGGGTCAGGACGCTTCGGTGGAGGCGTTGAGGCGGTGGGCCATGGCCGACTTGCGGTTCGCCGCCTGGTTGCGGTGGATGACGCCCTTGCTCACGGCCTTGTCCAGTTCCCGTGACGCCTCGCGCAGCGCGGCGCGGGCGGCCTCGGCGTCCTCGCCACCGACGGCATCACGGAAGCCGCGCACCGCGGTCTTCAGCGACGACTTGACCGACTTGTTGCGCAGCCGAGCCTTCTCGTTGGTCCTGTTGCGCTTGATCTGGGACTTGATGTTCGCCACGCAGGAGCCTCGCTCTGTGACTCGGGTTCATTGTCGTCTTTCGGGCACACGGCACCGATCCGCGCCGGGCACGACTTCCGAGAGTACCAGCGCCGGGGTTGCCGGCAAAAGTTGGGTCGGCGGCAGGGTTTCAACCGGTGCGCCGGCGTACCCACCGGAGCATCGCCTGGTACTGGGCGCGTTGGAAGTCCCGAAGTGTGGGCAGGCCGGGCGGGGCCGGTTTGCGGCACGCTTCGCCGAACATGCCCGTCACCCCCACCAGCAGGCCGGTGACTTCCTCCGGTGCGACGTCGGTGAGCAGGGGGTGATCCCGCAGGAAGGACTCCGGATCGCCCCCGTGCAGCGCCACGTTGATCAGAAACAGCGCGGTGTCCACCCACGCCGGTCCGCGCGATGCCCAGGGCCAGTCCACGAAGTACGTCCGGCCCGAGTCGTCGAACAGGATGTTGTCGGCCCGCAGGTCCAGGTGCACGAGCGTGTCGCCGGACAATCGGTCCAGCACCCACGGCCCGGCCCCGGCGAGCCAGTCCAGATGTTGGCGTTCCCAGTCGGACAGGTCGACCGGCGGGGTGGCGGCGAGCCGGGCATACCCGCTCACGTCAGCCCGGATGCGGTCGGCGACGTCGGGGACGTGGTCGGCCGGGCATGGTGTGAGCACCCGAGCAAGGTCGAGCAGCGCCGTGAGCACCCGGTCGACGTCGGCGGGCCGCCACGGCGTCACCGGCATGCTTCCGTCGATCTCGTCGAAGACAAGCGCGACCCAGTCGCCGTCGTCGTAGACACCCCGCAGCCGTGGCACCCGCGCAGTCGCGGGCAGGCAGGCGGCGTTGCGGCCCTCGGCGCGGTGCAGACGGGGGCTGTCCGGATTGAGCGTCAGGCCAACGGCTTTGACGAACGCGCGGGAACCATCGGCGCAGCGCACCCGCACCGCCGGCCCGGGGGAGAAGCCGCCGTGCTGGTTGACCGCACTCGCCACCGGCGAGCCGAGCAGGTGGTCCACTCCGGTCCGCACCGGACCGGGCACCTGCGACCAGTCGAGCCGGGGCCCACCGGCAGCGCCCGGTGTCGTGGTCATGCGGGAATTGTGGCTGACCGCCCCGGGCCGCCGCCACGGAGATTTCGTCAGCCGGCCGCGCTGTCGACGCCGGACGGCGCGATGAACGCCTGGCCGCCGCGCGGCACACCGCCCCGCACGCCGTCGTCGGTCCGGTACCGGCTGAACCGGAACGGAAGCCCGGCGGCGAACAGGATGCGGGGATGGTCCATGACCTGGAAGTGCAGGTGCGGTTCGGTCGAGTTGCCGGAGTTCCCGCAGGAGGCGAGCCGCTGGCCGGCAATGACCGGGTCTCCGGCGGCGACGCGCACCGATCGACGTCGCAGGTGGGCCATCACCACATACCTGCCGTCTCCGATGTCGATCACCAGGTGGTTTCCCAGGATGCGGCCGGGGCCGAGCAGTTCGCGCAGCGAAGCCTCGACGAGCAGGTACGGCAGCGCCAGCCAGGAGTTCCGGCTCCAGTGATCGCGCTCGCGGTCGTGGACGCGCACCACGGTCCCGTCGGCCGGAGCCAGCACCGGCCGCCCGAACGCCGGGAAGTGCTCGGCACGCCGGGCTGGCGGCCACCAGCCGAACGCCGGGCGGGGCCGGTCGGTCGGATCGTGCACCACGTCTAGCGCGTAGGTCTGACCGTAGGCGTGTACTCCGTGGCTGGGGACCTTCCCGGCCGGGCTGTTGAGCGCCAGCCACCGGCCCGAGACCGGCGCGTCGAGCGGCACCGGCTCCCCACGTACCGTGCCGATCCGCAGGTAGAGAGCCATACCGACTACGAACACGGTCCCGCCGAGCGCGGTCAGCACCTCCGGCCACGGCGCCCCGAGGTGGTCGCCGGCCACCAGCTTGGCGATGATCAGGGCCAGGCCCAGCCAGAGCACTGGCATCCGCGCCCGGGCGCAGGCGACCGCCGTCCGCGGTTCCATTCGTTGTCAACTCCCTCGGTGACGGTGACGGTGGCCGGCCGTGGAGTCCGGCGGTCGGGCTACCGCGCTGCGGTGGCGATGACGACCAGCAGCGGCACCACCCGGGCCGCCGGCACCTCGAACCGGCCCCGGCCGGCCGACCGCAGCCAGCCCGCGGCGACGAGCTGACGCACGTGGTGGTAGACCTGCCCGCTGGTGCCCAGGCCCTCGACCGAGCCGAGTTCGGCGGCGGTCCGCATCCCGCGGAGCACCTCGCGGAGCAGGAGCAGGCGCGCCGGGTGGCCCAACGCCGCCAGCACGTCGGTGCGCACGGTCCAGTCGTCCTCCAGCAGGGCGTCGGTCTCGGTTCCCTGTTGCCACTCCAGGTGTTCCCCGGTCGGTAGCCGGACCGAACCGGTGAACACCACGGCACCGGCTCCCTGGGTCCGGGCCCGTAGCGCCTCCAGCGCCCAGAACGGCCCGCCGTCCGGAGCGCCCTCCGGGTCGGAGCCGGTCCGGGCCCGCGGCCGGGCCCGTGGTTCGGACACCAGCCGTTCCAGCCGTTCGACCCGGGCGGTCAGGTCCTGGAGTGCCGTGCTCTCGACCATGCGACGAAGGTACGTAACTACGTAGTGTGAAGGCAAGTCGGGTCGCGAACGTGGTGTGCCCGAGGTGCCGGCCGGATACCGTCCGTCCGAGTCGTGGGACTATGAGGTGACCCCCCACCGACCCCGGAATGGACCTCGTGACCGCGTACGCCGACCCGGCCCGGATCCGGAACTTCTGCATCATCGCCCACATCGATCACGGCAAGTCGACCCTGGCCGACCGGATGCTGGAGGTCACCGGTGTCATCGAGGCGCGCCAGATGCGGGCGCAGTACCTCGACCGGATGGACATCGAACGCGAACGCGGCATCACCATCAAGGCGCAGGCCGTCCGGCTGCCCTGGGAGGCCGACGGCCGGGCACACGTGCTGAACCTCATCGACACGCCCGGCCACGTGGACTTCACCTACGAGGTGTCCCGCTCGCTGGCCGCGTGCGAGGGTGCGGTGCTGCTGGTCGACGCGGTGCAGGGCATCGAGGCGCAGACCCTGGCCAACCTGTACCTGGCGCTGGAGGGCGACCTGCACCTCATCCCGGTGCTGAACAAGATCGACCTGCCGGCCGCCCAACCGGACCAGTACGCCGAGGAACTGGCCCACATCATCGGCTGCGAGCCCGACGAGGTGCTGCGGGTCAGCGCCAAGACCGGCCAGGGCGTGACCGCGCTGCTGGACACCATCGTGCGCGACGTGCCGGCTCCGGTCGGCCAGGCCGACGGGCCGGCCCGCGCGCTGATCTTCGACTCGGTCTATGACACCTACCGGGGCGTGGTCACCTACGTGCGGGTCGTGGACGGGCGGATCACCGCCCGCCAAAGGGTGAAGATGATGTCCACCGGCGGCACCCACGAGCTGCTGGAGGTGGGGGTGATCTCGCCGGAGCCCAAACCGACCGAGGGCATCGGGGTCGGCGAGGTCGGCTACCTGATCACCGGGGTCAAGGACGTCCGGCAGTCCCGGGTCGGCGACACCGTGACCGACGCGGCCCACCCGGCCGACGGGCCGCTGGGCGGCTACCGTGACCCCAAGCCGATGGTGTACTCCGGGTTGTACCCGATCGACGGATCGGACTACCCGCTGCTGCGCGACGCGCTGGACCGACTGCGCCTCAACGACGCCGCCCTGGTCTACGAGCCGGAGTCCTCGACGGCACTGGGTTTCGGGTTCCGGTGCGGATTCCTGGGCCTGCTGCACCTGGAGATCGTGCGGGAGCGGCTGGAGCGGGAGTCCGGCCTCGACCTCATCTCCACCGCGCCGAACGTGGTCTACCGGGTGGTGATGGAGGACGGCGCCGAACACGTGGTGACCAATCCCAGCGACTGGCCGGACGGCAAGATCGCCCAGGTGTTCGAACCGGTGGTGCGGGCCATGCTTATCGCGCCCAGCGACTACATCGGCGCGATCATGGAGTTGTGCCAGGCCCGCCGGGGCACGCTCGCCGGCATGGAGTACCTGTCGGAGTCCCGGGTGGAACTGCGCTACACCATGCCACTGGGCGAGATCATCTTTGACTTCTTCGACGCGCTGAAGTCCCGCACCCGGGGCTACGCGTCACTGGACTACGAGGCGGCCGGTGAGGAACCGGCGGACCTGGTCAAGGTGGAGATCCTGCTCCAGGGCGAGACCGTGGACGCGTTCAGCGCGATCGTGCACCGGGACAAGGCCTACCCCTACGGGGTGGAGATGGCCAAGAAGTTGCGGGAGTTGATCCCCCGCCAGCAGTTCGAGGTGCCGATCCAGGCCACCGTGGGGTCCCGGGTGATCGCCCGGGAGAACGTCCGGGCGCTGCGCAAGGACGTGCTGGCCAAGTGCTACGGCGGGGACATCACCCGCAAGCGCAAGCTGCTGGAGAAGCAGAAGGAGGGTAAGAAGCGGATGAAGATGGTCGGCCGGGTCGAGGTGCCCCAGGAGGCGTTCATCGCCGCGCTGGCCAGCTCGAACGAGAGCCAGACCGGCCGCCGATAGCGCGGCCCCGCACCCGACGCCGCCGCCCCCCGCCGCCCCCGCCTGTGAGGTTTTCTCGCGAAAACCTCAGGTGGAACCGGTTACCCGGGCAGGTTTTCTTGCGAAAACCTCAGGTGTAGGAGGTGGTGAACCTTAGTGGGCATCGCGCTGGCGGCCGTCGCGGGGCGCGAACGCCTCCAGCGCCCGCTCGGCGGAGATCCGGCCGCGCAGGTACTCCTCGGCCCACGCCGCGGCGCCGGGGTAGCCCGACTCGGCGGCCAGCCGGGCGCAGGCCCGGTCGGCGTCGAACGGGGTCCGGCGCAGGTGCACGCCCGGTCCGAGCAGTGCCCAGTGCGCACCGGCCGGGCCGTAGGGCATGCCGACGCTGCCCGGGTTCACCACCCACCGACCCTCCGACAGCCGCACGAACGGCATGTGGGTGTGCCCGCAGACCACGGTGCCGATCCTCGGATCCACCCCGGCCAGCACCTCGGCCCACCGGTCGGGTCCAGAGTCGATCAGCACGACCTCGGCGTCGTCGCGGGGTGTCGCGTGGCAGAACAGCACCTCACCCAGCCCGTCCACCGAAAGTTGCACCGTCGTGGGCAGCCCGGCCAGCAGGTCGATTTGGTCGGCCCGCAGGTGCTCGGCCGCCCACGGTGCGATCGGGTCGGGTGTCGCGACCGCTCCACCGCGCACGTGCTCCACCATCTCCCGGTCGGCGTTCCCCCTGACCCACACGACCCGGTCACCCAACCCGCGGAGCAGGTCGATCGTCTGGGCCGGCAGCGGCCCGGCGGCGATGTCGCCGGTGAGCACGATTCGCTGGGCCGCGGCGACGTCGGGTTCGGCCAGCACCGCCTCCAGCGCCGGTAACACCGCGTGGATGTCCGACAGCACTGCGACACGTTCCAGCATGCGCCCCACCCTGCCCCGGGCGTCACCGGGCGGCAAGGACGTTTCGCCGTGGGCAGGGGCTGGCAGCGGTTTGGCGGCCGGCGTCAGGACAGGATGTCCTTGGCGGCGAAGTGCCGCCAGGCCAGGAACAGGAAGACCGCCGAGTAGGCCACCGACGCGGCGGCGCCGCGGGCCATCGCGCCGTAGTGCACCGGGGAGGTCAGCGCGTCGGTCCAGGCGAACTGGTAGTGCGTGGGCAGCACCTCCCGCAGCGAGCCCAGCGCGGTGATCGCGTCCAGGATGTTCGACACGATCACCAGCCCGACCCCGCCGCCGACCGCGCCCAGCGGGGCGTCGGTGACCGTGGACAGGTAGAACGACAGCGCGCCGACCAGCAGCAGCGTCACCAGCAGGTAGCCGACGACCAGGCCCAGCCGGCCGACCCCCTCCCAGGCGCCGTAGCTGTCCCCGGTCGGGGTGTGCACCGGGTTCCAGCCGTAGAACGCCCTGCCCACGCCCAGCGCGACCAGCGGCAGCAGCAGCACGGCGGCGGCGCTGTACCCGAGGCCGACGGCCAGCTTGGCGGTCAGCAGCCGCCCGCGCGGGACCGGCGCGGCGAGCAGGTAGCGCAGGCTGCTCCAACTGGCCTCGCTGGCCACCGTGTCCCCGCAGAACAGTGCGACCACCACCACCAGCAGGAACCCGGCCGAGGCGAACAGGGTGAAGATGGTGAAGTTCGCCGCGCCGGAGGTGGCCAGATCGACCAGAGTGGGCTGCCCCGAGGAGTCCGTGCCGTTCTGGGTCGACCCCAGCGCGAACGCCGCCACCAGGATGAACGGCAGCAGCACCAGGAAGCCCAGCGCGAACACGGTCCGCCGCCGCCTGGCCTGCCGCACCACCTCTACCCGCAGCGGCAGGGTCCGGCGCGGCCGGAACCCGCGGGCCGCACCGCTGGCGGCGCCCGCGGCGCCCGAATCGTCGGCGGCGGCCGGCGCGCTCAACGCTCGTCCTCCACCAGACTCAGGAACGCGTCCTCCAGCCGGCGGCGCGGCACCACCTGGTGCACGCCCACCCCGGCCGCGACCAGCCCGGCCACGAGTTCGGACCGACCCAGGGCGCCCAGGGTGACCAGCAGCGTGCCCTCGGCCTCGGTGACCTCGGTCACCCCCTCGATCCGCCGGACCACCCGCAGCGCGGCGGCCGGGTCATCGACTCCGACCCGGACCGTGTCGGCGGCACCCACGATGTCGGCGACGGTGCCGGCGGCCACCAGGGCGCCCCGGTGCATCACCACCACGTGCGTGCAGGTCTGTTCCACCTCGGCCAGCAGGTGGCTGGACACCAGCACGGTCCGCCCGGCCGCGGCGTAGTCGCGCAGCACCCGGCGCATCTGGTGGATCTGCGGCGGGTCCAGCCCGTTCGTCGGTTCGTCCAGCACCAGCAGGTCGGGCCGGCCGAGCATCGCCTGGGCCAGCGCGAGCCGTTGGCGCATCCCCTGGCTGTAGGTGCGGACCCGCCGGTGCACCGCGTCGCCCAGCCCGGCGATCGCCAGCGCCTCCTCGGCGTGCGAGTCGGACTCCGGCCGGCCGGTGGCCCGCCAGTACAGCGCCAGGTTGTCCCGTCCCGACAGGTGCGGCAGGAATCCGGGGCCCTCGACGAACGACCCGACCCGGGACAGCACCGGTGCGCCCGGCGAGATGACGTGACCGAACACCCGCACCTGCCCGGAACTGGGGTGGATCAGCCCCATCAGGATGCGCAGCGCGGTGGTCTTGCCGGCGCCGTTGGGGCCGAGCAGGCCCAGCACCTGGCCGCGTTCCACCCGCAGCGACAGATCGCGCACGGCCGTGACCGGTGCCTCCGGCCCGCCGTAGGTCTTGGTCAGGTGGTCGACCACCAGCGGCACTCCGGCCAGCGCCGTGTCCACGCCCCCACGGCGGCCCCGGGCCCGGCGGGCGCCGGTCACCCCCGCCGCACCGGCCACCGCGGCCACCACCAGCGCGCCGGCGACCAGCCACGGCACCGAGCTGCCGTCCAGGCCGGTGCGCACGCCCGGCACCCGCGGCACCGACAACCGCCCGTCCACAAGGGACACCCGGTAGGCGGCCGGGTCGGCCGGGGAGGCGTAGGCCTGGTCGGTGCTGGCCAGCACCAGCCGCATCCGGTGACCGGCGGTGAACCGGTGCACCACCGCGGGCAGCACGACCCGCACGGTGCGGGGTCGGCCGGGCGTCAACCCGGTGACGCGCACCGGGGCGACCAGCCGCTGCGGCAGGGTGGCCCGGCCCTGGGAGTCCACGTCGTACAACTTGGCGAACAGCACGGCCGACTCGGTGCTGGACGACACCCGCACCGAGATAGTCGGCGCGCCGACCACGTCGACCGTCCGGTCGAACACCGGGCCGTCGAACCGCACCGACTGGCCGGGCAGGTCGCCACCGAGCGCCCCGGCAAGGCCGGTGCCGCCCAGGCTGTCCCCGGCCAGGCCGGGCAGTCCGGACACCGCGGCCGGAACGCCGCCGGCCGGGTTGAGCATGGTCTGGGGCCGGCCGCGCAGGGTGACCTCCTGGCGTGCGGTGGGAGTCCCGGCCTCGCGCAGGCCCGGGTAGGCCGGGGCCACCAGGTCGCGGAACCCCGGCCCGCCGGTGTCCACGCCGCCCGGCGGGTCGGTCCGGGCGTACTGGAACGTCGTCGCGGGCGCCGGTCCGCGGCCCCGCAGGTAGTGGTCGAACCAGGCCCCGGTCAGCGCGCGCAGCCGGTCGGTGTCGGCCAGGCCCGGGCCGGCGTCGTGGCCCCCGGCGAACCACACCACCCGGACCGGGGTGCCGTTCGCGGCGATGCCCCGGGCGTTCGCGTCGGCCTCGGCCAGCGGGAACAGCGAGTCGGTCTCACCCTGGATCAGCAGGGTGGGCGCGCCGATCCGGTCGAGCACCGTCGCCGGGCTGGACCGCCGCAGCAGCGCGATCATGCCCGGCGTGGCCCGGCCGGTCCGCGCCGCGGCCTGGTAGGCCGCGCAGAACTCCGGCCGGAAGCCGCCGCACAGCGCGGCCGATTCGGACCCGGCCGGCTGGCTCGGTTGGTTCGGCTGGTCGCCTGCCACCGCGGGCCGGGTGACGCCGGAGGCGAACAGGTTGGCCGCCCACAGCTTCTTGAACACCCCGTCGTCGGACCGCTGGTCCAGACCCGCCGGGGTGGCACCGGTCGCCCCGACCGAGTCGGGGAAGAACGCGTGCGACAGGTCGTTCCAGGTGGCAACCGGCACGATCGCGTCGATCCGGCGGTCGTAGCCGGCGAGCAGCAGGGCCAGCGCCCCGCCGTAGGAGCCGCCGGTGACGCCGACCCGTGGGTCGCCCGGTGAGTCGAGCCGGACCTCCGGCCGGCGGGCCAGCCAGTCCACCAACTGCCGGGCGTCGGCCACCTCGTAGTCCGGCGAGTCCAGCGCGATCCGGCCGGTGGACCGGCCGAACCCGCGGGCGCTGTAGGTGAGCACCAGGTAGCCGCGCCGGGCCAGGTCCACCGCGTCGGCGCGCACCGAGTCCTTCGAACCGCCGAAACCGTGCGCCACGATCACCGCGGCGGCCCGATGCCGGGCGTCCACGCCGTCGGGTACGAACAGCGTCGCGTCCAGGCTGACCCGCTGGCCGCCGCCGGGCCCGTCGTGCACGGTGATCCGCTCGGGGTGAGCGTGCACCGCCCGGTCCCGACCGGCCAGCGCCCCGACGGTGACCGCCACGGCGACGACGGGGACCAGCACGGCCAGCGCGCCCACCCATCGCCGACCAGACGGGGTCAGTCGACCGTGCCGGGCCGACAACCGTGACCAGATCCGGCGGAGCGGGGAACGCCAGCGCTTCCGCGGGTCCGCCACCCGCCCGCCACCACCCATGCGGTCACCCTATTCGTCCGCAACTGAGAACCTCCTCAGGTGCCGTCTCCGGCCTCACCCCGGATCCGTCCCGGATGATCTCAGTAGCGACTCACTACGCAGCGTGACGGCGCGTGCGAGTCTCTGGCGCAACGCCGGCATTTCATCCAACGGCTCGGAGCACCCTTCCCATGCGAGCCTGGCCGCGTGTGAACTCGCGCAGGGCGGCGACATCGTGGTTCCGGTAGACAAGTGACGCGATGATCTCGAAGTCGCCACGATACTTGTCCTGCGGATAGAAGTTACGTACCTGTGCCGGGTCCTCGATATGAATGAGCTCCCGGCCGGATCCGCGGTCGAATCCCTTCACCGCGTACGCCCACTTCTCACGGCCCGGCCAGACATTTGCCGGCAGACCGTTGAGTTCGTCGCGATGGACGAGCCTGGTCTCGGGTACGTCGATGCCCGTGGCGCGTGCCCACGCCATCATGGCGAACTCGTTGCGTGGCAGGTTCTCGAACTGGTGGTCCGGGAGCTTGACTATCCAGTCGCTTCCCTCGCCGAACCCGGGCGCGGTCATCCAGTCGTCCTCCAACAGGACGGCGAACTTCAACTGCACGCCGGTGAGGGCGATTCGCCAGCCCGGGTGGTGGCCCTGGGTTTTCGGTGAGGCGGAAGTTCTGTCGTGCCGGTCCTGGATCCGCCACCCCTCACCGGGTGGCGGGGACCCTGCCGGGAGCACCCGGATTCGGCCCGGAAGGTCATGTCCAAGGTGGCGAGAAGTTCCATCTCACGGTCGACCGAGACGCCTCGATCCTCGGCCACCCAGCCGCGGATCTTGCCTTCGGGCAGCAAATTCGAGAACCACGGGGCAAGCCGCAGGGACGAAGTCTGCCGAGCCAGCAGGCTGTCCTCGAAGTACATGCCGAGGACCGGTCGGTCCGGGTCCTCCCGGTACGCGACATCAAAGGTCGGACAGGTGTGGGCACCGCGCTGGTACAGCACGCCCACGTGCCGGTTCCGCAGCCACACCCGTAGGCCGCCTCATGCACCCTCATGCACCGTCGTCCTCCACGTCTTCCACCACGAGATGCTCCAACGACGGAGTGTCCTCGAAGCCCCACTCACACATCCTGCGAGGGAAGGCGGTGAGTTGGGCATGCAGCGCTTCCTGGCGTTCCCTGAGGAAGTCGACGATGTCGCGTGCAGTGGACGTGAGACAGGAGCGCGGTCACCGGATTGTGGGCCGCTGTTCGCCTCTGGTACCAGCGGTTTCGGTCGGCCCCGGTCGGTGCATTCCGGGCGGAACCCGCACGGGTAGCACGGGTAAGGTCGGGGCCGTGCGTGCCGACGGTGTGCGGGTCCGCCTCGCCGGGCTGCTTCCGGACCGGGGGCCGACCCGGGTGCTGGTTGGCTGCTATCTGGTCGACGGGGTCGGCACCGGGCTGTGGATGGCCACCAGCGTGCTCTACTTCACCCGCTCGGTGCACCTGTCCACCGCCCAGGTGGGGGTTGGGCTGTCCGCGGCCGGGCTGACCGGGCTGGCCGGCGCGGTGCCGCTGGGGCACCTGGCCGACCGGTACGGTCTGCGCCGGGTCGGCCTAATCCTGATGACGGTCCAGGGGCTGCTGATGGCCAGCTACGCCCTGCTCCGGTCGTTCTGGCCGTTCGTGGTGGTGTCCTGCCTGTTCGTGCTGACCCAGCGCGGCACGAACGCGGTCCGCAACGCGCTGCTGGGCGCGTCGGTGTCTGCCGAGCGCCGGCTCCGCACCCGGGCCTACACCCGCAGCACGGCCAACGTGGGGTTCGCGTTCGGCGCGCTGCTGGCCGCGCCGGTGCTGCACGCCGACAGCCGGGCCGCCTACCTCACCGCGGTGCTGGCCAACGCGGGATCGTTCCTGCTGGCCAGCGCGCTGCTCACCGCGCTGCCCCGGGTGCCCGGACGGCGCCCGGCCGCGGGCGAGGCCCGGTGGGCCGCACTGCGGGACCGGCGGTACGTGGCCATGACCGTGCTGTCGGGCCTGCTGTCCCTGCACAAGCCGGTGCTGACGGTCGCGCTGCCGCTGTGGGTGGTGCTGCGCACCAACGCCCCGCGCACCCTGGTGTCGGTGCTGCTGGTGGTCAGCACGGTGTTGACCGTGCTGTTGCAGGTGCCGCTGTCCCGCGGCGCCAACGGCTACGCCGGCGGGCTGCGGACCGTGCGCCGCGCCGGCGCCGCGCTGGCCCTGGCCTGCGTGCTGCTCGGGCTGGCCGCCAGCCAGCCGCCCGGTGTGGCCTCGGCCCTGCTGGTGGTCGGCGCGGTGGTGCTCACGGTCGGCGAGGTGTGGCAGTCCGCCGGTGGGTGGGGGTTGTCCTACGACCTCGCCCCGACCGAGCGGTACGGCCAGTACCAGGGCGTCTACGCGCTGGGGAACGGCCTGCGCGACACGCTGGGGCCGACCGTGGTCACCGTGCTGGCGCTCCAGGTCGGGCGCGGCGGCTGGCTGCTGCTGGCCGCCGGCTTCGCGGGCCTGGGCCTGGTCACCGCACCGGTGCTGTCCGCGCTGGGTCCGGGTGGACGGCTGGGCCGGTCCGCTCAACCGGCCGGGATGGCGCCGGTCGAGCCGCCACCGGAGTCACCGTAACCCGCCGAGAATTTTTCCGAGCACTCCCGTATCGCGGCGATGACCTCGGCCAGTGGCTGTCCGGACATCCCCTGCCCGGACGCGGCCCACCGCACCCACGCCTCCAGCACCGCGGGCATGCCCGCCGCCGGCGCCGGTGCCAGCGGGGGCTGGCGCGGCAGCCAGTAGAGTAGGAACAGCTCGCTCTTGGCCGGACTGATCCGCAGCGGGTTGCCCCCGTCGTAGTCGCATCCGTGGTCCACGACCAGCCGGGCGCAGGTGGCCGCGGCGTCCAGGTCGGGCAGGGTCCGGGCCTGCGGCGAGGTCAGGAACTCCCGCACGAACCCGGCCCGGGCGTTCTCGTCGTACCGGTCCGGGGTACTCGCCGCCGGCCCCTCGGGTAACTTGGCCAGCCGTGAGCCGGCCAACGCCCACAGCGCCCGCGCGTTCTCCCCGACCGGCGGCTCCCAGGCCGACCGGCAGGCGGCGAAGGCCCGGTCCAGCCTGGTCCGGGCCTGGCCCGCGGTGATCTCCTCCAGCACCGACATCGGTCCGTCCGCGGCGTTCGCCCGCCGGATCGCCCGGAGCGCGCGTTCAGCGCGGGTCGCGCAGAACATGTCCTTCACGATGCCGCCGAGGTTCTGGTCCACCAGGACCACCAGTGCGTGCGTCTCGCCGCTGGGGTAGCCGAAGGTGGCGACGACCGACTCCTGGTCGCCGAACACGTCTCCGTAGACCAGGCATGGCCCGCAGGTCACCCGCCCGGCCGGACCGGCCCACTCCGGTTCGGCCACCTCGGTGGCCGCCATCGCCTCGGCGGCCTCGGCGGCAGCGGCCCGTTCCGGGGGTGACCCCATCGACGCGGCGGCCCGCAGCAGGGCGAGGGCCGGGCGGCCCGGATGTTCGGCCAGGAAGGCGACCAGTCCCTCGCGCAGCGCCCGGTGCTCGCCGGACGCGGCCATCGACCAGACCGACCCGAGTAGCCCGGAGACGGCCAACTCGGCCGGCAGCGGGTCGGGTCCGGTCAGCTCGGCCGCCCGGTTCAGCAGCTCGGCGTACCTCGGCTCGAACCGCACCCGCACCGCCCCTTCCCGACAGCCTGACCTGGTCGCGCGGATGCCGCCCGACCGCCCCGACTGACCCCGGCATCGGCCAACGACCGACCGCCGGACCGGATACTCGGCGCACCCGCCGGCGCCGGTCCGGTGCCGGCGTCGGCCTGGACACGGCCCCCGCCGGTCCGGACGTCACCGTGCCACACCGGTCCGCCGCGCACCAACCGCCGATCCGGGCGCCGCTCCGGCCGGTCGACCCGACGGCCAGGTTTCCCGTCATCTGTGGCCGACGCCACGTCGAGCGTGGCCGGGTTCTGCTTCTGCGGCCCGGCACTCACCCGGCCCCGCTCGCCCGTCGCCGCCCGGCTCCGCCCCGGCCCTGCTCCACACGTGGTGCAGGTCGGGCCGTGCGTTGTTCGTGGTGCAGAACGGGTCCTGCGCCGGATCTGGTGCAGGTCAGGGCCTGCGTCGTTCGTGGTGCAGGTCGGGTCCTGCGCCGGATCTGGAGCAGGTCAGGTCCTGCGTCGTTCGTGGTGCAGGTCAGGTCCTGCGCCGGATCTGGAGCAGGTCAAAGGGCCGCTGGGGGCACCTCCCCAGCCGCCATCCTTCCGGATAATCGAGGCATCTTTCTTGACGGCTAGACCGTGAAAACGATCTTGCCTGTCAGGTCACCGGCGGCCATCCGCTCGAACCCGGAGCGGGCCCGGTCCAGCGGCAGCTCGCTGTCCACCACCGGCCGCACGCCGCTGGTGGACAGCAGGGACACCAGCCCGGCCAGCTCGTCGAGGGTGCCCATGGTGGACCCGACCACGTTGAGTTGCAGGAAGAACACCCGGGCCAGGTCCGCCGGCGGGTTCGGCCCGGTGGTGGCGCCGGAGACCACCAACGTGCCCCCGGGCCGCAGCGACTTCAGCGAGTGGGACCAAGTCGCCGCGCCCACGGTCTCCAGCACCGCGTCCACCCGCTCGGGTAGCCGGGCCCCCGGTTCGAACACCTGGTGCGCGCCTCCGGCGAGCGCGGCCCGCCGCTTGTCCTCGGTCCGGCCGGTCACCCACACCCGCAGCCCGGCGGCCCGGGCCAGCGCGATCAGCGCGGTGGCCACCCCGCCGGCCGAGCCCTGCACCAGCACGGTGTCGCCGGGCCGGGTGCCCGACTTGGTGAACAGCATCCGGTACGCGGTCAGCCACGCGGTGCCCAGGCAGGCCGCCTCGGTGAAGGACAGGTCGGCCGGCTTGGGCAGCAGGTTGCGCCGGGGCACCGCAACCCGCTCGGCGAACGTGCCCTGGTGAACTTCGCTCAGTAGCGTCCGCTTCGGGTCCAGCGTCTCGTCCCCGGCCTGGTCCGGGTCGCTGATCACCGGGTACACGATGACCTCGTTGCCGTCCTGGTCGAGGCCGGCGGCGTCGCAGCCGAGGATCATCGGGCACCGTTGCGCGGTCAGCCCCACTCCTCGCAGCGAGAACAGGTCGTGGTGGTTGAGCGAGGCGGCCCGGACCGTGACCGTGGTCCAGCCGGCGGGCAGGTCCGGTTCCGGCCGGTCGCCGACCTGGAGCGCGGACAGCGGGTCATCGGGATTGGGCGCGGGTGTGAATGCGGCGAGCATGGGCCGACGGTATCGTCGTGCGCGATCGGTCGTCGGGGTGTTCGTGGTCAAAGCCGCCACCGGGCGCACCGGGTCCGCCCGGTGGAACGTAGGCTCAGGGGGTGTTGCGGATCCGCCGCCCCCTGCTGGCCCTGATTGTGCTGGCGGTCCTGCTGGCGGTCGGCTACGCCGTGACCGGCCTGCACTGATCCGGCCAGGCGGTCGCCGGGCAGCATCCACATGGCACGGCCAGGTTCACGCCGGCGGACCGGGGACCCAACCGGGGTCGCGTCTGGCGGCGAACGCGGCGATGCCCTCCTGCCCCTCCGCCCCGGCGAAGTACCGGGCCGACAGCTCGGCCATCGCGGCGAGGTCCTCGGCCATCGACCCGGCCGGCGCCCGGCGCAGCATCGCCTTGGTCGCGGCCAGCGCTCCGGGCGCGCCGCGGACCAGCATGCCGGCGTAGCGGGCCACCTCGGCGTCCAGGTCCGCGTCGTCCACCGCGGCGTTGACCAGGCCGACCCGGGCGGCCCGCTCACCGTCGAACACCTCGCCGGTCAGGAACAGCTCGTGTGCGGCCCGGGGGGTCAGTCGGGGCAGCACCGTGACCGAGATCACCGCCGGGATCAGACCGAGGCGAACCTCGGTGAACGCGAACGTGGCCGACCGGGCGGCCACCGCCACGTCGCAGGCACCGACCAGCCCGACCCCGCCGGCCCTGGCCGGGCCGGCCACCCTGGCCACCACCGGCTTGTCGAACTCCCAGATCGTGCGAAGGATGTCCGGAAACGCCGTGACCGGCATGTCTGCCGCGTCTTGGTCGCGGGCGGCCTTGAGGTCCATGCCCGAGCAGAAAACTCGGCCGGCGTGGCTGAGGATCACCACCCTGACCGCGTCGTCGTCGGCGGCTCGCGAGAGCAGCCCTGACAGTTCAGCCATCAACCGCGCGGACAGCGCGTTACGGTTGGGCTGGGAGTCCAGGGTGATCGTCGCGATACCGTCCCGCACGTGGTAGTGGACGAGTTCGGTCACCGGGTTCGCCTCCTGTCACCGTTTCCTGCGTCTTCCTGCGTCGAATTGAAACACTCTGCCCGTGCCCTCCACCCTGCCCGCCGGTCAGCCGCCACCGCGTGACGGCTCGCTTCCGTTCGCCGCGCTGCGAACGATGCAGCGGCGGCCCTTCGGGTTCTACGTGCACATCCCGTTCTGTTCGAGTCGGTGCGGGTACTGCGACTTCAACACCTACACCGCCGAGGAACTCGGCGGCGGTGCGTCCCAGCGCGGGTTCGCCGACACCATGCTGGCCGAGATCCGGCTGGCCCGGCACGTGCTCGGCGACCGCACGCCGCCGGTGACCACGGTGTTCTTCGGCGGCGGCACGCCCACCCTGCTGCCGTCCCAGCACCTGGCGGCGCTGCTCGAGGAGATCGACGACACGTTCGGGCTGGCGCCCGGCGCGGAGATCACCACCGAGGCGAACCCGGAGACGGTCACCGTGTCCTATCTGTCCCGGTTGCGGGAGGCCGGGTTCACCCGGATCAGCCTGGGCATGCAGTCGGCCCGCGAGCACGTGCTGGCCGTGCTGGACCGCCAGCACACCCCCGGCCGCGCGGTGGAGGCCGTGTTGGATGCCCGGGAGGCCGGATTCGCCCATGTCAACCTCGACCTGATCTACGGCGCTCCGGGGGAGACCGAGCACGACTGGCAGGCGTCCCTGGACGCGGCGGTGTCGGCCCGGCCCGACCACGTGTCGGCCTATGCGCTGATCGTGGAGGAGGGCACCCGGCTGGCCCGCCAGATCGCCCGCGGCGACCTGCCCCGACCCGACGACGACCTGATGGCCGACCGGTACGCCCAGGCCGACCAGGCCCTGACCGCGGCCGGCATGTCCTGGTACGAGCTGTCCAACTGGTCCCGCGGCCGGTCGGCCCGATGCCGGCACAACGAGCTGTACTGGACCGGCGGCAACTGGTGGGGTCTCGGGCCGGGCGCGCACAGCCACATCGGCGGGGTGCGGTGGTGGAACGTCAAGCACCCCTCGGCCTACGCCCGGCGGCTGGAGTCCGGGGTGAGCCCGGCGCATGGCCGGGAGGAGTTGACCGAGTCGGCCCGCCGGATGGAACGGGTCATGCTGGGCATCCGGCTCAGTGACGGCCTGCCGCTCACCGAACTGTCCGTGGCCGGGCGGGACGAGGCCCGGCGCGCGGTCACCTACGGGCTGCTGGACCGCAGCGCGCTCATCGACGGGCGGGCCGTGCTCACCCTGCGCGGCCGGCTGCTCGCCGACGCCGTAGTCCGCGACCTGGTGGACTGACTGTGGACTGACTGGTGGACTGAGGCGGCCGGTTCCGTGCCCGGGTAGGCCGTCGGGCCGGACCCCGCGCGGCCGACCGGGGTCGTCCCGGCCGCCGCGCGATGCCTGGGCACGCGCGACGGCCGGAACTGTGGCTACCGGACCACCGGACCACTGGACTACCGGGCGTGCCGGTGCCGGTGTCCGCGACCGTGGGTGAACGGTTCGAACGCGTGGCTGAAGAACCAGGTGTCCTGGGCGACCCCGGAGCAGTTGTTGGAGCCCTTGGTACCCGGGCAGGCGCCGTTGTCTCGTTGCAGTGCCCAGAACGACAGCTCGGCGAAGCCCTGGGAGTGCGCCCACTTCCGCACGCTGGCCGCGTCGGCGGTGGTGAACGTCTCGGCCGGTCCGAAGTCGTCGATGCCGACCATCTCGGTGACACCGGTCATGGCCCGCAACTGCCTCCGGTTCTTCGACGGGTACAGGCCGGCGAGTTGGGTCTGCAACCCCTCGGCCGCGGTCATGCTGTCGGTGGCCATCTCGTGGGTGGCGTTGTCGAAGTAGTCGAAGGTCAGGATGTTGACCACGTCGACCCGGGTGTCGTTGGCGACGGCGTTGCGCAGCACGTCCAGTCCGGTAGGAGCCAGGCCGTGGGTGGTGGTGGGCAGGGTGTAGACGAACTGCACGGTGCGCCCGGTGTCCGCGGCCCAGTCCTCGACCATTTTGATCGCCTTGTTGCGCCGGTCGATGCCCGCGGTGTTGGTGAGCGACCTGTCCTCGACATCCATGTCCAGGCGGGTGACGTGGTACGTGGTGATCAGGTTCTCGTACTGGACGGCGATCTGGGCCACGTCGGTGCAACTGTCGGCGATCTCGGTGGCGGTGTCGTCGGCGGTGAAGCCACCGAACGACGGAATGACATTCCCACCGCGGGCCTGGATCGCCGCGATGTCGGTGCCGAAGGCCGACGGCGAGACCGGTGTGCTGGGGTCGCCGTCCCACAGCACGGTGCACGAGCCGGTGGTGGCGGTTTGTAGGAACGCCATAGTCAGGAACTTCGCGCCGGACTGTTGGGAGATGGTGGCCGGGTTGTCGCCGAGGAACGCCTCGAAG
>DASULA010000017.1:0-17999 GCA_036278435.1 Mycobacteriales bacterium | reverse complement strand
TGGTCGTTCCGGCTGCGCAGCGGGATCTCCTTGAGGAACAGCGCGATGATCAGCGCGACCGCGACGAACGGCACCCCGACCAGGAAGACGTGGTCCAGCGACACCGCGAACGCCTTGAGCACCAGCGACTTCAGCGGCTCGGTCAGGCGTTGGATGGCCTGCACGTTGTTGGCGTCCACCGAGATCTTGCCGCCGCCCGCCGCGGCCAGGCCACCGGGCGCGCGCGCGACCTGGTCGGCGATGTGGCTGGCCAGTTGACTGGACAGCACCGCGCCGAAGACGGCCACCCCGATGGAGGCGCCCATCTGCCGGAAGAACGTGGTGGAACTGGTGGCCACGCCCATGTCGCGGAACTCGACCGAGTTCTGCACGGCGGTGACGATGGTCTGCATGGTCAGCCCGAGGCCGGCGCCGAAGGCGAACTCGAACACCGCGAGCGTCCAGAACCCGGTGTCACTGCTCAGTGACGACATCGCCAACAGGGCCACGATCAGGATCGCCGCGCCGAGGATCGGAAAGATCTTGTACCGGCCGGTCCGGGTGATGAGCTGCCCGGAGCTGATCGAGGTGGCGAAGATGCCGATGACCGCCGGGATCAGCGACAGGCCCGACTTGGTCGGGGAGTAGCCGAGCACCGCCTGCATGTACAACGGCAGGAAGATGATCCCGCCGAACATCGCCATGCCAGCGAGGAACCCGTACAGGTTGCCGATCCGGAACACCGGGTTGGCGAACAGCGTCATCGGGATGATCGGCTCGACCGCCCGCAGCTCCACGAAGACGAACACCACGCTGAGCACCAGGGTCGCCACGACCAGGGCCAGCGGCCCCGGGGCGGTCCAGCCGTAGGAGTTGCCGGCCCAGTTCAGGTAGAGCAGCAGCGAGCTGACCGCACCGACGATCACGGCCGCGCCGGCGTAGTCGATCCGGTGCTCCCGGCGCACCGGCGGCATCTTCAGCGCCATCGAGGTGATCACCAGTGCGGCGATGCCCACCGGCACGTTCACGTAGAAGATCCACCGCCAGCCGGGACCGTCGGTGAGCCAGCCGCCCAACAGTGGCCCGGCCACGCTGGACAGCCCGAACACCGCGCCGAAGTAGCCCTGGTAGCGGCCCCGCTCCCGGGGCGGGATGACGTCGCCGATGATCGCGAACGCGATGGACATCAGGCCACCGCCGCCGATGCCCTGGAACGCCCGGAACGTGATTAGTTCAGTCATGTTCTGGGCGGCGCCGCACAGGATCGAGCCGATGATGAAGATCCCGATCGCGGTCTGGAAGATCAACCGCCGCCCGTACAGGTCAGAGATCTTGCCCCACAGCGGGGTGGCAGCGGTCGAGGTGAGCAGGTAGGCGGTGACCACCCAGGACAGCTTGTCCAGACCACCCAGGTCGCTGACCACCCTGGGCAGCGCGGTACCCACGATGCTCTGGTCGAGTGCGGCCAGCAGCATGCCGGCCATGATTCCGCCGAGCACCACCAGGATCTGCCGGTGAGACAGGTAGCCGCCGGGGTAGGCATCACCCGCTGGCGTCGGCGCGGCGGAAGTGCTGGATGTCTCGCTGGTCATCGGGCCTCCGTGCCCTCGGTCTGCTCGCTGGTGGACGTCCTCGCGGGCGGGCATGTCGCCACCTACACGGATCCTACGTCGCTATCCTGAGCAAAGCTCATAATGTGGGTACCTCGCAATATGATAAACCAGGCCAGAGGTGCTGACACGGTGGCGTTCGATCAGGGAGCCGGTTCCAGGTGGGCGGATCGCAAGGCGGAGGAGGAGTTCGTGCTGGAGCACGAGCGACGACGACAACGCCGCGAGTCGTCCGGCTGGGGCCGGCGAGCCGGACAGTCACCGTGTCAGGACCTCTATGACAGGATGCGGACAGTGGAGCCGGAAGTGATACCCACAGACACCACAACCCAACTGGTGACATTGTTCTTCCGCGTCGCCAAGCGGCTGCACCGCCATGCCCTGGGCCGGCTGGCCCCGCTGGACCTGACGCCGTCGCAGGGCCGCGCGCTGCGCGAGATCACCGACTCGGCCGAGCCGCTGCGGATCGCCGACCTGGCCGGCCGGCTGAACATCGCGCCCCGGTCGGCCACCGAGGTGGTCGACGCGCTGGAGAACGCCGGCCTGGTGACCCGGTTGCCCAACCCGGCCGACCGGCGGACCCTGCTGCTGGCACCCACCCCGCGCGGTCAGGAGCTGCGCGGCCGGTTCACCGCGCTCAGCGGCGAGGCGGGCCGGCACCTGTTCAGTTGCCTGAGCGACGCCGAGCAGCACCAACTGTTCATGCTGCTAACCAAGATCGACAACCGACCCTGACATCTCTCGACATGGATGCCGGACACGTCGACCTCACCGTGCGGATACCCGAAGGAGCCGGTGACCACACCGACTGACCTCCTCGCCGGCGAACGCTGGTTTGTGCCGGACGCCTTCAAGACCAGGATCGGCGGATGCCGATCGGGCATGGTCAGCGGTAAACGTCCCTGCGGTGCGCGATGGTGATCACCAGCACGAGCAGATGCCCGTCATGGACCTCGTAGACGATGCGATAGTCGCCGGTTCCGGCGACCCGCACCCGCCACCGGTCTGGCTGGCCGACCATGTCGCGGCAACCGTGGGGACGCGGATCATCCTGGAAACCGTCCAGGGCGGCAAGGACGCGACGCGCCGTCTGCGAGTCGAGCTTGCGCAGTTGCCGACGCGCACAGGGCACCAGGTCAACCCGGTACCGCCGGTCAGTCACAGGGTGAACTCGCGGCGGACCTCATCGAGGGAGACCGGTCGCTCGCCGGTTCGGGTCATCTCGGCGAGGGCCTCGTCGGCGAGATGACCGAGTTGGGCATCCTCCCACCGCTCGGCGGCCTCCGCGGTTTCCACCGAGACGATCGCGGCAAGGCGACGGCCACGGCGAGTCAGATAGGTGATCTGTCCACCGTAGGCAGCGTCGTTCACCACATCCGCGAGCCGGTCACGGACATCGGTGATGGGTAGCTCATGCGCATTTTCGGACACTCCTCAACCGTACGCTCCGTACGCTCCGTACGCCACAACTACGTAGAGCCCGATCACCGAACATGCTCTTGGCCTTGCGGACCAGGCGACCCGCCGCCCGATGGATGACTCCACGGCTCCCCAGGGGCACACAGGTTGTCAGGATCTCCTCCCGGGAGGGCAGGATGGGCTTTTCGCCGGCCGGGGTCGGACCGGGATACCCTCGGCCGCATCCCCCTGCCAGACGGGGGCCGGGCCACCGCGTCAACACCACAGCCCGGCGGCGGCGGGGACACCGTCTGGCAACGAGGAACCAGCGATGAGAGACGACAACGCGCTCGGCCGCCGCATCCGCGAGCTGCGACGAATCCGGCACCTGTCGCTGGACGCCGCGGCCGGCCTGGCCGGGATGTCTCGGTCGATGCTGTCCTACATCGAGCGCGGGGAACGCGCGCTGGAACGCCGGTCGCATGTTCAGGGCCTGGCGTACGCGCTTCGGATCTCCCCTGACGAGTTGCTCGGCCAGCCCTACCCGCTCACTGGAGACGACCGGGCCAGCGCCCAGGCCCACATCGAGGGCATCCGCTCGGCCCTGATGGTCACCGGCATCGGTCACGTCGAGGATGCCAACCCGGTCGAACGGCCGGTGGGCGAACTGGTCGCCAATGCTGGCCGGGCGCGCACGGCACTGTGCCGAGATGCCGACTACTCGGCCGCGGCGGCAGGGTTGGCCGACATCCTGGTCGGCCTGCACGTGCACACCGCCGGTCCGGCCGGGCGTGACCAGGAGCGGGCTCTGCGCGCCCTCGTGCTCGCCTGCTGCACGGCGTGCGCGATCGCCAAGGAGTTGGGGTACTCCGACCTGGCCTGGGTTGCCGCCGAGCGGGCTCGGCACGCCGCGCAGGCCATCGACGACCCGGTCCTCGACGGCCTGGCCTCCACCTACGTGTGCTACGCGCTTCAGACTCATGTCACCAAGTTGTCGCTGTCACTGCGTGCGATCGGGCGCATCGAGCCACACGTCGGCTCCGATCCGCTGGCCATGCAGGTCTACGGCCAACTGCAACTGCGGGCCGCGCACGACTCGGCGGTCACCGGCCGGCCGGCCGCCGACTATCTGGCCGAGGCGTACCGGGTGGGTGAGCGCACCGGCGAGCGCACCGACTACGGGATCTATTTCGGCCCGACGAACATCGGTATCTGGGACACGGCGATCGCGATCGAGCAGGGTGAGGGCGGGCGCGCGGCGCGGATAGCCGAGCAAGTGAACATAACCGCGATGCCCTCGCGGCAGCGCCAGGCGATGTTCTACGCCGACCTCGGCCGGGCGCTCGCCCAGGATCGCCAGCACGCACAGGCGCTGGATGCGTTCCTGACCGCCGAGCGGCTCGCGCCGGTGTTCGTCCACTCCTCCCCGTTCGCCCGCGATGCCGTGCTGGACATCCGGGACCGGGCTCGGCGGGCATCGGTGGGCCGCGAACTGTCCGCCCTGGTGTACAGGATGGGCCTTATCTGATCGGGTGATCCTGACCGGATTCCACTGCTGTGGAGGACGGGCCACCCGGTATGCCTACGGTCACCTCTCATCACGCACCGTGCCGATGCGGTGTCGAGGGGTGATCAAGGGTGGATTCCCACAACGAGTGGACGGTGGCCCGCGCGGTGGCGCCACCGCCACGACCTGAGTGCGATCTGTACCGGCGGGCGCTGGACCGCGCGCTGGATGAGGTCCTGACCCGGCTGGACGTGCCGCCGGATGCCGGGCCGTCCGGGGACGCGACGTCGGGTACGTCGCGGTGAGCGCGGATCTGAGCGTGCTGGTCGCCGGTGCCGACCGCGACGAGTTGGCCCGGGTGGTGCGCGCCGTTGCCGCGATGCACGAACCGGACCGGTCCGAACGGTGCCGGTGGTGCCACCCACCGGCCCGGTGGTGGCGCCGACGCCGACCGGACCGCCCGTGCACGACCCGCCGGGTCATCGTCGCCGAACTGTCCACCAACGGCCCGCCCCGGTGGAGGTCGGCATGACCCGGCCCAGCCCACACCCCCATCCGGCACCGGCCGGCCCCACCGTGGAGGACATGGCCGCGTTCGGCCGCTGGGTGCTGACCATGCACCAACCACAACCAGCCGAGTACGGATACCGACCGCACTGGTGCTCGTGCGGTTCGGCCCTGGTGCTCTGCCCCTACCGGTCGGCCGCCACCCGATATCTCAACCCGCCGGGTAGCTGAGACCGACCGGCGGGGCGGCGCGGCGGGGTCAGCGGGCGGCCAGGATGCGGGTGAGTATCGCGGAGTAGTCCCGCGCGCCCAGCCCGGCCCGCTCGGCGTCAACCAGCCAGGACCGGACCGCCGCGGCCAGCCGCACGTCCACCCCGGCGGAGTCGGCCGCGTCGGCCACCAGGTCGGCGTCCTTGCGGGCCAGCGACAGGGTGAAGCGGACCGGCTGCTCGGTTCCGTCGATGGCGGCGTGGCGGCGCTCGGCCTGGGCGGCCAACGGCGAGGCGGCCAGCACCTCGAAGGTGGTGTCCCGGGACAGCCCGAGCCCGTCGGCCAGCGCCACCGCCTCACCGAGCACGCCCAGCACGCCCAGCAGGGTGGAGTTGGCGACCAGTTTGGCCGCGGCGCCGGCGCCCAGCGGGCCGACATGCAGCGGCGACCCGAACGTGGCCAGCAGCGGCGTCCACTCGCTGACCAGCGGCGCCGGGCCGCCCACGAACACCCGCAGTGTGCCCGCGTCGGCCTCGGTGAGGCTGCCCAGCACCGGTGCGTCGATGAGCCCCACGCCGACCGGCAGCGCCGCGGCCAGCCGGGCGATGGCGGCCGGACCCACCGTGGACATCTCCACCACCGTGGTCGATGTCCGCAACCCGGCGACCATGCCGGACCGGCCCTCGGTGACCTCCCGCAACGCCTGCGGCGTGGACAGCATGGTGATCACCGCGTCGGCGGCGGCTGCCGCCTCGGCCGGGCTCGCGGCCAGGGCGGCCCCCCGTTCGGTCAGCCCGGCCGCCCTGGCCGGGGTCCGGTTCCACACCACCACGTCGGTGCCGGCGTCGACCAGCCGGCCGGCCAGCCGACCACCCATCGCACCCAGACCGAGGAACGCGACCGTCGTCATCTCCCCATCCTGGTCCAAGCACGCCGGTCCGGCACGGCAACGACCGCGGCGGACGGCCGGCACCGGCTGCGGGGCCATGACCCCGGCGTGTCACTCTTCGTCGGACACAACCGGGAAACGGGGGTCGAGGAGGTTTCCATGCCAGACGAGCGGGTTGCCCTGGTTACTGGGTCGTCGTCGGGGATCGGGGCGGCGGTGGCCACCCGGATGGCCGTGTCCGGGATCCGGGTGATGGTGAACTCGGCCCGGTCGGTCGAGGCCGGCCAGACGCTGGCCGACACCCTGCCCGGCGCCGCCTACACCCGGGCCGACATCTCGGTTGAGTCCGAGGCCCGCGACCTGGTCGCGGCCACCGTGGAGCGGTTCGGCCGACTGGACGTGCTGGTGAACAACGCCGGCACCACCCGGTTCATCCCGCACCACGACCTCGACGCGGTCACCGGCCAGGTCTGGCGGGACATCCTGGACACCAACGTGATCGGCACCTGGCAGGTGACCGCGGCGGCCGTCCCGCACCTGCGCGACACCGGTGACGGATGCGTGATCAACGTGGCCTCGCTGGCCGGGTTGCGGCCGAACGGGAGTTCCATCCCCTACGCGGCCAGCAAGGCCGCGGTGATCCACCTGACCCGGCTGTTGGCCAACGTGCTGGGGCCACAGATCCGGGTGAACGCGGTGGCGCCCGGGCTGGTCGAGACGCCGTGGATCGCCCCGTACCAGGGCACCCGGGAGTACGTCACCGAAACCGCACCGCTGCGCCGGGTGGCCACTCCGGAAGACATCGCCGACGTGGTCTGTGACCTGGCCGACTTCCGGTACGTGACCGGCGAGGTGATCGTGGCCGACGGCGGCCTGCACCTGCACTGACAGACCCCGACCGGGACTCATCGGGGACCGACCGGGACTGATCGAGACACCGGGCATCGCGCCGCCGGTCCCGGGCGTCCACCCGGATGACGAGCCAGAAGAGCCAGACGAGCCAGACAGTAGACGAGGAGGCCGGCGTTGCCATCGTCCACCCTGTCCGACCTGTGGCAGCAGGTCACCGGGACCCAACCGTTGCCGCCAACCGGGGTGGTGCTGGCCTGCGCCGGGCTGGCCGGCAGCGCCGTACTGGTCCGGGACGTGTGGCGGCTGGCCCGCAATGTGGTCACCATCGCGCACGAGGGCGGCCACGCCCTGGTGGCCGTGCTGGTCGGCCGGCGGCTGGACGGCATCCGGCTGCACTCGGACACCTCCGGGGTGACCCTGTCCCGGGGCCGGTCGACCGGCCCGGGCATGGTGGCCACCGGGCTGGCCGGCTACCTGGCCCCGTCCCTGGTCGGGCTGTCCTTCGCCGCGCTGCTGGCCGCCGGCCGGATCACCGCGCTGCTGTGGGTCAGCATCGCGCTGCTGGCCGGGATGCTGGTGTCCGTGCGCAACGCCTACGGGGTGGCGGCGATCCTGGTGACCGGGCTGGGGGTGTTCGCGGTGTCCTGGTTCGCCGCGGCCGGGGTGCAGGCGGTGTTCGCGTTCTTCTTCACCTGGTTCCTGCTCCTGGCCGCCCTGCGCCCGGTCGTCGAACTGCAACGGCTGCGCCGCCGCGGGTACGGCCGCGGCTCCGACGCCGACCAGTTGGCCAGGGTGACCGGGGTGCCGGGCCTGGTCTGGGTGCTGCTGTTCGGCCTGGTCTCGCTGGCCGCCCTGGCCCTGGCCGGCTACTGGCTGGTGCCGCTGACCGACCTGCCCGTGCCCACGTCGGGCTGATCCGCCCGGATGTCGTCGAGCCGGCCGAGTTGGTCCAGTACGTCGGCGAGTTGCTGGTAGATCGGCGCGGGTTCGTCGCACTCCGGCGGCATCCGGCCGACCCGGACCGCGGCCCGGCCGAGCCGGACCAGCACGTCGGGCACGGCCGATTCGGGCACGCTGCCGACCTTCAGCCCACGGTAGTTGCTGAGGATCGCCTGGATCGCCTTGGGCAACCGGCGAGCGTCGACCGCACCGTCGGCGAGCAGGTAGGGAAGTTTCCACGTGCCCGGCCGGTCAGCCGATCCGACGTAGCCGAAACACGCCGCCGGCAGGTGGTACTTCGGGTGCGTCAGCAGCCCGTCGGCGGGCGGTTCGGCCGGCCCGGCCTGGACGGGTGGGACGGGCGGGCCTGGGCGCTCGGCCACCGGGCGGTAGATGCCGTGAACGCTCACCCACCACATGCCGGCCGGCGGGACCAGGTCAGTTAACCGGACGAACACCCGGTCCCGCAATCCGCCGTGCACGACGTCGGCCGAGTAGAACAGGTCGCCGTCGCTGATGGCGACGCATCGCACCTTCTGTTCGGCCGCGTAACGGCAGGCCTGGTCGAGGGCCGATCGCAGCGCGACGCCGTGCCCGGACAGCGCACCGGGACGCTTGGTCTCTATCACCAGGTACTTGACATTGAGCGAGGTCAGCAGGATGTCGGCATACCCGACCTGGAAGTTCAGCGAGGACAGCGGCCAGTCCAGGACCGTGGTGAGCAGGTCCTCGACGATCTGCTCGGTGACCTTCTCGGCCGCCTTCCCGTACCGGTCTCGCTGGCTCAGCCGCTGACGCCGACGTTCGGCGAAGTTCCCCCACTCCCGCACGACGCGTTCCTCGCAACGTCGCTGGGACACCAGCACCATTCGACAACCCCCTGAGAACTGGGCTCAGGCTAGTGGATTGCCGATCGCGCTGACCCAGACCCAACTGATCGAACGGGCCGACGACGCTCTGCGACCGCGGCGGCCGGCCCCCAGGCAATCGCGGCGAGCACCGAGTAGTACAGGCCCAGGTCGATCAGCGAGATCGCCGGGATGCTGGGGCGCACCGACAACGCACTGACCCACCCGCCGGCGAACCGGACCTGGTCGGCGGCACAACCGAGCGGGTCTGGTGGGAGGCCGCCGACACGGTCCGGTCGAAGATCTACCGACCCGCACTTCACCGAGTTGGCCCGGCAGTGGACCCGATGGCACGCCGCCCCGGCCAGGCCGACGTGGTGCTGGCCATCGGTGAGGCCAGGTGCACCGGCACACCGGTGGGCGAGGCGGAGCTGGCCCGGCTGGAACACCTGCGCGAGTTGCTCCCCGCCGACCGGGTGGACGCCCCGCCCCGGCTGCTGCTTTTCTCCGCGGCGGCTTCACCGCGCGGTTGCGCCGCACCGCCTCGGCGCGCTCCGAGGTGGAACTGGTCGACCTGGACCGCCTCTACCGGGGCGGGTAGGCGGCCCGGGTCGGCGCCGGTGCCTACTGCGTGCCACCCGCCGACGGCGTGCGCCACATCGGCCAGAACGGCGTGCCGTCGGGCACGGTGAAGGGCTCGCCACGCGGCCGGTAGCCGTGCCGCAGGTACAGCTCGCGGCTGCGTGGGCTGCTGGCCTCCAGGTAGGCCGCGACGCCGGTCCGGTCCAGCCGGGCATGGTGGTGGCGCAACAGCGCACTGCCCAGCCCGGCGCCCTGCCGCTCCGGCCGGACCGCCAGGAACGCCAGGTAGTGGTGCGGTTCGCTCGGATGGTGCGCCTCGAACAGCGCGTCCAGGGCACTGAACCGGTCGACCTACTCGCCGACCGCGGCGGCCAGCCGGCGGGGGTAGTCGGCCGGTTCGGGCAGCGAGCCGGCGTCTAGCGGAAACCACACCGCGACCGCGTCCAGGTCTGGCGTGGCGTGCACCTGGCCGTGCGCGAACGCGTGGTCCACGAGGATGCCGAAGTCGGCGGCCAGCACGCGGCGGCGTGCCGCCGGCTCGGGAACCAGCCAGCCGACCACGGCCAGTTCGGCGAACGCCTCGGCGATCACGTCACTCACCACGTCGGCCGCACCCGGATCGGCCGGCCCCACCGGCACCGCGGATCCCTCGGACAGCGACATCGGCATTCCTCCCGGTCAGGTGTCCCGGTGCTTGTCGAAGATACCCACCAGGATCCGTCCGCCCAGGTGCTCGCTGGGCGCGGCGAAGTGGATGCGGTTGCGGTGCCGTTCGAGCTTTGCGTGCCACTCGCAGCGGAACACCCGACCGTCGTGGGTGACGTCCCGCAGGCGCATGAGCCGCTGGCTCGCCCGGGTTTTCGGGCTTTCCAGCGACAGGTCGACGCGGTGCCGGCCCATCGCCACCTCGATGTCGCGGGGCACGCCCGAACTCGTCGCGTACTCGTCGGCGAAGTGATCGCACAGCCCGGCCAGGATCGTCACCACCCGGTCCCGCAGGTCCGGATACGCCCCGACGAAACGCCTGAACGACAGTTCGGAATGGAAGACCAGCCGGGGAAACGCGAGCCGCGCCAGATCGAAGAAGCCGTGTTCGCCGACGTCCTCCAGCCGGAACAGCGACCGCCAGAACTCTCCGAGCGCCGGGCCGTTGAGCTGGACAACGCTCGCGTCCGGGTTTTCCGCGGCCTGCCGGGCCAACAGCAGGGCATGGATGGCCGTACTCTTCCCGGTGCCGTTCAGTCCTGTGAGCACGGTCAGCGGCCGGAACTCCAATTCTACGGACAGGAACCGCTTGAGGTTGCGGATTCCGAGCGAGGTGATCACCGGCCTGCCTGCGCGGCCTGCTCGGCCCGCTGGAACCGCAACCGGACCTTGGCCGGGTCGCCCGTAGAGGCAGTTATCGCGTCCAGGTAGGCGTTGTCCTCGGTCATGAGATCCCGGGTGGCGGCCACCACAGCGGCCCTTCGCCGGGTCAGGTCAGCCAGGTCGTGGTTGCTGAGCACGTACGACCAGCTTTCGAACAGCGGGCGGTTGATCGGGTTGTGCCGGTCGGCATTCCGTGGCCACTTCCGGAAAGCATGTTCGGCGAAGACTGCGAAGCAGTTGACCATCGCGGCCCGGAAGCTGGCGTGCAGTTGGTCCAAGCGCTGGACCGGCGTCTCCTCCGGGTTGTCGAGCAGGGCGGTCGCCCGCTCCAGGAAGACGTCCATCGACCCGTCCGCGAGATACCCGTCCACGCCGCGCAGCCAGAACGCACAGTACCGGAGCACCAACTCACGGTCGTCCATCCGGATGTGGTCCCGGAGCCTCCCGCCGGTGGCCCGATCGAACTCCTCGGTGTGGGCGCAACGTTTCAGGAACTCCCGGCTGCGGTCGTTGCTCATACAGTGCCGGATCTCCTGGGCGTTGAGCGGTGTTCCCAGGGTGTTGATCCGCTTGAAGATGTCGTACTTCACGCTGGGCGGAGTGGTCGGATCGATCACGTGTACCACGATCTGCGCATTGTGGATCCGACGCTGCAAGGCTGCCGGAAGCTCGCCGAAGCCTTTCCCCTCGGCCGTCTGGGTGAGGTACTCCAGGTCAGTCAGCGCGAACGCGTCCTGTCCACCGCGCACATAGCTGTGCACGGTGGACAGCCGTTGCAGTCCGTCCACGACTCGCATTCGGCCGTTGCGGTCCTCGGCGAAGTAGAACGCGGGCAGCGGAATCTGGAGCAGGATCGACTCGATCAGCCGGGATTTCTGCCGGACCTTCCAGACCCGGTTACGTTGGAAGTCCGGCGCCAGCTCCAGATCCTCATAATCGATGAGGTCAAGGATGTTGCGTAGCGAGAACGTCTTCGTGCCGACCCGGATATCGTCCGGATTCCACGGCCTGGTGATACCGGGTTCACCATCATCCGGTTCGGCTTCGACGCCGGTCGGCGCGTTCTCGAAGTACTCCTCCCGCACCGCCGCTGAGTCATCCACCATGTCCTGTGTCCTCCGGTCTGCTGGCACCGGCGCCGATCCTACGGGCGGGCGACGGGCCGCAGGAGCGGGCGGTTCTGTCGGGGGTGGTCGGTACGGTCCGGGCATGTCGAATGGTCACGAGGAGCACCCGTCGGACGGTCGCCAGGTCGGGCCGTTGTTGCTGGAGTCCCTGGACTACGTCTGGGACCGGGTCCACACCCGCCTGGCCGGGCTGAGCCAGGAGGAGTACCTGTGGGAGCCGGCCCCCGGGTGCTGGTCGGTGCGCCGGACTGGTGACGGGGCCGGTGACGGCTGGCGGGCCGACCGCCAAAGGCCCGAACCCGAGCCGGCACCGGTGACCACCATCGCCTGGCGGCTGTGGCACATCGGCGCGGAATGCCTGGCCGACTACACCGAGCGTGGTCTGGGGGACTGGCCGCTGGAGGTGCGCGACACCGGGTGGTACGGCCAGGTGGACGAGGCGCTCGGCGCCGTGGACACCGCGTGGACGGCGTTCCGGGCCGGCCTGGGCCGGCTCGGCGAGGAGGGCATGTGGGGCCTGCTCGGCGAGCAGTGGGGTCCCTACGCCAAGGGCACCTGGGCCGGGTTGGTGCTGCATGCCCAGGACGAGCTGTCCCACCACGGTGCCGAGGTGGCCCTGCTGCGCGACCTGTACGCTCGGCGCACCCCCGGCTGACCCGGACGGGCGGCGGGACGCGGAATGCGGGCGGCGGTCGGGGCTCGGACGTGCGACCCTGTGCGTGTCCCACCGAACGCAGGAGGTCGGCATGGCCGCCGAACCAGAAGCCACACCAGAACCCGAGGATGCCCAGACCGTCGAGGACGACGTCAAGCAACGGTTCCGGGAGGCGCTGGAACGTAAGCAGGCCCGGCAGGCCGACGCCAACGCCGCGCACCGCGAGCGGGGCTCGACGAAGATCGGATCCACCCACGGGCCGGCCCGTAAACGCCGTTCGTTCCGCCGCAAGAGCGGCTGACCCACCACGCCCCTCACGGCGTTGGGCCCCATTCGCGACCGTAACCGACTGGACACGCAGCGGTACCATGCCCACAGGTCACGGTGCCGTACGGGGGACTTTCCATGACACGAGTTACGTCTGACATGTCCATGTCGCTGGACGGGTTCATCGCCGGGCCGAACGTGAGCATGGAGCGCCCCCTGGGTGGCGGCGGCCGGCGCATCCACGAGTGGGCGTTCGGGCTGGCGTCCTGGCGCAAACTCCAGGGCTTCGTCGGCGGCGAGTCCACCCCCGACTCCGAGATGGTTCAGGAGTCGTTCCAGAAGGTCGGGGCGGTGATCATTGGCCGGCGCATGTTCAGCCACGGAAGACACATCTGGGGAGACATCCCTCCCTTCCACGCGTCCGTGTTCGTGCTGAGCCACGAGGCGCACGAACCGATCCCCAAGGCCGGCGGGACGACGTACACCTTCGTCACCGACGGCATCGAGAGCGCGCTGGAACAGGCCCGGGTGGCAGCCGGGGAGAAGAACGTCTCGGTGGGCGGCGGAGCCAACGTGGTCCAGCAGTACCTCGCGGCCGGACTGCTCGACGAGATACAGGTCCACCTGGTGCCGGTCCTGATCGGCACCGGCGTTCGCCTGTTCGAGCACACCGGTCCCGGGCACATCGAGCTGGAGGTGCTCGAGGTGATGAACTCCCCCACCGTGACGCACCTGCGGTACCGGGTGACGCGGTGACGCCACGGCGTTGCCGCCCAGGGCGCGGCGGGCCGCCGAATCAGCCCAGGACCAGGCCGGTGACCACGGCCAGGCCGACACCGACCAGGGGCGGCACCCGGCGCAGCAGCAGCACCGCGCCCGCGGCGACCATGACGGCGCCAAGCCGGGTGTCGGCGGCGTGCACGGCCAGTGACCCGCTGGAGGTGGCCAGCAACGCGACCACGGCCAGGCTCAACGAGCGCATCGCGGCGCGGAACCGCCGCCGGTGCAGCAGCCGGGACCGCACTCGTTCCAGGACCAGGGTGAGCATCGGCGGCAGCAGCAGCGCCAGGCAGGCGGCCAGCGCGCCCGCCGGCCCGCCGATGAAGTAGCCGACCGCCACGAGGTAGAGGCCATTGGGTCCCGGGCTGATGTTCCCGACGGCCAGCGAGTGCAAAATCAGCGTGTCCGGCGTCAGCCCGGCGGAGACGAGCTGGCTGCGCAGGACCGGAAGGGAACCCAGGCCACCGAACCCCAGCAGGCTGGCCAGGAACACCACCAGGAAGATGCGCTCAGGACTCATCATCGGGTGTCCGGGTGTCGAACAGGGCCGGCACGGCGGCACCGGCGGCGATGGCCGCGAGCAGGACCACCAGCGGATTGCCGATCAGCAGGGCCGCACCCAGGTACACCGCGAACGTCAGCGGGCCGCGGAACCGGCGGTCGCGGGCCAGCGTGTCGCGCAGCAGGTGCAGCACCAGCGCGATGGCGAATCCGGCGGCCATCCCGGCGACGCCGCGCAGCGGAGCGGCGGCCACCGGCGAGCCGCTGACCAGCCCGTACAGGCGGGCCAGCCCGATCGTGATGGTGACCGCCGGCAACATCAGCCCGACCAGCGCGGCGATCGCCCCGCGGATGCCGCACACCCGTTTCCCGATCAGCAGCACCTGGGCGAGGATGGCGATGCCCGGGGTCATCCGGCTGAGCACCACGGTGTCGACGAACTCCTGCTCGGTGAGCCAGCCGCGCCGCAGCACCAACTGGCGCAGCGCGAGGATCGTCGCGCTGCCGCCGCCGAACGCGGTCGAACCGACCCTGAGCAGGCTGAGGAAGACCGCCAGCCAACCGCGACCGGCGGGTTGCCCCGCGGGTCTGCGGCGGCCCAGCGCGACGGCCACGGCGGCGCCCGCCCGACGCCTAGAACTTCCAGCTACGGTCCGGTGTGGCCACGTCCACCTCGACCCCGTCGAGGTCTTTGAACTTGAAGAAGCGCGGCGGCCACTGTTCGGTGTCCTCGCCGTAGATCGCGATGCCGTACTCCTTGAGCGCCTCGACCGCGCCTGCGGTGTCGTCGATCTCGACCCCGATGTGGTTGGGCCCGAGCGTGCCCTGCGCCCACGGGGCGGTCGCCACCCGCTCGTCCGGGCACAGCAGCGAGTAGTTGACCTCGCCGTCGCTGAGGTCCAGCGCCTTGCCCGGGTAGTGCCCGGGGGTCCGCTCCGCGCCGAGCCGGGTGAACCCGAACACCTTCTCGTAGAACTGGGCTGACCTCTCCAGGTCCTGGGTCACGATTCCCAGGTGGCGGATCCGCATGCACCCTCCCGTGATCTGCGCGCGTGGCGATGTCCGGCATAAAGAAACTGTGTCTGGAACAACGACGAGACGCTACGCCACGGGATCCCGACCGGTCAAGCATCGTGGCGGCTGGACATCCGACCGCAGACAAGGCATCTTGTCTGCTATGCAGACAGATTCCGTCCGTAGCGGCAAGAAGGCCCCGGCGTACCCGATCTCCTCGGTGGACAACGCCCTACGGCTGCTCCAACTCTTCCGCGAGCGGGAGTCGGTCCGGCTGACCGAGGCGTGCGAGTTCCTCGACGTCGCGCACTCGACCGCCCACCGGCTGCTCGCGATGCTGGTGCACCACGGATTCGTCCGCCAGGACACCCGCACCCGCGCCTACCGGCCGGGGCCCACCCTGATCGAGATCGGGCTGGCCGTGGTGCAGAAGATGGACGTGCGCAGCCAGGCCCGGCCGGTGCTGGAGAGGCTGGCCGGGATGTTCGACGAAACGGTCCACCTGGTCACCTTGGAGGGTACCCAGGCCCGGTTCGTGGACGCGGTCGAGGGCACCCGGGCGCTGCGGGTGGCGCCCCGGCTGGGCGCCCTGCTGCCGGCCCACTGCACCTCGGCGGGCAAGGCGCTTTTGGCCGAACTGCCCGACCAGGACCTGCGCGAGCTCTACGCCGACCCCGACGCGCTGGCCCAGCAGACCGACCGGTCCCTGGCCACCCTGGCCCAGCTCGTCGCCGCCCTGGATGAGGTCCGGTCCACCGGATACGCGACCAACTACGAGGAGAGCGAGGAGGGGGTCGGGTCGGTGTCGGTGGCGCTGCGGGACGGCACCGGCGCTCCGGTGGCGGCGGTCGCGGTCGCGGTGCCCACCTACCGGCTGAACCAGAACGTGCGCCGCGAGGTCGCCGCCGCCCTGCTCGACCTGGCCGCCCAGTTCCGGGGCGCGCACTGACCGGCCTCGGCCGGCCGGATATCCGGACCGAGTGATTGCCGGAACCTATTGACGCGGGCATCGCTGATCACCTAGCTTGACTTCTGCATTACAGACAGTCTGTCTGTGAGCAGCGGGAAGGTGGAACCCGATGCGGCGAGCTGACCTGATCACCGGCCTGGTGGTCGCCGGCGTCGGCGCGTACGCCCTGTCGATGGCGCTGGACCTGGCCATGTTCGGAACACACCGGGTGCCCGGCCCGGGGTTCCTGCCCACCCTGCTGTCGGTTTTGCTGCTGGTCCTCGGGCTGCTGCTCGCCGCCACCTCGCTGCGCGGCCGGCCCGAGCCCGCCCCGGCGGTCGACCCGCCGGACTCCTCCGGTGCTCCCGCCGCGCCCGGCGGAGAGTACGTCCGGGACCCCGGCGCGGTGGCGCCCACCGAGGGCCGGCGGGTGCTGCGGGCCAGCACGGTGCTGCTCTGCTACGCCGCCTGTGTCCCGCTGCTCACCGTGGTGGGCTTCGTGGTGGCCACGGCGCTGCTCATCTTCGGCCTGCTGTTCGGCGTGGAGGGCCGGCGGAACTGGCGCGCCACCGTCGCCGCGATCGTGATCCCGGTGGCCACCTACATCCTGTTCGTCAACGTGCTCACCATCTCCCTGCCGGTCGGTCTGCTGGGACCCGGCCCGCTCGGCATCTGACGAAACCCCACCACCTCAGGGACTCTCATGTCTGCTCTACAGCACCTGCTGGACGGCCTTGGTTCGGCGCTCAGCCCAACCAACCTGCTGTGGGTGCTGGTCGGCGTCGTGCTGGGCACGGTGGTGGGGATCCTGCCCGGACTGGGCAGCCCGGCCGCCGTGCTGGCCGTGCTGCTGCCGCTGACCCTGCGGTTGCCCCCGACCACCGGGCTGATCATGATGGCCGGCCTCTACCACGGCGCCAAGTTCGCCGGGTCCACCACCGCGATCCTGCTGAACATCCCGACCGAGACGTCCTCGATCGTGCTGTGTTACGACGGCCACGAACTGGCCAAACAGGGGCGGGCCGGCCCGGCGATGGGCATGTCGGCGATCTCCGGCTTCATCGCCAGCACGGTGGGCGTGCTCGCGCTGACCTTCCTGGCTCCCACGGTCGCCACCCTGGCGGTGAATTTCGGGCCGCCGGAGTTCGCCATGCTGATGGTGTTCGGCCTGCTGCTGGTGATCACCCTGACCGGTAAGTCGCCGATCAAGGGCTTCATCTCGATGACCGTCGGCCTGCTGCTGTCCACGGTCGGGGTGGACCTGTTCTCCGGTGCGTCCCGGTTCACCTTCGGCAGCATCAACCTGTTCGACGGGGTCCAGTTCCTGGTGCTCACCCTCGGCCTGTTCGCGGTGGCCGAGGTGCTGATCAACGTGGAGGAGAAGCGGGGCAAGTCCCTGTTCACCGTGCCGAGCAAACTGCGCGAGCTGCTGCCCAACCGGCAGGACCTGCGCCAGTGCCGGGGCGCGATCGCGCAGGGCTCGGTGGTCGGCTTCCTGATCGGCGCGATGCCCGGCGGCGGGTCCACCATCGGGTCGTTCGTGTCGTACACGCTGGTGAAGAACACCTCCCGACACCCGGAGAAGTTCGGCACCGGGGTGATGGAGGGCGTGGCCGGGCCGGAGGCGGCGAACAACTCCGAGTCCGGTGGCGCGATGATCCCGCTGCTGAGCCTGGGGCTGCCGGGCAACGCCAGCACGTCGGTCATGCTCGCCGCGCTCATCCTCTACGGCGTGCAACCGGGGCCGCTGCTGTTCACCAACCACCCGGAGGTGGCCTGGCCGGTCATCGCCAGCCTCTACCTGGGCAACTTCGCGCTGCTGGTCCTGAACCTGCCGATGATCCCGCTGTGGGTGCGGATCCTGAAGATCCCGTACTGGATCCTCTACCCCGCCATCCTGGTGCTGGCCATCGTCGGCGCCTACAGCGTGCGCGGCTCGATGTTCGACGTCTACCTGCTCGTCGGGTTCAGCGCCCTGGGCTACGCCTTCCGCAAGCTGGACATCCCGGCCACCCCA
>DASULA010000016.1:0-15381 GCA_036278435.1 Mycobacteriales bacterium | reverse complement strand
CCGATCTTGGTCATAAAGGCGTTAAGAGTCGCTGGAAAACAGCACTATGACCAAGATCGGCGCAGGTGTTTGGGGAGGTGGCGGTGGAGGATGTCAGGGCGTACGTGGAGGGCAGGCGGGCGGAGTTTCTGGCGACGCTGGTCGAGTACGTGTCACGGGCGAGCGTCAGCGCGACCGGCGAGGGGGTGGTCGAGACCGCCGAGCACGCCGCCGGACTGACGCGTTCGGTCGGGTTGGACACCGAGGTGCTGGCCACCCCGGGCGCCCCGGTGGTGGTCGGGCACGCCGATGGCGGGCCGCCCGGCGCGCCCCGGGTGCTCATCTACGGGCACTACGACGTGCAGCCGGCCGGACCGCTCGACCAGTGGCACAGCCCGCCGTTCGAACCGGAGGTGCGCGACGGCCGGCTCTACGGCCGGGGCACCGGGGACAACAAGGGCCAGCACCTGGCCCACCTGCTCGCACTGGGCGCGCTGCGGGACGTGCGCGGCGGCCTGCCCTGCCCGGTCACGGTGATCCTCGACGGTGAGGAGGAGATCGGCAGCCCGAACCTGCCGTGGGTGGTCGAGCGGTACTCCGACCGGCTGGCCGCCGACCTGGCGCTGTGGAGCGACGGGCCGGTGCATGCCTCCGGCCGGCCCAGCGTGTGCCTGGGCGCCCGCGGCATCTGCAAGTTCGAACTGCGCGTGCACGGCGCCGGTTTTGTGGCGCACTCGGGCAATTGGGGCGGGGTCGCACCGAACCCGGCGTGGCGGCTGGTGCACCTGCTCGCCTCGATGCGCGACGACCACGGACGGGTGCTGGTCGACGGGTTCTACGACGACGTGCGGGAGTTCACCGACGCCGAGCACGCGCTGCTGGCCGCGCTGCCCGACGACCCTGACGGGGTGCTGCGCGCCCTCGGGGTGTCCGAACTGGACCCACCGGCCGGACGCGGGTTCTACGAACGGCTGTCGGCCTGGCCGGTGCTGTCCATCAACTCGCTGACCTGCCACGACGGCGACGAACACCGCACCGTCATCCCGAATGTGGCGGTGGCCCGCTGCGACGTGCGGCTGGTCGAGGGCCAGCGGGTGGACCGAATCGCCGACCTGCTCCGCCGGCACGTCGAACGGGTCGCACCCGACGTGGAGTTCGTGCCCGGCGGCGGGATGGAACCATCCCGCACCCCGGCCGACTCGCCCTACCTGGCCGCGATCCGGGACGGTGCCGCTGAAGGGCTGGGTGAGCCGCCGCTGGTGCTGCCCTCGCTGGGCGGCAGCCTGCCGCTGTTCGTGTTCACCGGCCTGCTCGGGCTGCCCTGCTACGGCGTCCCGCTGGCCAACGCCGACGAGGCCAACCACGCCCCCAACGAGAACCTGGAGCTGCGCTGGTTCTACGCCGGCATCACCGCCTCGGCCGCCATCCTCACCCGCCTGGCCGACCGCACCGACCGCGCCGGCACCGCCGGCACCGCACCGGGTTGACGCCGGGGACGGTGCGCGGTCAGCGGGCGGCCCGGGGTTCGAGGGCGTGGTCGAGCACCAGGTACATCGCGTGTGACCACAGCAGCGGGGTGGCCACCGGACCCCACCGCCGGACCCAGTGCTCGACCGCGGCGGGATCCTGGGGCGCGGCGCTGGTCTGCTCGGGCAGCCACCCCTCGCCGGTGGCGGCGCGGTCGATCCAGTCCCGACACGACCGGGCGCCGGCCCGGTCGCCGGTGACCGCGCGGTACCAACCAAGCCAGGCGGTCAGCAGGATCCACTGGCCGCCTCCGTAGAACTCGTCGCCCAGGTACCGGCGGACCCCGCCGCCGGGACCCACCAGGTCGGCGCGGATCCGCGCGGCGGTGGCGACCATCCGGGGATCGTCGGGGGCGACCACGCCGAACGGCAGGGCCAGCCACAGCAGGCTGGCGTCGACCGCGTCGGTCGCGTCGTGCTTGACGTAACACCCGCCGCGCAGGTGCCGAGCGTCGAGGTCGGCCCGCAGCTCCGCGGCGACGCCGGCCAGCGCGGGCCGGTCGAGCAGGTCGGCCGCCGCGTCCAGACCGGCCGACACCGCGGCCAGGGTCGAGGTGTGCCGGCGGTCGCCGGACTCCTCCCAGCAGTCGAAGCAGGGCAGGTGGCGGGTGGCGACCAGGTAGTCGGCGACCAGCCCGGCCGCGTCCAGCACGGACCCGCTCAGCACGGACCCGCCCGGAGCGGCGCCGTGGGTGCGCCGCCGAAGGTGGTCGCGCAGTGCCCACAGCCAGGTGCCGTAGCCGTCGAGCTGGAAGTTCGGCCACGCCCCGACGTCGGCCTCCACCTCGCCGGTCAGGGTGTACCGGGTCGGGGGCATCGTGCCGGCGACAGCACCCGCCGCCGCGACGTGGACTGCCGTGGTGATCAGGTTCCGGTGCGCCAGCACGGTCCGGGCGACCCACCGGTGGAAGGCGTCAGCGCTGCCGGCCCGCCCGTGCAGGTCCATCGCGTACGCACAGAACGCCCCATCGCGCAGCCAGGCGTAACGGTAGGTGGGATAGCTGGGGCAGGCGACGTAGCCGCCGGAGAGATGCTGGCCGTCGCGGATCACCGTGAGGCTGCTGGCGACCAGGTCGGCTGACGGTCCCGGTCCGGCGGGCGTGGTGCCAGGGTTCAGCACGGTGGGGGCCTCCGGTGGTCGGCACGGCGGCTGTCGGCCCGGCCGTGCGGCTGGCTGTCGGTGGTCTGTGGACCGCGGGACTGTCGGTGGTTGCCGGGACTGCCGCGCGGCGGACGGGACAGCGGAGCGAGCAGCATGGTCAGGATCCGCAGTGCGGTCCGGCGCCGCACCGGGTCGCGGGTGGTCAGCGCCACCAGTTCGGCCGGGACGACCAGCAGCCCCACATACATCGACGTGGCGACCAGGACGACCGCAGTCACGGTGGCGCGGCCCCGGCGCGGGCGCCGCCCGTTCCGGGGGAACGGCAGCGCGGCGGCGGCCGACGTCGGCGGTCATCGGACCGACCGGACCACCGCGTCGTGGATGACCAGGCAGGCCGCCCCGCGGGCCCAGGCATCGTCGTTCACCGCGTCGACGAGGATCTCGCAGTCCCGCGCGGCGGTGGAGAAGGCGTGCCGGCGCAGCGCGCCGATAAGCGCCGGGCCGATCAGGTCGTAGGCCACGACCCCTTCGCCGGACAGGATGATCCGTCCCAGGTTGAGCAGGTTGCACAGCGCGGCCAACCCCCGTCCCAGCGCGTCACCGGCCACCGCGAACGCCTCGCGGGCGGCCACGCCAGCCGCGCCCTGGCCGGCCCGGGCCAGGTCCACGGCCGCCCCGAGCGACCCGCACCGTCGCCCGCAGCGGTCCTGGATCCCGCGCAGCACCGCCGGGCCAGAGGCCACCGCCTCCAGGCAGCCGCGGCTCCCACAGGTGCACCGCGGACCGTCGGCGACCAGCGGGAGGTGGCCCAACTCGCCGGCCATGCCGCCGGTGCCGACGAAGAGTTCGCCGCCGAGCAGCAGGCCGCACCCGATGCCAACGCCGACGGTGACCACGGCGAAGGAGTCCACGTCGCGACCGGCTCCGAACCACCGCTCGGCCACGGCGAGCGCGTTCACGTCGTTGTTCACCACGACCGGCAGTCCGGTGGCCGCCACCAGCGGGACGGCCACATCGACGTCCCGCCAGCCCAGCAGCGCGGAGTACCGGCAGGCGCCGCCGGCCGCGTCCACGTGCCCACCGATCCCGACCCCCACCCCCAGCACCCGGGCCGGGGAGTCTGGCACCGCGCCGAGCACCGCCCGTACCACCTCGCCGGCGACGCCGAGCAGATCCGCCGGGGTGGTCCGCCGCACCGGCCGGTCCACCCGGGCGAGTACCCGGGCGGCCATGTCGGTGACCACGCCGGTGACCCGGGTCGGGGCCAGCTTGACTCCGACCACGACGTGCCGGTCCTGGTTGACGCTCAGCAGCCGGACCGGCCGGCCCGGCCCGGAACTGGTGCCGCCGCCCTCGCACAGGTAGCCCTCGCGCACCAGCGGGTTGACCGCCTTGGTCACGGTCGAGGCGGAGACCCCGAGCCGTTGCGCGACCTGCCCTCGCGACATCGGCCCGGCACCGAGAACCGCGGCGAAGACCTCGGCCTGGGTCCGCGGGCCGGCCGGGTCGCTCGGACCGGCCAGCGCCCGCGGAGGCACCGGTAACCGTGGCCGTGACGGACCGGTCGCCGCCGCTCGGTCCGCGCCCGACAGCCGCATCACGACCACCTCCGAAAGATATTTTCGGTACGCAAGAAACTATACCCTCGGTATCCGCGCGACGACAGTACGTGACCCTCGCGACCCGGCGGTCGGCCGAACCGGACCCGGCCGGCGGCACGCCATCTGGTGCGGGCACCGGCGTCCCGTGTTCCACTAAGGACAGTCAGCCGGCAGGACGGAAGGGTCGCATGGTCACCGGATCACCGAACGGGAGGCACCCACCCGAACCGGATGCCCGGTACCGGCCGGTGGGCGGCCCGGCCCGCCAGCGCGGCGACCGGTACGGCGACCCGCACCGCCGCCGTCACCGGCCGACACACCGCGGCATGCTGCTGCTCGCCCGCACCGCGCTCTCGCTGGGCACGCTGGCGCTGGCACTGGCCGTCCTGCACGGCGACCGGGGCCTGCTCGGTCCCGGACCGGCCGCCGCCCCGCGAGCCGTGCCGGTGGCGCCGGCCGGGTCGCTGCCCGCGCCGGCAGTCGGCCTGGGCACCCGGCCGCCGAGTTCGGCCCCGGTGGAACTGAGCATCCCGGTCATCGGCCTGCGGTCCCGGCTGGCCCGGCTGGACGCCGACCCGGACGGCTCGCTGCACCCGCCCACCGACCCGGACACGGCCGGCTGGTACGGCGGCGGCCCACTCCCGGGCGATGCCGGCAGCCCGCCGGCGCTGATCGTCGGGCGGGCCGGGTCACCCGCCGGGCGCGGGGTGTTCGCCCGGCTGGGTGAGCTGCGGGCGGGCAACAGCGTGCTGGTCCGCCGCGGCGACGGCAGCACGGCCGCGTTCGATGTCTACCGGGTGGCCCGCTACCCCGGCCCCGGACTGCCCGCCGGCCGCGTGTACGCGGTGCGCCCGCGCGCCGAGTTGCGCCTGGTGACCTGTCCGGAACCCGGCTCCGGCACCGGCGGCGTGGTGGTGTACGCCGCGCTGCGACACCCGGGGCCGACCAACCCTCCACCGGCCGCCCCGGCACCGACCACCCGGTAAAACGGCGTGCCGCTGGCCAGCGCCGACGAGGCCAACCATGCCGCGAACGAGAACCTGGGACCGCGCTGGTTCCACGCCGGCCCCACCGCCTCGGCCGCCGTCCTCACCGGCCTGGCGCTCCACTGACCTGGCTCAAGGAGAAAGGCCGAGTTCCGTGCGTAGCGCGTGAAGTTCCTCGCGCAGCGCGGAACTCCGCGCGTCCGACGATGGATCCACCACCCTTGTCGCAGCCAAGGTATCGCGCTCGGACTCGGTGAGCGGATCGGCGTAACGCCGGCTCGCGTAGAACGACCGGAGGGTGCGTGACCTCCCCGACTCCGAGGGTGCGGAGTCTGGTCATGTCCTCCAGCACGGCGGCGGCGGGTCGCCGACGGTACTCATAGGAACGCCCGGCGAGGTCAGTCAGCCCGCGCAGGCAGAAGGTACACGCGGCCCACGAGCATCCGCGGCTGGACTCCACGAACACCTGACCACCCCGACGCTGGATGTCCGGGATGTGCTGTCGATATGGTGGAGCGCTGTAGGTCAGGTCGACTAATCGGCGGGCTGTCCTGACGTCCCGACCGGTCCCGCGATCAAGGAAGTGCAGGTTGGGAACCGCACGGTAGTCCCGCCCCGTCCGCCACGCCTGGACCATCCGCGGCTCTCCGCATGGGAACGTGACAATGCCGATCGCGACGAAGCAGCCTGGCCGCATGCGGCCGCCTGTCGAGCTGAGCTGGAGATCCTCCAAGACCATCTCCACCAGTACACGCTGGGTTATGCCCGACTTGCCGGCGTCGAGAATGCCGCGGCGTTGCTGCGGACCGGGTGATATGCCCGACCGCTCCTGCCGCCGCCTTCGCGGGCACGGGATCGGCGAACGCCGTGGAGTCACGGGAGGACAGGCGCGCCGTCGGTGTAGCGGTTGCCGGTCCACACGTACTGCCCGGCGATGTCGTCCGGGCCGTAGACGTGGTTACGGGTGAAGGTGTTGTTGCGGATTATTCGGTTCGTCCCGGTGGGGGCGAGGTAGATCGTGTAGTTACCGCCGTTGAGGTAGTTGTCCTCGATCAGGATGTTCGACGGGGTGCCGAACTCGTTTCCGATCAGGATGCACGAGGTCTGCTCGTGCGGGTTGTCGATCCGGTCGTGCCGGATGGTGATGTCGGAACCACCGGTGGTCTGGGCGCCGTCGTGGTGCGGGGTGTCGATCTGCTTGCCGTCCTTGGTGCCGTCCCAGAAGGCGTGGATCCAGGAGTCCTGGAGCGTCGAACCGTCCTCGATCCGCACCCCGTCGCCGCAGCCGTGGATGTTCACCCGCAGCGCGGTGTAGCCCATGTACCCGATACCGGCGATGCATCCGGGCTGGCCGACGATCTCGACGTCGGAGATCCGGATTCCGGTCTGACCGTCCAGGGTCCGGATCGGGATCTGCGCGTCCGCGGTCACCCGGGACCGGGAGATGGTCACGTTGTTCGTCTTGATCAGCAGGCCGCACCGGATGTCCATGCCGTCGATCACCGTGCCGGACCTGGTGATGTTGGTGACGTCACCGGTGCAGTGGAACGGCCGCAGCGTGACCCCGGTGTGCTGCCAGCCGGTGTTGTCCTGCCCCGGCCACCCGGCCGGTCCGGGCGGCTCGGCCGGTGTGGGCCTCGGAGTGGGCCTCGGGGTGGGCGAACGGGTCGCCGTGGACGAGGGCCTGGCCGGCGCGTCGGCCGCGCCGGCGGGCGTGCCCAGGCCGGGGCGCGCGTTGGCCGCCGGTCCACCTCCGGCCAGCGGCGGGCCACCGTCCAGGCCCGACGCCCACAGCACCCCGGCGGACACCAGCACGACCAGCACGACCAGGCCGGCCGTCCCGGTGCGCAGCGGATGCCGGCGCATCGCCCCCAGCGCGGGCCGCACCGTCGCGCGCGGCACCAATCGCCGCCGTACCGGCGTGACCTTTTTGTCGGTTTCTTCGGGCACGTTCGACGTCATCAGCCTGATCCCCCACCCCGTCCCCCCATTAATACCGCAGACCGTCCGGATCCCGGACCGGATCGCCACAGTGCCGCACCACCGGGCCGGGTCCGGGATGGCGACCGGTATTCGGCAACGACGGGTGCACCGCGGCGGGCTTCCCCGATACTGGTGACCGGGGCCGGTGGGGGTCCCGCGATCCGGATACCGGCGCGCGCCGGTGGTGGGGGGCGGACGTGGCGGACGTGGCGGTCGATGGCGCGCCGGCCCGCGCGGGCCTGGGCCGGCGGGTGCGGCGCGGGCTGGTGTTCAGCCTGCTCAACAACGCGGTCGGCCGGCTGGGCACGGTGGCCGCCGGAATCGTGCTGGCCCGGCTGCTGGTGCCGGCCGACTTCGGCGCCTTCGCGGTGGCCCTGGTGGCACTGAACGCGGTGCTGTCGATGAACGAGATGGGCGCCAGCCTGGCGCTGGTGCGCTGGCCCGGCGACCCGCGCCGGATCGCCCCCACGGTGACCACGATCAGCCTGGTCACCAGCGCCCTGCTCTACGCCGGTTGCCTGGCCGGCGCCGGCCCGTTCGCCACCGCCATGGGCACGCCGGGAGCGGCCGGGGTGGTCCGGCTGCTGTGCGCGTCGGTGCTGCTCGACGCGGTCACCGCCACCCCCGCGGCACTGCTCACCCGGGACTTCCGGCAGGGCCAGCGGCTGGCCGTGGACCTGTCCAGCTTCGCGCTGTCCACCGGGCTGACCGTCGCGCTGGCGGTCGGCGGGCACGGGGCGTGGAGCCTGGCCTGGGGCCGGCTGGCCGGAAACCTGCTCAGCGCGGCGCTGCTGTTCTGGCTCGCCTCGATCTGGCCGCGGCCGGGTTTCGACCGGCGCCAGTTCGGCGAGCTGCTCTCCTTCGGGCTGCCGCTGGCCGGCGCCAGCGTGCTGCTGTTCGGCATGCTCAACGTGGACTATCTGGTGGTCGGGCCGCTGCTCGGGCCGGTCGCGCTGGGCCTGTACCTCCAGGCGTTCAACCTGTCGAGCTGGCCGGTGAACATGTTCTCCACCGCGGTGCGCCGGGTGTCGCTGGCCGGGTTCTCCCGGCTCCAGGACGACCCGGGCGCGCTGGTCTCCGGGCTGGCCCGGTCCACCGCGCTGCTGGCCGCGGCCACCCTGCCGGCCTGCCTGCTACTCGGGCTACTGGCCCACCCCGCAGTGACCGTCGTGTACGGACAGCGCTGGGCCGGCTCGGCGTCTGCGTTGCAGTTCCTGGCCGTGCTGGGGTTCACCCGGGTACTGGCCGAACTGCTCTACGACTTCCTGGTCGCCGCCGGTCGGAGCCGGGCCACCATGGTCCTACAGGGACTGTGGCTGGCCGCGCTGCTGCCGGCGCTGCTCGCCGGTACCCGGCTGGACGGAATCCGCGGGGCGGCCCTGGCGCACGCCCTGGTCGGGCTCTGCCTGGTGATACCGGCGTTCGCCGTCGCGGTGGCCCGCACCGGGGTGCCGTGGCGGCCGTGGCTGGCGCCGCTGGGCCGGCCGCTGGCCGGGGCCGCGCTGCTGGTGGTCGCGGTGGTGGCGGTGCGGTCGGTGACCACACCGGGGTTCGTGCAACTGGTGGCCGGCGGGGTGGCCGGTGTCGCGGTGTACCTGCCGGTGGTCGCCCCGATGCGCCGGCTGGTCCCCGGCCGCGGCGGCAGGATCGCCGGCGGCGACGGCGGTGCCGGAGCGGGCGGGGCGGTCACCGCGGCCTGACCGGCCGGCGGGGTGATCCGTGCCGGCGGTGTCGCCGCGCGGTCGGCACCGACACACCGGGCCGGGTCCGCCGGCCGGACCGGGTCGGCGGGTTACCGTCTGGCCGTGGCACAGGAGGAACTGGACGGTTGTGTCCGCGAGTACTGGGTGCAGGCGGAGTCCTTCCTGCACAACCTCGTCCCGAATGGGCGGGACGACATGACCGGCACCCGGTACACCCCGGAACAGACCACCTACTGGGCGGTCGGGCTGCGCGGCTACACCGCGAACTGGGCCACGCCGCTGCCGGCCAATCCGGCCACCGGCCCGAACACCGGCATTCCCGGGCCGATCCTGCGCGGACGGGTGGGTGACGTCATCCGGGTGCACTTTCGCAACAACGACAACCACTACCGGTTCCCACACAGCATGCACGCGCATGGGGTGCGCTACGACGCCGGGTCCGACGGCTCGTTCTGTGGCGCCAGCCCGGACCGGCCGGGCACGGCCGTCCCGTTCGGACAGACCCACACCTACACCTGGCAGTGCCTACCCGCCTCGGTGGGCACCTGGACGTACCACGACCACTCGGCCGCCCGGGACCCGCGCCCGGGCGGACACGAACCGGTGGCCGGGGTCGGCGCGATGCTCGGCATGTTCGGCATCCTGGCGGTCACCGACGGGTCCACTTCGGAGGTGGACCGGGAGTTCGCGCTGGTCTTCCACGACCTGGCCGCGGTGCTGGTGCCCGGCCTGGCGGTCGACTTCGACGCGTTCAACGGGTTCTCCTTCCTCGGCAACACGCCGAGCTTCACCGCCGCGAGCGGGGACCGGGTGCGGTGGCGGATCGCCGCGCTGGGCGACCGGTTCCACGTCTTCCACCTGCCCGGACACCGGTGGTGCGACCGCGGGGGGTACACCGACGCGCAGGCGCTCGGCCCGGCCCAGGGCATCACCGTGGACTATGTCGAGGACAACCCCGGCGAGTGGCTGTACCAATGCCAGTCGGGCCGGCACCGGGCCGGCGGCACGGTTGGCCGCTACCGGGTCACCGCTGGATCATGACCGGCGCCGGCCACACCTACGTGCCGGCGTTCGTGACCCAGACCCACCCTGCGGGGATCACCGCTGGACCGTGACCGGCGCCGGCCCACCTGTACGCCCTGATTGTCCGGACTCACCCGGCGTCGGACCATACCCCGCCGCGCCCTTTGACCTGCTTCACATATGAAGCAGTACCACCCTGCACCGGATATGGAGCAGTTCCAACCCTGCTCCACACCCGGAGCACCACCCGGCCTGCACCGGACATGAAGCAGCACCAACCCTGCTCCACACCCGGAGCACCACCCGGCCTGCACCGGATATGGAGCAGGTCAAAGGGGGGCCGAGATGCTCCCACTCCCACCGGACGGGTCAGTCTCGACCACCGCGAGCCCGAAGATCAGACCGCAGGTCCGGTCTGGCTGGGTGCCCAGTCGTCGGACTGTCGCGGTTCGCCCCGGATACGCGACAACGCCAGTCCGATCGGACCACGGTCCGCCGGTCACCAAGCTCAACCAATCAACCGGTCACCGAATCCAGCGACGGCAGGTAGCCGTCGGCGTAGCCGGAGGCGTTCGGGTGGTAGGAGCTGGTGATGTCGAACAGGTCGAACCCGTTCAGCCAGGGCGAGCCGCCGCACACGCCGTGGCCGGTGAAGATCGGCCGGGTGTCCACGAACGCGAACCCGGCCGCCGCGGCACGCCCGGCGATCACTGTCTCCAGTTCGTCGGCACCCTGGTTCAGGATGGTCCGCTTGAACTGGTCCAGGCCGAAGAAGCCGCAGCTACTGGTCAGCTCGAACAGCCTGGGGTATCCGAGCACGACCACCCGGGCGTTGGGCGCGTGTGACCGGATCGCCGCGTAGGTGGTGTCCAACTTTCCGGGCAGCGTGCCGGTGGCCGATGCCGCCGCGTCGTTCACCGCGCTCTGACAGGCCGAGTCGCTGCCCAACTGGCAGGTAGTCAGGGTGTCGGCGAAGCCGGTGTCGTTACCGCCGATGGTGATGCTGACCAGGTCGGTGCCGGCGGAAAGGGCGGTGAGCTGGTTGGCCAGCACGTCGTCGGTGGTAGCGCCGCTGCACGCGGCGAACTGGAACGAGGACACCGCGTGGGTGTTCACCCACAACTGCGGGTAGCCCTGTGGGCTGCGCAGACAGCTCCCGGTCGCGCCGGACGTGCCCACTCCGGACGAGTACGAGTCGCCCAGCGCAGCATAGTCCACTGTGGATGCCGCCTGAGCCGGTGGGGCGAACAGCAGGATCGCACTGGCCGGTCCGGCCAGGCACGCGATCTTCACCAGATGTCGTCGCATCGGGGGTCCTCCATTCCAGCGACGGGGAACCCTTGCTACCACGCTTTCCGAGCCGAAATACAGGCCTAACAAAGCGACTTACCAGCCGGTAACATAGCTGGTACCTATTGCCTTTTCGGCGTCGGCGGACGCTGCCAGGCGGGTCCGGCCACCGGCCGGCCGGCGCGGTCAGGCCAGGCCGAACGCGCCGGTGGCCGCGTGGTTGTTGGACGTCAGCGACCAGCAGTCGCTGGCCAACGAGTCGAGCAGGTACTGGTAGGGAAGCCAGCCGTAACCATGGTCACCCCAGCCCGATCCCCACGAGTTGCGGATCAGCAGCGCCCCGGTGGTGGTGACGTTGTAGCGGGTGTTGGTGATCTTCCTGGCGTCGTCGTACCCGGCCGCGACCAGGGCGTGCCCGCCGATCGACTTCTCGTTCGGGCCCGGGTAGGGGATCCCGCCGAGGGTGTCGGTCGCCTGGAACGAGTCGAACAGGTAGAGGCCGAACATCACCGGCCAGCCGCTGGCCACCCAGGTCCGCAAGCTGCCCAGCACCGTGTCGGTCGGTGTCTTGGCCCCCACCGGGTCGTGGCAGAAGTACGTCAGGCCCTCGAAGTTGTCGGCGATCGAGTACACGAACGGGGTCGGCTCGTCGTCGAACGTGGGTCCGGCGGCCGGGTCGGTGTTCTCCGTGTACGGCCAGTACTTCTCCAGCGGCGCGCCGAGCAGCACCATCGCACCCATCGCGGTGCGCATGAACGCGCCGGTGTCCCCGGTCAGGCCGAGCAGATCCCGTTCGGCCTTGTACACGAACCGCCTCGACATGGACTCGCCGGTGAGGTTGTACGCCTTGTTCTGTAGGTACTCCATCACCCCCACCGCCGCGTTCGCGGTGCACGAACCGAGCGCCCCCTGGTCGTAGACCGCCGGGAACCACTGGCGCAGGTCGGCCTTGGCCGGCGGGGTGGAGGTGAGAGTGTGCCCGGCCACCTTCTGCGGCACCGAGCTGGCCGGGGTGTAGTCCCGTAGGTCCGGGCGCGGGGGCAGCCATCCGGTGCCCCGCATCCCGACGGCGGAGATGAACACGGGCGAGGTCAGCGGCATCGGGCTGGTCCTTTCGGGAGTTCCTGCGGCGTCCTGTGTGGCCGGTTCCGGGTGGGCCGCGGCGGGCCGTCCGTGCCGACCGAGGGACCGTAACCACCTCCGGCGGCCGTCCGCACGGACCACGCCGGCCACGAACGGGCGACCCCGCCGTCCACCCACCCGAGCGCCACCGCCGCCGACCGCGGTACGGGTTCTCCCGCGCGCACCCGCCGCCGGTGCGGCGTCAGGCGGTGCGGATCGGGCGCGGGCCGCCCGAGTCGGGATCCGGCCGGTAGCCGGCGCCGCAGCCGGCGCAGGTCAGCGGATCGGGCAGCGGGTCTGGCAGCGGGTCTGCGCACGCGCAGACCCAGCCCCGGCGGCGGGCCGGGTTGCCGGCCACGAACCCATACGCCGGCACGTCCCGGGTGACCACCGCACCAGCCGCGACAAAGGCGTACTCACCGATCGTGGTCCCGCACACGACCACCGCGCCGGCCCCGAGCGTCGCACCGCGACGCACCACGGTGGGCAGGAACTCCGCACGCCCGCGCCTGATCGCCGCCCGGGGGCGCAGGTCGTTGGTGAACAGCACGTTCGGCCCGCAGAACACCTCGTCGCCCAGGTTCACCCGGTCGAACACCAGGGTGCCGTTCTTGACCGTCACGTTGTCGCCGAGCACCGCCCCGGACTCCACGAACGCCCCGTCACAGATGTTGCAGCCGGCCCCGACCCGGGCCCCGGGCAGCACGTGCGCGAACGCCCACACCCGGGTCCCCGGCCCGACCCGGTCGCTCTCGCACAGCCCGCGCGGGTGCACGAACACCCCCGCCGGCGCGGTGTCCGATCCGACCGGCACAGGGGAACGCTGGCCGCCGGTGGCCTCCGGGCTCACCGCAGCGCCCCGGCCAGCGCACCGGCCACCCGCTCCTGCTGGCCGGCGGTCAGGTGCGGATGCATCGGCAGCGAGAGGATCTGACCGGCCACCCGCTCGGCCACCGGGAACTGTCCCGGCCGGTACCCCAGCGAACCGAACGCGCCGGTCAGGTGCACCGGAGTCGGATAGTGGACGCCCACCCCGATCCCGGCCTCCCGCAGCGACTTGACCACCATGTCCCGTTCGGGCACCCGCACCACGTACAGGTGCCAGACCGGCTCGTTGCCCGCCGCGCTGACCGGCAGCACCACACCGTCCAGATCAGACAGGAGCTGGTGGTAGCGGGCGGCGGCGGCCCGTCGGGCGGCGTTCCACGCCTCCAACCGGCGCAGCTTGGCCGACAGCACCACCGCCTGCACGGTGTCCAGCCGGCTGTTGAACCCGAGCACGGCATGGTCGTACTTGCGCGGTTCACCGTGCGACCGCAGCAGCCGCAGCCGCTCGGCCAGCGACCCGTCGTCGGTGACCACCGCACCGGCGTCACCGTAGGCGCCCAGGTTCTTGCCCGGGTAGAAGCTGGTGGCCGCGATCCGGCCGAGGGCACCGGCCCGAACCCCGTGCCGCCGGGCTCCCTGCGCCTGCGCGGCGTCCTCCACCACCACCGCCCCGGCCCGCTCGGCCAGCGGCAGCAGCCGTTCCACCGGCGCGGTCTGGCCGTACAGGTGCACCGGCAGGATCGCCCTGGTGCGGGCGGTCAGTGCCACCTCCACCGCGTCGGTGTCCATCAGGTACGTGTCCTCGCGGCAGTCCACCAGCACCGGCCGGGCCCCGGCCCGGGCCACCGCCTCGGCCGTGGCCACGAACGTGTTGGCCGGCAGCACGCACTCGTCACCCGGTCCGATCCCGGCCGCGCGCAGCGCCAGCTCGATCGCGTCGGTCCCGTTGCCCACCCCCACGCAGTGGGTGACGCCGGTGTACCGGGCGAACTCCAGCTCGAACGCGGCGACCGCCGGCCCGCCCACGAACGCGGTGGAGGCGAACACCTCGGCCAGCCCGGCGGCCACCTCGGCGGCCACCTCGGCGTGCTGCGCGGCCAGGTCGACGAACGGAACGGGGTCGTCCATCAGCTCTCCTCGTTGGGGCGGCCCGCCGGCACCGGCCCGGTGCCCACGGTCACGGCGTTGAAGTCGTCGGTGCGAACGGTGCCGCGCAGCCGCTGGTACCGGCGGCGCAGCTTGTAGCCGAGCAGCCCGCCGCCGGTGCGCACCGCGTCCAGGGCCGCCGGCGGCGGCCCGGCCCGCTCGGCGCGTACCCGCCGGTACACGTCCTCCTGCACGGCCGCGGCGCGGGCCAGGCTGAACCGCTCGACCACCAGTTCGCGGCCGTACCGGCCGAGCCGGTCCCGCAGCGGTGGGTCGGCCAGCAGCGAACGCAGGATCGCGGCCAGCTCGGCCGGCCCGCCGCCACCCACGCCGTACCAGCCCTGGCGCAGGAACGCCGGCGCGCTGTCGGCGGTGAGCAACGCCCAGAACCCACGCTCCCCCTGCACCACCAGCGGTTTGCCGAAGGCCAGGCCGCGCAGCGCCGACCCGCCCATGCCCAGTACCACGTCGGCGGCGGCGTACGCGCCGCGCGGGTCGGCCAGCGCCCCGGTCAGCGTCACCACCGGCGCGCCGGCGGCGGCGTTCGCCCGGGCCGCGGCCCGTTCGACCTCGGCCCGCGCCGGCCCGTCCCCGACCACCACCAGCCGCGGCCCCGAACCCGCCGCGCCGCCGGTACCCGAACGGTCGTCGGACAGGTCGCCGACGGCCTGGCAGGCGGCCAGCAGGCCCTCCAGCTTCAGTTCCGGGGCCAGCCGGGACACCACCACGACCAGCGGCGCGTCCGCCGGCAGACCGTGTTGCGCCCGGAACTCCGCCCCGTCGTGGCCCGGGTGGTTCGCCCGGGTGTCCACCGGCGGTTCGAGCAGGCTGACCCGGCGGTGCCCGGCCCGCAGCGCGGCCCGGCGGATCTCCTCGGTGCCCACCACCAGTGGCAGGCCGCGCGGCAGGAACGGCGCCACCGACATCGACATCACCGTGCACACCGCGCTCGCCCCGGTACGCAGCCCGGGTCCGAAGAACGCCTCCACTCCCGGCGGCCACTCGTACCCGTGCACCACGTCGATCCGGTGCGACCGCACCAGCGCGACCAGCCGGCCGGCGACCCGGCCGGACGGGCGGCGGCGGCGGGCC
>DASULA010000015.1:0-4682 GCA_036278435.1 Mycobacteriales bacterium | reverse complement strand
CTGGTACCGCCGAGCCTGCTGGCCCTGTCGCGGGCCGGGCTCGTCGTCGGGTTCGCCGCCGGTGGCCACATCGGTGGGCCGGCGCTTGTCCGCGGCGTGGCCGGGGTCGCCGCGGCGCTGTTCGTCGCCGTGGCGGCGCTGTCGGTGTGGCGGGGCGACACCGTCGCGCTGTGGTGCCTGCGGTTGCCGGCCGGCGCCGCGATCGGACTGGCCGCGCTCGTCGCCCTGCCGGTGGGGTGGGCCACGCCACGCTGGTCGTCCTGGGCTGTGGCCGTCTGCGCGCTGTCGGTGTCCGCCGTGGGCTACCTCACCCTGGAGGCCCTGGCCCACGGCGCCCCCCGCCGGGCCGCGGTGACCCGCGCCCTGGCCGTCGCGATGTTGGGCCTTGCCCACGGTGTCGCGGTCGCGGCGATCCTGTTCGCCGCCGTGATCCCCGCGGTCGCACCCGACCTGGCCGCCACCCTGGCCACGCTGTCCGGTCGCGCGGCCGCCGGTGACCTGCTGCTGGCCGCCGGCGCCGGGCTCGCGACCGGGGCGTTCCTCCAGGTGCTGTGGGACGACCGTCCCGTCACCTACCCGTTGACCCACCTTCCCTGGAGAGGACGGGAACGCGCGTGAACTGGGCCCCGATCACCTTCACCGTCGACACCCCGATGTTCCTGTCCGGCGCGGACGGGCGTGCGGAGTTCCGGCTCCCGTCGCTGCGCGGCGCGGCCCGGTTCTGGTTCCGCGCCCTGACCGCGCCGGTGTTCGGCAACGACTTCTCCCGGGTCGCCGACGCCGAGGCCGAGGTGTTCGGCGCCGCCTCGGCGGAGGCGACCGACAACCGGGGCCACCGCGGTCCGTCCCGGATCGCCGTGCGACCCCGCGAACTCCCCGAACCGGTCACCGAACCCAACCCCGGATGGCTACGCCTGCGGGGCGACGAGCCGCGCAAGGGCATCGCGTACCTGCTCGGTCCTGGCCTGTACACGCCCCCGCGTGCCGTCACCCGTGCCAGCCACTTCGCCCCCGGGTCCACCGGCGGGTTCGACATCCGCGCGGACTCCGACTACGCCGGTGAGGTCTTCGCCGTCTGCCTGTGGGCGCTGTCGACCTTCGGCGGCCTCGGCGCCCGAACCCGCCGCGGTTTCGGCGGCATCCGGTTCGACGGCCTCGACCAGCTCAGCGACCACCTGACCCGCGGCGCCGCACTCGACCCGACCAACCCTGCGATCCGCCGGCTCCAGACGATCGTCGCCGGGCACCACGGCCTCCAACCGCCCGACACCGGTGGCAACGGGGATCGTTCCCGGGGATACCCGGACGCGCCGTCGAGTTCCCGCTGGGTCACCAGAACGTCGGTGCGGAACAACACCTGGGTGCAGGTCCTCAACGAGGTGGGCGAGGAACTACGGGACTTCCGCACCGTCGACCGCACCGCCGCGCCCTACAACCGCCAGGACCTGCCGCCCTACCGCCGCCGGGCGACCCGCGAGTACCTCGAGATCATCGCGCCGCACGACGGCACGCCACCGCCCGACCCGTCGCCTTTCCCCGTCGCCGCATTCGGTCTTCCGATCGTCTTCGCCCATGGCCACGTCGTGGATCTGCTGGACGAGAACGACGAACCGCTCCGGCGCGCGTCCCCGCTGTGGCTGCGTGCCACCCCAGATCACGGCGGGCACTGGAACCTCCTGTGCCACGTCTTCGAATCCGCGATCGCCCCGGCGGGCGGGAAGCTGGCGTTGAAAGGACGGGACACGCCGCACCTCGAACTCGACAACGCCACGGCCTACACGACGATCCGCCACTTCGTCGACCGCGTCGCGCCCACCCCACCGGCCACGGCCGGCGCCAACCACGGCGACCAGTGAAGCCCGGAACGGACTCCCCGTGGACCAGACCGAGACCCCGCACCGGACAACAGCACAAACGCCCAAATCGGGCCTGGGTGGGCGGACCCCACCCCACCACCGTCTGGTGTGCAAGCCCCTGACCAGCACAGATGCGCCCGCGAACGCCCCCGACCGACCAGTTCCCCGACACCTGGAGGAGGGGGTGTGCAACCATGACCCATCCCCGCAGGTCACAGGCACCATCCAGACCCCAGGGGTCCCGAACCACCTCACGCCACAGGGCGTATAGAAACCTCCGGCAACGAGCACGTTGTTGGGCAGCGTAAATGGTCCCGAACCGCCTCACGCCACAGGGCGTGTGGAAGTTTGGCGGCTTTTATCGCCGACGAACTTTCACCGGGGCCGCAATTCACTCACCGCCACCCGGCGGGTATTCGGGCGAGCGGGGGGCACCGACCGGCGAGCCGATCAGTGGCCTGACGTGGACATTGACCTGGATTCCGGGAAGCCTTGGAGGCGTTCATCTCGTGCACGAGTCCGCGCAGGTCGGCGGGAACGGGCGAGCGGACGCCCGGCACAGCCAGGTTCTCGACTGATATGTAAGCCGTTTTGTCAAGTAGGGCATGGCGAGGCGCCGCTCGGGCTGGTTGCTCGGGCGGCGCCTCGTTCTTGTCCTCGGTGCTGCTGTGGGCGGGTGCGCGTGTCGTGGTCGACGCGCGGTCCAGACTGATATTCGCGGGTTGGTTACCGCATGACGGGCTGTTCGATGGGAGCTTCGCCGCTGTCTGAGGTCGAGCGTGGCGCCGGTGGTCGCGCGCTGCTCACAGTCGAATCGCGGGCCGCTCCTCGCGCTGCGCCCGTCCGGTGCAGTCGAGGCAAGCCTGTGAGGCCCGGTGCTTCGGGCCCTCGGCGTTACTGCTCGGGCATGACAGCCAGTGACCAGCACCAGCCGGCCAGTTCGCGGGCGATCGCGACGTTGGCCACGGTGGGCCGCTTCTTGCGCTCGCTGAACTTGATCCACTGCCGATGCAGGCGTTGGTTGCCGGCGTGGCCACGGGCTCGCGCGGCGGCCGGGGCCTGGTCCCAGCGTTCGATCATCGTCTTGCCGATCGTGCTGTAGGACGCTTTGTGATGCCAGGCTGCCTCGACCAGCAGCCGGCGGACGTGACTGTTGCCGGTCTTGGTGATGCCGCCTTGGCGGCGGGAGTCGCCGCTGGAATGCTCCGATGGGGTCAGACCGAGGTAGGCGCCGATGCTGGCACCGGTGAACCTGTTCCAGTCGCCGATCTCGACGGCGAGCGCGAACCCGGTCAACGTGGCAACACCGCGCAGGCAGCACAGGCGTGCGGTGATCGCGGTGAACTCGCTGTCCGCGGCCATCGCCGCGATCTGCGCCTCGAGGCGGTCGCGGCGGGCCTGCGTCAGCTGCACCGCGTCGTAGTCGGCGTCGAACGCCGCAGCTGTGCCGGACCGGTCGAAGACGATCTTGCGCAGCCAAGCGTCGTGGGCGCCGGTCCAGGCCCGACCGCCGTAGTAGACGTGCCCGTGCCGCAGCAACAACTTGCTCAGTCGGTGCCGGACCCGCATCAGATCACCACGGGCATCCTCACGAGCCCGCACCAGATCCCGCGCCGCCTCCTCGGCCACACTCGGCACCCGAACCGGCGTGATCTCACCCATCCGCAGCAACCGTGCCAACAGAACCGCGTCCCGGGCGTCGGTCTTGACCCGGTTACCCGCCGCCCGCACGATCTTGCTCGGCGCGGCCACCGTGCACGCGAACCCGGCCGCGGTCAACGCCCGGAACAAACCGAACCCAGTGGGCCCCGCCTCGTAGACCACCGCGATCGGGCCGGCCAGACCGCGCAGCCACTCGATGATCACCTCCACGCTCGGCACCAGCCGCGTCTTGATCACCTCACCCGTCACCACGTCGATCGCCGCCGCAACCACAGAACGAGCGTGAACATCCAGCCCAATACTCGTACGCTCGAAACCCACCGGGGCCTCCCACAACTGTCGGATAGGCCGAGCAGGCAGCCCCTACTCGGCAACCCACGAACACTTGTGAGTGAGGCCCCGGCCCGCAACCCCTCAACGCTGGGACCACGTCATACCGTCTGACCGCACCATCCCCCACCGCGCGGCGCCGGACCGGTTGCCGCCCCGACCCACGAGGAGTCCCCATCAGCGACCTGGTGGAGGTCGCCCGGGACGTGGCACCGCACGTCGACCGGCTGGCGATCTCGGTGCATCCGCGGACCAGGGACCGGATGCGCGACGCGGTCGCCGCCGCCGGCCTCACCGGCGACACCGGCGTGCTCGTGCCGTTGGCCGTGCCGCTGCTGGCCGGACCGTCCGCGGCCGGCGACCTGCACGCGGTCGTGCGGTACGTGCCGTGGCCCCGGTTCGTCGCCGCCCTGGACGCCCACGTCGCCCAAAACCTGCTGGAACGCCTGGCTGACGGCCGCTACGGGCTGACCGAGCCGGGCCACCGGTTCTGCGCGGCGGTCCAGGCCGCCCTGGGCGCCGCCGCCACCGAACAGTGGGAACCGGCCACCGAGGCGGTGTCCGGCCTGCTGCCGCTGGCCCACCGGCTGGCCGCGGCCGGCTGGGAGACCGCCGGCACCGCCTACGCCCTGATCGCCGGTGCCCGCGACCCGCGGCCAGCCACCCCGGCGCACCTGCTGCTCCTCCGGCTGACCGCGCTGCGCTACCACCGGGCCGACGCGCACGCGGCCGCGTGGGCCGCCGCCGGACTCACCGCCGAACGGGTTGTCGGGTTGCCCGACGGGCCGTCGCGGGAGCCGATCGAGGCGGACACCGACCGGCGGGCCGCCGCCC
>DASULA010000014.1:0-9035 GCA_036278435.1 Mycobacteriales bacterium | reverse complement strand
CCCGAGCGCCTGGTCGAGGTGGAGTGGGCCCCGTCGACCGACTCGGTGTTCCTGGTCCAGATCCAGGTCGAGGCGCTGGACCGGCACCGGCTGCTCTCCGATGTCACCCGGGTGCTCTCCGACGAGCGGGTCAACATCCTGTCCGCGTCGGTCGCCACCACCCGCGACCGGGTCGCGGTGAGCCGGTTCACCTTCGAACTGGGCGAGGCCAAGCACCTGGGCCACCTGCTGCGCGCGGTCCGCACGGTCGAGGGCGTCTACGACGTCTACCGGGTCAGCTCCGGTGCCTGAACCGACCTGAACCAACCCGAACCAACCCGGTACGGCGTTCCCGCCGGCCCGGTCACGAGCATCTCAGGCGTGGCGCCGACGACCGTCCGGCTTGGTTGGCTGGAACCGGTGGGCGGGGCACGGCGCACACCGTCGGCCGTGCCCCGCCCACCGTCAGGCGAGGCTCATCGTGTCGATGATGACGTCGGTCTTGGGGTGGCCGTCACCGGGGCCGTTGGAGTCGTCCTCGCCGGCGTTGGCGACCTTCTGCACCACGCCCACGCTGGCGGTGTCCATGGTGCCGATCACGGTGTACTTCTTCGGCAGCGAGGTGCTGTCCTTGTAGATGAGGAAGAACTGGCTGCCGTTGGTGTTCGGGCCGCTGTTGGCCATGGCCACGGTGCCCTTGGCGTAGGACGCCTGGCTGAGGTTCTCGTCCTTGAACTGGTAGGTCGGCCCGCCCTGGCCGGTGCCGGTCGGATCGCCGCACTGGAGCACGAAGATGCCCGAAGTGGTCAGCCGGTGGCACACGGTGTGGTTGTAGAAGCCCTTGTTCATCAGGTACAGGAAGCTCTGCACGGCGCACGGGGCCTTCTTCTCGTCGAGGCTGACCCCGATGCTACCGACCCCGGTGGCCATGCTCACCTTGACCTGGTCCTTGTTCGGCGTGGTCTTGGGATCCGACGGCAGGCCCTCGTCGAACGTGTAGGCCGAACTCAGCGTGGCCGCGGTCTCGGCGTACTTGCACGGCCCCGAGGTCTTCTTCGGGTTGCGCTTCGGCTTGGCCGGCGGGGTGCGGGTGGGCAGCGACGCGGCCGACGGGCTGGGCGTGGGGGTGGCCGCCGCCGACGTGGTGGCACTGCCTCCGAACTTGGTGACCGAGAAGGCGACCCCGCCGACCACCACGAGTACTCCCACGACCACCGCGATGATCGAATTTCGCTGGCGGCGGCGCCGGGCCGCCGCGCGGCGGCGGTCGAGCTGACGTTGGAGGCGGCGCCGGGCGGACTGCCGGCGTTGTTTCGTGGTCGGCACGGAGTTCTCCTCGCGGGCGTGATGCGGCCGTGACAGCAGGGCCGTAGGTAGTTTACGACCCTGCGGTGTGACATTCGTCGCGCGAGGTCAAGGCGCTCCCGGTCGGCCCGTGTCCGGCGTGGACACGGGAACCGCCCGATGGTCGGGCGGGCGCCGGCCGTCCCCGCGGCAATGGTAGGCCCGACGGCCCAACCGGACCGGGATTCGGTGACCGTGACCGCGACCGGGCCGGGTCATCCGGGCCGGGCGGGTTCGGCGTGCCCCCACTGGTGTATACGGTTCGTGCGCCGACCGGCGCGCTGGGTACCCTCGACCCGTCCACCGCCCCGCTCTCGAAGGGTCCACGCGTGCTCGTCGCCGGGTTCCCGGCCGGCCCACCGGCCACCAACTGTTACGTTGTCGCGCCCGCCGCGGGCGAGCAGTGCGTCGTGATCGACCCGGGTATCGAGGCGGTGCGGCGGCTGGACGAACTGCTCACCGAGCACCGGTTGCATCCGGTGGCCGTGCTGCTCACCCACGGGCACTTCGACCACACGTTCTCGGTGGTGCCGGTGTGTGACGCCAGGGACGTGCCGGCGTTCGTGCACCCGGCCGACCGGCACCAGGTGTCCGACCCGTGGAGCGGGATTGGCGCGCCGCCGGGCACCCCGCTGTTCGGCCGGCTGACCTTCGCCGAGCCCTCCGACCTGCGCGAGCTGGCCGACGGGCAGACCCTGTCGCTGGCCGGGCTGGACCTGTCCGTGCGCCTGACGCCGGGACACACGCCCGGCTCTGTGGTGTTCGGCCTGTCCGGTTCCGAGTCCGGTTCCGGGCCCGGGGCCGAGGTGCCGACGCTGTTTTCCGGCGACACGCTGTTCGCCGGTTCGATCGGCCGGATGGACCTGCCCGGCGGGGACGAGGCGGCCATGTTCGACTCGCTGACCAGGGTGATCCTGCCCCTCGACGACGCCACCGTGGTCCATCCCGGCCACGGGCCGTCGACCACCGTCGGACGCGAGCGGGCCGCCAACCCCTACCTGATCCGCGCCGCCGGGGAGCCCGCGCCGCCAGCGAGGACGGGACAGTGAGCCAGAGCTTCGCCGCCCCCAAGGGCATCCCCGAGTACTACCCACCCCGTTCCGAGGTGTTCGTCGCGGTCCGCGAGGGCCTGGCCGCACCGGTGCGGCGGGCCGGCTACGCCTACATCGAGCTGCCGACCTTCGAGGACACCGAGCTGTACGCGCGCGGGGTCGGCCAGTCCACCGACGTGGTCACCAAGGAGATGTACACGTTCAGCGACCGGGGCGGTCGGTCGGTGTCACTGCGTCCGGAACTCACCGCCGGGCTGCTGCGGTCGGTGCTGGAGCACGGCCTGCACCGCGGCCAGCTCCCGGTCAAGCTGTGGACCGCCGGCCCGTGCTTCCGGTACGAACGGCCGCAGGCCGGTCGGTACCGGGCGTTCCACCAGATGGACGTCGAGGCGATCGGCACCGACGACCCGGCCGTGGACGCCGAGATGATCGCGCTGGGCTGGGATGCCTACCGGGGTCTGGGCCTGACCGGCACGACGCTGCTGCTGAACTCACTGGGCTGCCGGGAGTGCCGGCCGGCCTATCGGGCGGCACTCCAGGAGTTCCTGCGCGGGCTGGACCTGGACGCCGACACCCGGCGGCGGGTCGACCTCAACCCGCTGCGGGTGCTGGACGACAAGCGGCCCGAGGTCGTCGCACAGCTCACCGGCGCGCCCCTGATCGCCGACCACCTGTGCCCGGCGTGCCAGCAGCACTACGACGCCGTACGGGGCTTCCTGGCTGATCTGTCCATCCCGTGGACCGACGAGCCGCGACTGGTCCGGGGTCTGGACTACTACACCCGGACCACGTTCGAGTTCGTACACGGCGGGCTGGGCGCCCAGTCGGCGCTCGGCGGCGGTGGGCGCTACGACGGTCTGTCCGAGGAGATCGGCGGCCCCCCGCTGCCCAGCATCGGGTTCGCGTTGGGGGTGGACCGCACCATGCTCGCGGTGGACGCCGAGGGGGTGGACCTGGGGGGCACGGCCGGCTGCCAGGTGTTCTTCGTGCCGCTGGGAGAGGCCGCCCGCCGGGTCGCGGTGCGCCTGGTGTCCGAGCTGCGCCGGGCCGGGTTGGCCACCGACCTGGCCTACGGCGGGCGGGGACTGAAGGGCGCCATGAAGGCCGCCGACCGGTCCGGGGCGTCGCACGCGGTGATCATCGGGGAACGAGATCTCTCGGGCGGTGTCGCCCAACTCAAGGATCTCGCCAGCGGCGAGCAGCGCCAGGTGCCGCTCGCCGATCTCGTGACCACCCTCAAGGAGAAACTTCCGTGATCCGTACCCACCTGGCCGGCTCGCTGCGAGCTGGCCACGTCGACGCGCAGGTCACCCTGGCCGGTTGGGTGGCCCGCCGCCGCGACCACGGCGGGGCCATCTTCGTCGACCTGCGCGACGCGTCCGGCTACGTCCAGGTCGTCCTGCGCCAGGACCAGGCCCACCACCTGCGGGCCGAGTGGTGCCTGCGGGTCGTCGGCGTGGTGCGCCGCCGGCCGGAGGGCAACGAGAACCCCGAACTGCCCACCGGCGACATCGAGGTGCAGGCCGATGAGCTGGAGGTGCTCAGCGAGGCCGCGCCGCTGCCGCTGCCGGTGGACGCCGGCGGCGCCGAGCCGGGCGAGGACGTGCGCCTACGGCACCGCTACCTCGACCTGCGCCGGTCCGGTCCGGCCCGCGCGCTGCGAATGCGCTCGGAGGCCAACCGGATCGCCCGCGACGTCATGGCGGGGGGCGGCTTCGTCGAGGTGGAGACGCCGTACCTGACCCGGTCCACTCCGGAGGGCGCCCGCGACTTCGTGGTCCCGGTGCGACTCCAGCCGGGCAACTGGTATGCCCTGCCGCAGTCCCCGCAACTGTTCAAGCAGTTGCTGATGGTCGGCGGGCTGGAACGCTACTACCAGATCGCCCGGTGTTTCCGGGACGAGGACTTCCGCAAGGACCGTCAGCCGGAGTTCACCCAACTCGACATCGAGATGAGCTTCGTCGAGGCCGACGACGTGATCGAGGTCGGTGAGTCGGTGGTGGCCGCGCTGTGGGGCGAACTGGCCGGCCACCAGGTGCCCCGGCCGATCCTGCGGATCCGCTACGCCGAGGCGATGGGTCGGTACGGATCGGATAAACCAGACCTGCGTTTCGGCTGCGAACTGGTGGACCTGACCGCCTACTTCACCCACACCCCGTTCCGGGTTTTCCAGGCGCCCTACACCGGCGCGGTGGTGATGCCCGGGGGCGCGGCCCAGCCACGCCGGACGTTCGACGCCTGGCAGGAGTGGGCCCGCACCCGGGGCGCCCGTGGGCTGGCCTACGTGACCCTCGCGCAGGACGGCACGCTCGGCGGTCCGGTGGCCCGCAACCTGTCGGACTCCGAACGTGACGGGCTGGCCGCGGCCGTGGGCGCGGCACCGGGGGACTGCGTGTTCTTCGCCGCCGGGGCGCGGGCCGAGGCCCAGGCGCTGCTCGGCGCGGCCCGGTTGGAGATCGGGGAGCGCTGCGGGCTGATCGACCCGGACGCCTGGGCGTTCTGCTGGGTGGTGGACCCGCCGCTGTTCGAACGGACCGACGACGGCGGCTGGACCGCGGTGCACCACCCGTTCACCGCGCCGCTGCCGGAGTGGGCCGACCGGTTCGGTGACGACCCCGAACACGCGCTGGCGCAGGCCTACGACATCGTCTGCAACGGCAACGAGATCGGCGGCGGGTCGATCCGTGTGCACCGGGCCGAGATGCAGCAGCGGGTGTTCGACGTGATCGGACTGTCCAAGGACGAGGCGGAGAGCAAGTTCGGTTTCCTGCTGGAGGCGTTCAACTATGGCCCACCGCCGCACGGCGGCATCGCGTTCGGCTGGGACCGGGCCTGCATGCTGCTGGCCGGTGCGGACTCGCTGCGCGACGTGATCGCGTTCCCCAAGACCGGTGCCGGCTTCGACCCGCTCACCGGCGCGCCCACCCCGATCACCACGGCGCAGCGCCGTGAGGCCGGCATCGACGTGATCCCGCCCGCCTCCATGCCGCGCCCCACCGCCGAGCCGTGACCCCGGTGGGTCTCCCGCCCTGGCCGTGGGCTGTCGGCCGGCTGTGGCGGGCCTGACCGCCCCGGATAGGGTCGCGGGCATGCCCATCGTCACCCGGCACCTGTTCGGGCCCGGTCCGTCCAACGCCTACCCGGAGGCGACCTCGGCGCTCGCTCAGCCGCTGCTCGGGCATCTCGACCCGGAGTTCCTGCGGATCCTGGACGAGACCTGTGACCGGTTGCGGACAGTCTTCGGCACCGGTAACGCCCGTACCCTGCCGCTGTCGGCCACCGGCAGCGCCGGGATGGAGGCGGCGTTCGTGAACACCGTCGAGCCCGGTGACGTGGTGGTCGTCGCGGTCAACGGGCTGTTCGGCGAGCGGATGGCCGACGTGGCGTCCCGGTGCGGTGCCGAGGTGGTCCGGGTGGACACGCCGTGGGGCCGGGCCGTCGACCCGGTCGAGATTGCCGGCGCGCATCGGGCCCCCAAGGTGGTGGCGGTGGTGCACGCGGAGACGTCCACCGGGGTGCGCAACGACGTCGCCGCGGTTGCCACGGCGCTGCGTGACTCCGGCCGGGACGCGCTGCTGCTCGCCGACTGTGTCACCTCCCTCGGCGGCATCGACGTCGCGCTGGACGACTGGGGGGTGGACCTGGCCTACTCGGGCAGCCAGAAGTGCCTGGGTGTCGCTCCCGGACTGGCACCGTTCAGTATCAACGAGCGGGCCTGGGCCCGCCGGGTGGCCCGGCCCCGTTCGTGGTACCTGGACCTGGGCATGATCGGGGACTACACGAACGCCGTCGGCGGGGCCGGGCGCCGGTACCACCACACCGCGCCGGTGGCGCTGGTCGCCTCGCTGCACGCCGCGCTCGGCCGGGTCCTGGCCGAGGGGCTGCCCGCGGTGTACGAGCGGCACGCCGAGTGCGGCCGGACGCTGCACAAGGGCTTGGAGGAACTCGGACTGGAACTGTTCGCCGAGCCCGACGCCCGGCTGCCCGAGTTGACCACGGTGCGGGTGCCCGACGGGGTGGACAGCGGCACGGTGCGGGCCGAACTGCTGGACCGCTACGGCATCGAGATCGGCGCGGGCGTCGGACCGTACGCCGACACGGTGTGGCGGATCGGGTTGATGGGGCACAACGCCCGCCCGGACACGGCCACCCTCCTGCTCGGCGCGCTGCGCGAACTGCTCGGCCGGTAGACGACACGCGCGGCCACCAGGGGCACCCCTGGGAGTCGCCCTCTACCGTGGTCGGATGCGACAGATGAGCCGCGACGAGTGGCACGAGTTCGTCAGTGCCGGCACCCGCACCGGCAAGCTCGCCACGGTGCGGGCCGACGGGCGACCGCACGTGGTGCCGGTCTGGTTCGTACGGGACGGCGAGGACTTGGTGTTCACCACCTGGCACACCTCTGTGAAGGCGGCCAACCTGCGCCGGGACCCGCGCGCCGCGCTGTGCGTGGAGGACGACGAGCCGCCGTACTCGTTCGTCATGATCGAAGGTTCGGTGCGACTGGACGAGGGCACCGACGCGCTGCGGGATTGGGCCACCCGGATCGCCACCCGCTACCTGGGCGCCGAACTGGGCCAGACCTACGGTGCCCGCAACGGAGTGGACGGGGAACTGCTGGTCCGGCTCACCGCCGAGCGGGTCACCGCGCAGGCGAACATCGCCGACTGAGCGGGCCGCTGACCATGGCGATGCCCTGGCCGTAGCCGAGCCGGTCGTACAACCGGCGGGCCGGGTCGTTGTCCGCGTAGAACCCGAGCGTGGCCACGCCGAACTCGGCGACTTGGCGGCGGGCCAGCCAGCAGGTCACCGCCGCGCCGAACCCCCGGCCGCGGGCGGCCGGGTCGGTCGCCACCGACGAGGTGTGCCCGACGCCCCGGCGCGAGGTGTCCGCGGCTACCGCCACCAGCCCGCCGGTGTCGTCGCCTATCCCGGCCCACAGTCGCACCGACGGCGAGCCGGGGCGTGCCGAGGCGGTCGGGTTGGCCAGGTCCAACAGGGTTTCGACCCGCGGGTGCGTCCGCACCGGCAGCGCCTCGACGACCGCCTCACCGGGAACCTCGGGCGGGGGCGCGGACAGCGCACGGAATTCCCACCGCGACCGGGGGTGGAAGCCCACCGCGTCGGGCAGCCCGGCTGCGGCATCCCGGGGCACGGTCAGGCTCCCGGACTCGGGCAGCAGATGGGCCACCTGGGTGAGCAGGTCCACCACCGACCCGCCCGGGCCGAACGCGACCACCGACACCCCGTCCCGCTCGGCGCGCTCGTCCTCGGCGAGCCACACCGTGGCGCCTCGGCTGGTCCACCCGCGCAGGTTCTGGTGCCGGTAGCGCAGCGACGAGCGGACGAACGGGTGACCTCCTGTCACGCTGAGCAGATCCTCGGCTCCGGTGAGTACAAAGGGCATGAACCGAGCCTATGGGCGCTGGCCCGGCCTGGCACCGCGATCTCGGTCACCCCGGGACCGGCAACATGCTTCTCAGCGCGGAGCCGGTCGAACCCGGCCGTCGTACCGGCGTCGGTCCGCCGGACGCCAGTCAAACCCCGCGAGGACCTGTCCGCCATGATCGGTACCATACCGACAGGTCAGTCATGGAATTTTCGTCGCTCGCCCAGCATCGCCACGAATTCGCCGATCTTGCGGGCCCGCGTCTCAGGTCTCCTGGTATTCTGCAAACGGTACAGTACGGCGTACCTGTTCCTACTGTCGAGTGTGCTGAAGAACTCGCGGGCGACAGGATTCTGATCAAGCGCTTCCTTCAGATCTCCGGGTACCGTCGACGCCTTCTGCCCCTCATATGCGGTGTCCCAGCGACCGTCCGCCTTGGCCCGCTCCACCGCCCGGAGGCCCATTGGTCCCATCCGTCCATTCTCGATAAGTGCGGTGGCCCGGTCGCGATTAGCCTTCGACCACCTACTGCGCGGTTTCCGGGGAGTGAAGCGTTGCAACCAGTACAGCTCGTCAAACCTGTCCTTCTGACCGTCGATCCAGCCAAAGCACAGCGCCACGTCCAGTGCTTCGGAGTAGGTCACCGTCTGCGATCCAGAATTCTTCTTCGCGATCTTCATCCACAGTCCGGCTGACGCCTGGTGGTGTTTCGCCAGCCAGTCGGCGAAGTCCGCTGGCGTGGCGAACTCGATGATCGGCAATCCACGCTCTGTCACATCGGTAATTCAACCACACCAGTCGGTCTGATATCCGACATCGGCCGGCCGCGTGGCTGGTGCGGGCTGCACAGCCCGAGACATCGTGGCTTATGTAGAAGTCGGTTCGTGGTGTTCCGGTGGGCCGCTGACGTGTGGCGGTGCTGAGTGGCCTGAGGGTGGTGTGTTGTCGGCTGGTTGTGGTCTGATCCGGCTGATCGTGGTTGGTTTTGGCACGTTGGATCTATTCCACTGCGGTGGGGCGGGGTTGGGGGTTGTGTGACACGTCCAGATGTGGGGTGGTGGTTGTTATGGTGGGTCGTATTTTTGTGGTGTGGTGGTGTAGTGCCGGCTGGTGGGGCTGGTCCAGTGGAATTGTCCGTTGGTTTGGGTGAGTTGCCACGGGGTTTGGTGTTTGAGGCGGTGGTGGTGGCGGCATACCGCTCCGAGGTTGCCGACGGTGGTGGGTCCTTTCGGCCACGGGATCGTGTGATCCAAATCCGCGCGTTGCGCGGG
>DASULA010000013.1:0-11157 GCA_036278435.1 Mycobacteriales bacterium | reverse complement strand
AAGATCTACGGACCGGTGCGGGTTCTGAACATCGACGAACTCGCGTTGCTGTCGGGGCAGGTGATCGCCCTGGTGGGCGAGAACGGTGCCGGCAAGTCGACCCTGATGGGCTCGCTCGCGGGCACCGTCAAACCCGACCTCGGCCGGATCAGCATCGCCGGCACCGAACTGCCGCTCGGGAACCCGGCCGCCTCCGCGGCGGCCGGGGTGGCGATGGTGTCCCAGGAGTTCCCCCTCGTCGGGCAGCTCAGCGTCGGGGAGAACCTGTTCCTCGGCACCCCGCCGCCGGGCACGCGCGCCGGTCTCGTCAACTTCACCGTCCTGCACCGCGAGGCGCAGCGGCTGCTCGGCGAGCTGGGGCTGCACATCGACAGCCGGCAGCGCCTGGACGCGCTGTCGGTGGCGCAACGGCAGTTGATCGAGATCGCCAAGGCGTGGCGCCGCGCGCCGCGGCTGCTCATCCTGGACGAGCCGACCTCCGCCCTCGGGCCGGTCGAGGCCGGCGTCGTCCTCGACCTGGCCCGCAAGCACGCGGTCGGCGGCGGGGTGGCGCTGTTCGTCGGCCACCGCCTCGACGAGGTGCTCGACGTCTGTGATCGCATCGTGGTGCTGCGCAACGGCGAGAAGGTGGCCGATCTGCCCCGCGCGGGCGTCACCGAGCAGCAGTTGATCAAGCACATGGTCGGGTCCGAACTGGCCGGCGACCCGCCCGCCCCGGTCCACGACGACGGGACGGTCGTCTTGCAGGCCGACGGCCTCACCGCTGACGGGCTGGGCCCGCTGGACCTGTCCGTGAAGGCCGGCGAGATCGTCGGCGTGGCCGGGTTGATGGGCTCCGGGCGCAGCCGGCTGCTGCACACGATCTTCGGCGCTCAGCCCGCGACCGGCGGCCGGATGCGGTTGCACGGAAAGGCGTATCGGCCGAGTTCGGCGAAGTCCGGCATCGACGCGGGCATCACCCTGGTCGCCGAGGACCGCAAGCAGCAGTCGTTGCTGCCGGACGCGCCGATCCGCTGGAATGTCAGCCTGGCGCGGCTGCCGCTGCTCGGCCGGTTCGGGTACCTGAGCCGGAGCCGCGAGCGAGGCCTGGCCGAGCGTGTCGTCCAGCAGTACCGGGTGCGTTGCCAGTCGCCGGAGCAGCCGATCCGCGCGCTGTCCGGCGGCAACCAGCAGCGGGCCATCTTCGGCCGGGCGATGGCCACCCGGCCGAGGCTGCTGCTGCTCGACGAGCCCACCCGTGGGGTCGACGTGGGCGCCAAGGCGGAGATCTACCACCTGGTCGGCGAGGCGGCCGAGTCCGGCTGTGCCGTGCTGGTCGCGTCGTCGGAACTGGAGGAACTGATGCGGATCTGTCATCGCATCGTGGTGATGGCCGCCGGGCAGGTGCGCGCCGTGGTGGACCGCGCCGAGTTCAGCAAGGAACTGATCATGGCCAGTGCCGCGGCCGTGGGCGCCGCGCCCCTGGCCTGAACGGAAGGTGCAGCGATGTCGGTAGAAACCCGCCACAGCGCGGGGCGGGCTCCGGCGCAGCCGGCGACTGCCGACGCGGGCAGTCGCTGGACCCGGCGTCTGGCCGAGACCCCGGAGATCGGCGTCGTTCTGGCCTGTGTCGCGGTCTTCCTCGCCGTGTACCTGAACAGGCACAGTTTCGCCAACACCGGCAACCTCCAGGAGATGGGTCGCAACCTCGCCGAGTTCGGCACCCTGGCCATCGGGGAGAGCCTGGTCATCATCACCGGCGGCATCGACCTGTCCGTCGGTTCCCTCGCCGCCCTGTCCGGGGTCTTCGCCGCCTGGTTGTTCGTCAATGCCGGGCTGCCGCTGTTCGCCTGCGTGCTGATCGCGCTGGCGATGTGCGCGGCGGTCGGGTTCGGGCACGGCTGGTTCGTCACACGGCTGAACGTGCCGCCGTTCGTCATCACCCTGGTCACGTTCACCGCAGCCCGCGGGGTCGCCCAGGCCATCACCAGAAGTGTGCCGGTCACCATCTCCGGCCAGGGCTACATCGACCTGAACCGCCGTAACGTCTTGGCCGTTCCGCTGCCGACGATCATCTTCGTGGTTGTCATGGTGGTGGCCTGGTTCTTCCTGGAACGCACCTACCTGGGCCGGCAGACCTACGCCGTCGGGGGCAACCGGGAGGCCGCCCGGCTGGCCGGCATCAACACCGGCCGGCGGGTGGTGTGGGCCTACGTGGCCAGCGCGGTGCTCGCCGGCATCGTCGGGATCCTCATCAGCGCCCGGTTGGGGCTCGGTGACCCGAGCGTCGCCTCGGGCTACGAACTCGACGCGATCGCCGCCGCGGTCATCGGTGGGGTCAGCCTGTTCGGCGGCCAGGGTCGCATCGTGGGCATCGTGGCCGGCGGTGTGCTGCTGGTCCTGATCAACAACGGCCTGATCGTGCTCAACGTGAGTCCGTACTACCAGCAGATCGTGCTCGGTGCCGTGCTCGGTGCCGCGATCACCGTGGACCGACTGCGCGCCAGGCGACTGGGCCGTGCTCGGCGCCTGGTTGTCCGGCAGCCGCCGGTCGCAGCTCCACCGCCCCAGACGAGCGGTTGACGCGGCGAAGCTCCTCCGACGTGGGACAGCACTGCCACCGGTGAGCACGACCACACCGGAGTTGGGCTTGGCCGCGGCCCGTTCACACCATCCCCTAAGGAGACGACGATGCATCTGCGCCGACGCTCCAGCGCCCTCGTGGCCGCACTCAGCCTGGCCGCGGGGGGCATGAGCGCCACCCTCGCCGCCACCCCGGCGTCCGGGGCGCCACCGGACCTCCCCGGTCTGGCCGGACACTGGACGTTCGACGAGGGCAGCGGGACCACCGCCGCGGACTCGGCGGGTGGCCACGACGCGACCCTGACCGGTGGCAGCGGATGGGGCCAGGGCATCCAGGGCTCCTCCGCGGTGACCACCAATGGTTCCAACGGCTTCGTCGACACCGGCGCCACCGTGCTGGACACCACCGCCAGCTTCTCGGTGAGCGCCTGGGTGAAGCTCTCCCGAATCAGCGGGTTCCAGACCGTGGTCAGCATCGACGGGGGTCAGGTCAGCAACTTCTTTCTCCAGTTCCGCGACGACACCCGCCGGTTCGCCTTCGTCCGGCTGCCCACCGACGCGTCGGTCGGCGCCCCGGCGTTCCCGTCGGCGACGTTCGACCCGGTGGCCAACCAGTGGTACCAGCTCACCGGCGTGTACGACTCGGTGGCCGACACGCTGTCCCTCTACGTCGACGGTGTGCTCCAGGCGACCACCACCGCCCCGCCGGCGTGGGCGCCGGCCGGCCACCTGGTCATCGGGCGCGGGAGGTTCGGCGGCAACCCGGTCGACTGGGTGAGCGGCTCGATCGACGACGTGCGCGCCTACTCTGGGGCGCTGACCGGGCCGCAGGCGGCCCGGCTGGCTGCCGGCGGAACCTGGAACCTCGACGAGGGCGGCGGCACCACCGCGGCCGACGGGTCGCTGAACCACTTCGATGGCACCCTGTCCGGCGGCGCGACCTGGACCACCGGCGCGGTGGGGCCGCACGCGGTCGCCTTCGACGGCACGTCCGGCCTGATCGACACCCCGGGCAGCGTGATCGACACCAGCCAGAGCTTCACCGTCGCGGCCTGGGTCCGGCTGGACTCGGCGACCGGGTTCCGGACCGCGGTCGGCGTCGACGGCGACCAGGTCAGCGGTTTCTACCTGCAACGCCGTGACGACGGGCGGTTCGCTTTCACCCGGCTGGCCACCGACAGCACCTCGGCGGCGGCGTCGGTCGCCGAGTCCACCGACACCGCGCAGGTCGGCGCCTGGTACCACCTCGCCGGCGTGTACGACCGGGTCGCCGGGACGATCACCCTGTACGTGAACGGCGCCCGGCAGCGCTCGGTCCCGTTCACCACGCCCTGGCGGGCCGGTGGGCACCTGGTGATCGGCCGTGGCCTGTTCGGCGGGCCCGCGGACTTCTTCTCCGGTGCCGTCGACGACGTGCGCGCCTACCCGTTCGGAATCGACGACGCCGCCGCGGCGGCCCTGGCCGTCTCCGGCAGGTGGCACTTCGACGAGGGCGGCGGCACCACGGCGGCCGACTCCTCGCCCGACGCCGCCACCGGCACGCTTCGCGGCGCGACCTGGGCGCCCGGCGCGGCCGGCAGTTCGGTGCTGCTCGACGGCACCGCGGACGTGACCATGGGCGACGTGCCCAGCCTTGACCTGGGCACCGGTTCGCTGTCGGTGGCGACCTGGTTCCGCACCTCGGCGACCGCGCCGAGCCAGCCGGTGGTGCAGAAGGGCGCGACCACCGCGGCGGAGTCCGGTTACCGCCTCGGCGTGGACGCCGGCGCGGTGACCGCGCGCCTCGGCGGCGGCGACACCCGGATCGAGGTCGCCACCACGGCCCACGGGTTCGCCGACGGCCAGTGGCACCACGCCGCTCTGGTGGTCGATCGCGCCAGCGCGCGGCTGGTGCTCTACCTGGACGGCCTGCCGGCGGCGATCAGGGTGGCACCCGGCTCGTGCGGCACGGTGACCGGCACCACACTGGACATCACCGCCTGCGCCTCGGCGTCCGGCGACAGCACGCGACCGTTCACCGTCGGCAGCACCAGCGGCGCCGCCCCGCGCCTGTCCGGCGGGGTGGACGAAGTTCAGGTCACCCGCTTCGCTCTGTCGGCCACCGGTGTCGCCGTGCTGGCCGGGGCCAGTTCGCTGTCGGTCGACGGCACCGACCTGCGTGCGGCCACCCACGCCTCACAGTACGGGGCGATGCTGGAGGACATCAGCCACTCCGTCGAGGGCGGGGTGTACGCCGAACTGGTCCGCAACCGCTCGTTCGCCGAGGCCTACCAGCCGGGCAGCGGGCCGGGCAACGGATTGGTGCCGTACTGGGAACTGTCCACTCAGGGCGGTGCCGCCGGGTCGTTGGCGATCGACACCGGTGTCCCGCTGAACAGCGCCATCGACCAGTCGCTGCGCGTGCACATCGACTCGCTGCCGCCCGGCGGGCGGGTCGCCGCGGGCAACATCGGCTACTACGGCGTGCGGGTGGACCCAGCCACCAGGTACACCGGCTCGCTGTTCGCCAGGGCCGGCGCGGACTTCACCGGGACGCTGTCGGTCAGCCTGGAGAAGGCCGACGGCACGATGCTGGCCCGCAGGGTCCTGGGTAGACCGGCCAGCGGGTGGAAGCGGTACGGCTACACGCTGAAAACACCGCGCGGCATCTCCCCGTCCACCGACAATCGGATCGTGGTCTCTCTGGCCAACACCTGCAAGGGCGGCAGGTGCCCGGCGATCGCCAACCGGAACGTGTGGCTGTCGACGGTCTCGGTGTTCCCGCCCACCTACAAGAACCGGCCGAACGGGCTGCGCCGGGACGTGATGACCAAGCTCGCCGCCATGCACGTCGGCCTGCTGCGGGTGCCCGGTGGCAACTACCTGGAGGGCAACACCTTCGACACCCGGTTCAACTGGAAGGACACGATCGGGCCGATCTGGCAGCGCCCGGGACACCAGAACACCGCCTGGGGATACTGGTCCAGCGACGGCATGGGGCTGCTGGAGTACCTCCAGATGGCCCAGGACGTCGGCGCACAGCCCCTGCTCGCGGTGTTCGCCGGGTACACACTCAACGGCCAGCACGTCGCCGAGTCGGACTTCGGGCCGATCGTGCAGGACGCGCTGGATGAGATCCAGTACGCGATCGGCGACACCTCCACGCCGTGGGGTGCCCGCCGGGCCGCCGACGGCCACCCGGCGCCGTTCGACCTGCACTACGTCGAGATCGGCAACGAGGACTTCTTCGACCGCTCGGGCAGTTACGAGTGGCGGTTCGCCGACCTCTACGACGCGATCAGGGCACGGTACCCGCAGTTGCGGATCGTGGCGACCACCCCGGTCACCAGCCGCATCCCCGACGTGGTCGACGAGCACTTCTATGAGCCGCCGTCGTGGTTCAACGACAACTCCACCCACTTCGACACCGCCGACCGCGGCGGACCCCGCATCCTGGTCGGCGAGTACGGCGCCCAGCAGGGCAGCCCGACTCCCACGCTGGCCGCGGCGGTCGGCGAAGCGGCATTCCTCACCGGTCTGGAGCGCAACAGCGACATCGTCGTGGGCAGCATGTACGCGCCGATGCTGGTCAACGAGAACCAGTCGAACTGGCCGACCAACCTGATCGGCCTGGACGCGGCCGGCAGCTACCGGTCGCCGTCGTACTGGGTCCAGACCATGTTCGCCAACAACCTGGGCCGCAACGTGGTGGGCAGCGGCCTGTCGGCCGGGAGCGTGCTGAAGGACGTCGTCACGGCGACCACCAGGAGGGGCAGGACCACGTTCTACGTCAAGGTGGTCAACCCCTCGACTCAGTTGCAGAGCGCACGGATCTCGTTCACCGGTGTCGGCAGGCTCGACCGCACCGCGACCGAGACCGTGCTCACCGGCGACCCCGGCGCCCGCAACACCCTGGCCACACCCGACGCGGTCGCTCCGACCACGAACCAGGTGCGCGTCGGCAACGGACAGCGTTTCGCGTTCCCGGCGAACTCGGTGACCGTGTTGCGCATCACCGGCCGGTAGGCACTGACCCGGGGTGGGGGTGGTCTGTCGCGCCGCTCCCACCCCGGGATCCCGGGCTCATGGGCGGTCGTCGGTGCGCCCGCCCCATGACGGTGGCCTCACCGCTGATGCTGGGGCTGCCGCGGTCGGGCCGGTCGCTCCTCTTCTGCCTCATCCTCCTCGCCTTCGTCGTACTCCTCGTCTTCGTCCTCGTCTTCGTCCCCCTCCTCGCCTTCGTCCCCCTCCTCGTCCTCCTCCTCGTCTCCCTCCTCGTCTTCGTCGTAGTCCTCGTCCTCCTCGCCTCCCTGCTCCTCGGCGCCTTGGTCCTGGTCCTGGTCGCGTTCCTCCGCGACAGCCTCGTCGTGGTTCTTGACGACCTCGCCGTCACGGATCTCCCCCCGCCACGGCTCGACATCCGGGTCGGCCTCGCCCATCATCACGTAGCGGCGGAACAGCTTGAGGTCGAGTCGCACCCGACGGCCCTGCGCGCGCCACAGGTTCGCGGTCTTCTCGAAGAAGCCGGAGGGGTAGTACTGGAGCGTCACCAGGATCCTGGTGAGGTTCTCACCCAGCGGGTGGAAACTCACCACGCCGTGAATCACCGCCTGGGAGCCCTCCGACTTCCAGGCGATGCGCCGGTCCGGCACCTGTTCGGTGATCGTCGAGGTCCAGTTCCGCACCGACCACGCGATCTTCGCGCTCCACTTCGTCTCGGTTTCCTCGTCCTGATCGACCTTCTGCGCGCCCTTGGCCCACTCGGGGAACTGACTGAACTTCGTCCACTCGTCGTAGGCCACCCGCAACGGAACGCCGATGTTGAGATCCTCGATGATCGTGTTGTACTTGCCGCCGCTGGGGGCGGCCTTACCGCCTCCGTCCTTCCCACCGGGCATGGCTGACTTCACCTTCTCTCCGACTCCCTTGGCGCCGGCCTTGGTCATGGCCTTGACCGGGTTCTCCCCCTGCATGACTCCCATGGCGGCCCGTCCCAACGGGCCCGCGGCATCCGCCTTGCCCTCGGCCACGTCGGTGAGCTTCCGGGTCAGTTCGCCGACCCGGCCGCCGGCCCCGGACATCAGCCGGTTGAGCTGCGCCCCGAGGTAGTCGGTGGCCTCCTGCACCAACCGTTCTGTCGCGGGATTCTTCGACGCGGCAGACTGGATTGACCGCACGACGCCCGGTAGCTGGTCCGCGCGCCCGTCACTTTGGCCGTTGCCCTGTGCCATCGCGAATCTCACTCCCTCCGGCTTCCGGCTCAGCCGTCACTGTGTCTGCCTGTGGGCGGGCCCCCGCCTGCGAGCCCTGGGGGTTCCTGGGGGCTGGGAGGCGGAGTCCTTCGAGGATGGTGTCGAGCCGGCGCGTTTCCGGGGTGGACGCTGCGGTTGCGAACCGTCCGGGGTGGGACGCCGCCGGCCGGCGTGCTCCTTGCCACCGGACTCGCTCCTCGGTGCCGCGCTCCGACGCGAACCGGGTTGACGGGCCGGTCCGTTGCCGGACTGGTGCTTCATCCGCGCCGGTTTCTCCTTCTCGGCCCGGCCTTCGTCCTCGCCTTCCGAGTCCTCGCCCTCGTTCTCACTCTCCGGGCCGGAGTCCTCGCCCCCGTTCTCACCGTCCGGGCCGGAGTCCTCGCCCTCGTTCTCACTCTCCCGGCCGGAGTCCTCGCCCCCGTTCTCACTCTCCCGGCCGGAGTCCTCGCCCCCGTTCTCACCGTCCGGGCCCGAGTCCTCGCCCTCTCCGGTGCGTTCCCGTAGTCCCTCGGTGCGGTCATGCAGGGCGTCGGTGAGCTTGTCGATCCGGCCCGTCGCAGCGGTTGTGGCCGCGGCCCGGGCCGCGGCGAACAGATCCTGCCTGATCTCCTCGGCCAGCTTGCTGACCTCCTGGGAGGACGCGAGCTGCGCCAGTCCCTCGCGGGCGATTCCCTTCAGGTCGAAGTTGAATCTCCGGCCCATCATCCAGGTGCCCATGGTGACGGCCAGCTTGGCCTTCTTGGATCTCCCCAGCAGGTATCCGGTTGCCACGGCCACGCCGACTTTGGTCGCGTTCTCCATCTCATCCTCCGATCGGGTGGCCAGCGGTCAGTGCCTCGTCGTGCGGTGTTCGGCGCGGTGAAGTTCGTCGAGCAGCAGATCCTCGACACGATCGAACTCCTCCTCGGTGATGTGCCCCTCGTCCAGTGCCTCGGCCGCCGCGCGTAGCTCAGCCCTGATCCGACCGGTGTCGTACCACTCGTCCTCGGCCAGCGACGCCGCCTGCGCCGCCACCCAGCCCACACCGCGGGCGGGAAGCAGGGGTAGCATCAGCAGCCCACTCAGGAGGCCCATCGGCTGGCTCCCCCGTCGGTGACGAAGCTGTAGGCGGGCAGCGGCCCGGTGCAGCGCAGCGCCACCCCGGCATCCAGCTCACGGCGCAGCGCGTCCACCTCGGCGGCGAACGCACCGGCGCGCCCGGCCTCCACCAGGAAACCAGCGTTCACCGCGCATCCGGGAACAGGCGGCCCCTGCTGGCTGCGCACCGCCAACGGCTCCAGCCGCGCCAGCACGTCCCGCGCGACCGCACTCTGCCGGGTGGCCAGGGCGGCGGCGACCGCCTGACCGAGTTCCACCTGGGCGGGCAGGCTCACCGAGGCTCGGGACCGCAGCGCGCGCACCGTCGGCTCGTGCCTGACGACCTCCCGGAGCATCCATTCCTCGTCGGGGAACGCCTTGACGTTCAGCTCCACCCGGCCAGCCAGTTCACTCAGCAGCGCCTGGTAGCGGTCGGCGCCCGTGGTGAGTTCCCGACGCAGGGTTTCCTCGTCCGGTGAGACCACCCCGAATCTCATCGGCAGCACCGTGCCCTGCCGGGCCAGCGACTCCACCACGGCGTGGTGGGCGGCCAGGTGCCGCCGTTTCGCCCGCAACCCGGGTGTCGCATCGCCCACCACCGCGGTGACCGGGCCGGCCGCGACCGACCGTGCAGGTCCACCAACGCCGGTCAGCCCGGCGAGCCGACACGGGTGACCGGCACCGACCACCCCGTACACGTACAGGCCGGTCGCCGTCATCACCGGTCCTCACCGGTGCCGCGGGAACGGGCCCGGTGACGCCGTTCGCCGTCGCCCTCCGACCGGCCTTTCTGGAGCGCGTCGGAGAACGCGCTGGTGGCGCCCTGGAGCATTCCCCGGGACTTTCCCTTCGAGCCCTGCTCCGACATGTCCCCGAAGAACTCCGGCAGGGTACGGCTGTTCTTGGTCTCGGTCAGGTCGACCCGGTTCACCCGTTCGGCGAACTGGAGGTAGGTGTCGACGCTTGCCACTACAATGCGGGCGTCGATGGTGAGCAGCTCGATGCCCACCAACGACACCCGCACGTAGGCGTCGATGACCATGCCCTTGTCGAGGATCAGTTCCAGGACGTCGTAGAGCGTGCTCGACCGCCAGTACGGTTCGATGACCGGCGACTGTTCCTTAAGGACCGTCATTGCGGTGCTCCTGTCAGGTCGGGTGTCGGCGGGGTGCCGGTCGGGTTGGTCGACCGGTCACGGAGGTGCCCGGCGCAGGCCCAGCGACTCGGCCAGCTCGTCCACCTGGCGTTCCAGGGCGCGCAACGTCCGGCCCAGCCGCTCGACCTGGTCATCGGACAGTTCGCCGCCGTCCATCCGGCGCAGCGCCTGACGTTCGAGGAGCCGCCGGAGCAGGTCGATCACCGCGACGACCAGGCCGGCCACCCCGGGGGCCGGGTCACCGGTCGGGTCCAGGGTGGCCAACCTGCCCGCGTCCGGTGCCGGCGCGGATGGGCCGGGGGCCGCCCAGGACGGCCCTGCCGGGTTGCCGGTTCCCCCGACCAGCGCGTCGGGCGGACGCGTGGCTGGATCGTTCGAGGCTCCCCACCAGTCAGGGTCGGGGGAATCCGGCGGATACCACCGGTGTGGACTGTCCACATGGAATGGCCGACCTTTGGGCCCGCGTAGGCCGTCCTGCCGGTGGTGCGGGCCGTCGTATGCCTGCCTGGGGTCGCGGAGGGTCTCCACCGAGGCGAGCAGCAGCCGCAGGTCGAGGCGGATCAGGTCGACCCCCGCCAGCGTGATCAGTACGTTGCCGTCCAGCGCGACACCCGTGTCGAGCAACCGGTCGAGCAGATCGACCAGTGATCCGTCGTCGAGTGCGAGCCGATCCTCAACCATGGCTGATCCGCTCGGAAAGCCGTACGAAGTGGTATGGCGGCCATGGACCGGTCACCTGGAACCGGAGCCCCTTCTCGGCGTGTCGCCGCGCCAGCGCACCGGCGTCCGCGCGCAACCGTGCCTCGTCCCCGCGGTCGAACAGGTAGGCGCCCTCCAGCACGGGTACGCCGTCGGCATCGCCCCGCGGTCGCGGCCGGACCGCGCACTCGCGGGCGTGCCGGGTCAGCACCTCGTGTACGTCCTGGGCCGCCAGCTCGCGGGCCTGCCTCGCCGCCTGGCGGGCGGTCGCGGCATCCCGGCGGTGCAGCATCCACTCGATGCCCGTCGCTCCCGGGGCCTTCGGGCCGTCGTTCGGCCGGCCAGCGCCGGGATACCCGGTCAGGTAGGCCCGAACGCCCCACTCCGCCGCCCCATCCAGCCGGGCCAGCTCGCCGGTGAGGCTGGCGTGCT
>DASULA010000012.1:0-10188 GCA_036278435.1 Mycobacteriales bacterium | reverse complement strand
CGACGCCCGGCGGGCCGACGTGTTCGTCAATCTGCTCCTGGGACACCGCGACGCTGGTGCGGGTGAACCTGGCGGGGTGCGGCCGTTGGTGCATGTCACCGTGGCCGCCTCCACCCTGGCCGGCGCCGACAACAACCCCGCCGTGCTCGACGGGTACGGTCCTATCGGCGCGGCCTACGCCCGGGCCATCGCCGCAGACCCCACCGGAACATGGAAACGACTGGTCACCGACCCGGTAGACGGGTCACTGGTGGAACACTCCCGCACCACCTACCGGCCACCGGCCGCACTCGATGACCTCGTCCGCGCACGGGACCGCACCTGTCGGTTTCCTGGTTGCCAACACTCGGCACAACACGCCGACCTGGACCACACGACAATGCCATTAACTTAAGGTCTGTGCACAACAACGAGCGTCTTGTCAAACCCGCAGGTCAGAGACTTGAAACATCCACAGTGGACGGGCTTAAGTTAGCGGTATTGGACCACACGATCCCCTGGCCCAAAGGACCCACCACGGTCGGCAATCTCGGTGCGGTGTGTCGCCACCACCACCGCATGAAACACCAAACCCCGTGGCGACTGTTCCAAACCAACGGACAATTCCACTGGACCAGCCCCACCGGCCGGCACTACACCACCGGACCCGAAAACCACGACCCACCATAACAACCACCCCACACCAAGACATGTCACACCCCCCGCCGTGGTGGAATACATCCGCCATACCAAAGTCAACCACCGCCGGCCGGACCAGACCACAACCAGACGACAACACACCACCCCCGACCCACTCAGCATCACCACAAGCCAACCACCCGCTGGAACGCCACAAGCCGACTCCTGCATAAACCTCAGGGTACGCGGACGCTCACCCACTGGCGCCTCCAGCACTGTCCGCACCACCTTCCTCGTCTTCGCCGGGTGTATCCAGGGACATCTCGTCGTCAGTGGGCTCGAACTCCAGTTGGGCCAGGTCGGCGGCCGTCGGGGGAAGCGGAAAGTTCAGGTCGGTCAACGCACGTTCGCCGAACTTCCAGTCCCCGGTGGGACGGACAACGCTGAACCCTGGTTGGCCAGTCTCCTCCTCGATATGCCACAAGATCAACAGTCGGTCGTTGGGCGGCCCGAAAAGCGGCTGCTGCATGTTAATCAGCGGTGTGTTGCGGTAGAACGCCCGACGTTGCCAGTTGGGTCGGTTCACCGAGATGACAAGTCCACCCGGGTGAGCCGGGTCGTCCGGGGCTACGGTCGGTGGCGGGGCGCGGGTCGGGTGGGGCTGGGAGGCGGCGTGGGGACGGTTCGGGAGGCGACGTTCGAGGTCTGCCGGCGGGTCGGGATGACCACTATCTTCGCCAATCCGGGATCCACTGAGATCCCGCTGCTGGTCGGGCTGCCCGACGACCTGCGGTTCGTGCTCGGGCTGCACGAGGGTTCGGTGGTGGGCATGGCCACCGGCTGGGCGATCGCCCGCGGCGAACCGGCCCTGGTGAACCTGCACACCACCGCCGGACTGGGCAACGCCGTCAGCGCCCTGGCCACCGCCCGGGTGAACCGGGCCCCGATGGTGGTGCTGGTCGGCCAGCAGGATCGCCGCCACCTCGCGCTGGAACCGTTCCTGGCCGGCCGGCTGGACGGGCTGGCCGGCGACTACCCGGTCTGGCGGGACGCCCCGGTCCGGCCGCAGGACGTGCCCGGGGCGGTCGGCCGGGCCTGGCAGGAGGCGGTGACCGGCCGCGGGCCGGCCCTGGTGACCGTGCCGGTGGACGACTGGCTGGCCGACTTCGGCCCGGACGAACTGGTGACCGCGCCGGCCAGGCTGCTGCGGGCCGCCGAGCCCGACCCGGAGCAGGTGGGCGAGCTGGCCGGGTTACTGGCCGGCGCGCGATCCCCGGCGCTGGTGGTCGGCGCGGGGGCGGACTCGCCGCGGGCCTGGGCCGCGCTGGTGACGTTGGCCGAGCGGTTGGGCTGCCCGGTCTGGCAGGAGGCGTTCGGGGCCCGCGCCGGCTTCCCGCAGGACCACCCGCACTTCGCCGGGCACCTGCCGGCCGGCCGGTCCGGGCTGCGCGCCGCGCTCGCCGGCCACGACGTGGTGGTGACCGTCGGCGCGCCGGTGTTCCGGCAGTACCAGTACGAGCCGGGCGCACTGTCCGATCCGGACACCCGACTGGCGCTGGTCACCGACAACCCGGACGAGGCGCACCGGGCCCCGGTGGAGCTGGCCGTGCTGGCTCCACCCGCCCAGGTCTGCGAACTGCTGGCCGGGCACCTGGCGGACCGCCCCGACTCCGGTCCGCCGCGGGTATGTCGGCCGGTCCCGGCCGGACCAGTCGAGCCGGCCGAGCCGGCCGAGCCGCTGCGGGCCGGGCAGGTGGCCGCGGCCCTGGCCGAGCGGCTGCCGCGCGACGTCGTGCTGGTGGAGGAGTGCCCGTCGCACCGCGACGACCTGCTCACCGGGGTGCCGGCCCGCTCGCCCGGCGGCTTCGTCAGCGCGGCCATGGGCGGGCTGGGGTTCGCGCTGCCGGCGGCGATCGGGTTGCGGATGGCCGATCCGGGCCGGCCGGTGGTCGCCGTGGTCGGCGACGGCTCGGCGCTGTACCAGATCCAGGCGCTGTGGAGCGCGGCGCACTACCGGGTCGGCGTGCTGTTCGTGGTCCTGGCCAACGGCCGTTACGCGATCATGGACCGGCTGGCAAGCGGGCACGGGGGCACTGTGGCCACCGGGGGGACTGTGGCCACCGGACCGTGGCCCGGGTTCGGCGAGGTCAGCCTGACCGGGCTGTCGCTCGCGCTGGGCTGCCCGGCCCGGCGGGTGGCCACCCCAGCCGAACTGGCGACCGCCCTGGACGAGTTGACCGCCGGCCTCACGGCCCGCACGGAACCGGCGGTGCTGGAGGTCGCCGTCGACCCGTGACCGGACCAGGAACGCCGATGGTGGACCGCGCGGAACAACAGCCTTGAATACTGGTGGTTAACGACCTACTGTGCGGATTCTCCGGTTCCACCGGCGTGGCCGGAGCAGGGTGCTGACTGGCTGGGCGTTCCGCCAGCAGGGCGTTGGGTCGACCGTCCGCACCGACCGGAACGCGCGGAGGTTCCAGATGCGCATCCAGGGAAGGTTCGTCGCGACCGTCGCCGTCGCCGTGCTGGCCGCCGGATGCGGCTCTGGCGGCGGCAGCGGCGGTTCGGGCGGCAGCGGGCCGATCACCATCGGCGAGATCGCCTCGCTCACCGGCAACTACACCCCACTGGGCACCAGCGACAAGCTGGCCGCCCAGCAGGCGGTCAACGAGATCAACGAGGCCGGCGGGCTGCTCGGCGGACGCAGGCTCAGGCTGGTCGTCAAGGACGACCAGACCACGCCGGCCCAGGCCGTGATCGACTTCAACGACCTCACCGGCCAGGGTGTCACCGCGATCATCGGCTCGCCGTTCTCCAACGCGGCGCTGGCCACCATCCCGCTGGTGGCCCGCCGGAAGATCCCGTACATGTCCCCGGCCGCCAGCGACCAGCAGGTCGATCCGGTCCGGCCATACGTGTTCATGACCCCAGCCGACGCCGGTGCCGGGGCGACCCGGCTGCTGACCTATTTCAAAGCCGTGGGCATGACCAGGGTGGCGGTGGCCTACGACACCAAGAGCGCGTTCGCGGTGACCGGGCACGGCGCGATGGCCAAGGACGCGTCCTCGTTCGGAGTCCACCTGGTGGACACGGAGAAGTTCGAGACCACCACCACCGACTTCAGCTCGGTGTTCACCCACGTCCGCGACAGCGGGGCACAGGCCCTGATGGTGTGGGCCACCGGCGCGCCCGCGGTGGTGGTTACCAAGCAGTTCGCCACCGCCGGGCTGAACATGAAACTGGTCCTCAGCCACGCCGAGGCCAGTTCACTGTGGAGCAAGCCGTCCGGCGCCGCCGCCGAGGGTGTGATCCTGCCGGTGAGCTTCGGCGTGGTCGGCCCGGAACTGCCCGCGTCCAAACTCAAGGACACGGTCACCGCGATGGCCGGGCCGTACCAGAAGGCCAACGGCACCTACCCGCCACAGTTCGCCTTCGACGGGTACGCCGCGGTGAAGTTGCTCGCCGCGGCCATCACCAGGGCCGGCAGCACCGACGGGACGAAGATCCAGAAGGCGATGGAACACCTGACCCTGCTCACCCCGTCGGGGGTGTTCCACTACAGCCCAACCGACCACGCCGGACTGAACGCCGACGACCTGGTCATGGCGGTGGTCAAAAACGGCCGGTTCACCCTCACCCCGCAGGCCGCCGCGCAGTTGAAGTCCCTGAACTAGTGTCCCGGGTCAGGTGAACGTGCTCGACGTCATGGGGGTGTCCCGCCGGTACGGCGGGGTGTTCGCCGTGCGGGACGTCACCATGTCGGTCGCCGAGGGTGAGTTGCGCGGCGTGATCGGGCCCAACGGCGCCGGCAAGTCCACTCTGTTCAGCCTGATCAGCGGGCACTCCCGGCCGGACGCGGGCACCGTGACCTACCGTGGCGCGCCGCTGGACCGGCTCGCCCCGCACCGGCGGGCGGCCGAGGGCATCGCCATCGTGTTCCAGGGCGCTCGGCTGTTCCGCGGAATGTCCGCGCTGGAGAACGTGATGGTGGGTGCGCACTGCTGGACCCGGCACGGTTTCCTCGCCGCCGCGCTGCGACTGCCCCGACACCGCCGGGAGGAGCGCGAGATCCGCGCCGAGGCGGCCGACGCGCTGGACCGGGTCGGGCTGTCCGCACGGGCCGCTGACCGGGCCGAGGCCCTGCCGTTGGGCCAGCAGCGGTCGCTGCAACTGGCCCGCGCGCTGTGTTCCCGCCCCCGGCTGCTGCTGCTGGACGAGCCCGCATCGGGACTGCGGGCCGGTGAGCGACACGCACTGTCCGATCTGGTCGGTCGGCTGCACGCGCGCGGGCTGACCATGATGCTGATCGAACACGACGTCGGCTTCGTGACCGGGCTGGCCGACCGGATCACCGCGCTGCACCTGGGCCGGGTGATCGCCGAGGGCACCCCGGCCGAGGTTGCCCGGGACGAGCGGGTGGTCACCGCCTATCTCGGGGGGAGGGCCGGCCATGCTGGAGGTCGCTGACCTGGTGGTCCGGTACGGGTCTGCCACGGCGCTGGACGGGATCGACCTGCGGGTCGAGGCCGGCGAGATGGTCGCCCTGGTCGGACCGAACGGCGCCGGGAAGTCCACTCTGGTCAACACCCTGTCGGGGATCCTGCGGCCGGCGTCGGGTCGGGTGCGGGTGCACGGGCGGCTGGCCCAGGTGCCCGAGGGGCGGCAACTGTTCGCCGAACTGTCCGTCCAGGACAACCTGCGGGTGGGCGCCTGGCGGTCCGGTGACCGCGACCCGACCAGGGTGTATCGGGTGTTCCCGGACCTGGCCCGGATCGCCTCGCAGCGAGCCGGCACGCTGTCCGGCGGGCAACAGCAGATGGTCGCGGTCGGCCGGGCGCTGATGTCCGATCCGGACATCCTGGCGGTGGACGAACTGTCCCTGGGGCTGGCCCCGATCGTGGTGGCCGAACTGGTCGGGCACCTCACCGAACTCAACCGGGACCGAGGCATGGCCGTGCTGCTGATCGAACAGAACGCCCGGCTGGCCTTTGACCTGTGTCACCGGGCCTACGTGCTGGAGGCGGGCCTGATCGTCGCGGAGGGACGGTGCGCGGACCTGGCCACGAGCCCTCGGGTGATGCGTGCCTACCTGGGCGAGACCGGCAGTGAGCCGCAATGAGCGGGCACTGGAGAGCGGATCGGGCCGCACAGTGCGTGCCTGCCTCCTGGCCGCCCGAAGCGAGACGAGGGCGGACATGAGCGCGTTCCTCACCTACCTGCTGTCCGGGCTGGCGGTCGGCTGCTCGTTCGCCCTGGTGGCCAGTGGGTTCGTCACCATCCACCGGGTAACCCGGGTGGTGAACTTCACCCAGGGCACGTTCACCGTGCTCGGCGGGTTGACCGCCGGGTCGATGCTGAACCGCGGCCTGCCGCACGGCGCGGCCGAGGCGGTCGCGGTGCTGCTCGCCGCCACGGTCGGGTTGGGTGTGGGCGTGGTGGCGATCGGCAAGCCGGGCACGTCGCCGCTGGCCTCGCTGGTCATCACCCTGGGCCTGGGTATCGGCGCGTACGCGGTGGAAATTGTGGTCTGGGGCGACCAGCCGCGGTCGTTCGCCATGCTGCGCGGGGCGACCGTGCTGGCCGGCGCCCGCATCCAGAACCAGTACTTCCTGGTGATCGGCGCGGCCCTGCTCACGTTCGGCGGGCTGGGTGTGTTCTTCGGCCGCAGCTATTTGGGCAAGGCGCTGACCGCGTGCGCGTCCAACCCGTACGCGGCCCGGCTGGCCGGGATCAACGTGACCCGGATGGGGCTGCTGGCGTTCGCGCTCGGCGGCGGGCTGGGCGGGTTGGCCGGGGTGCTGGTCACCCCACTGCAACCGGTGTCGTTCGACTCCGACGTGCTGCTGGCCACGAACGGGTTCGCCGCGGCGATCTTCGGCGGGCTGGTGCGCCCGTCCGCGGCACTGGCCGGCGGCCTGCTGCTGGGCGTGGCCGAGTCCATGGTGGCCGGTTACCTCCAGGCGTCCTACCAGGTGGAGGTCGCCCTGGCGCTGATGCTGGCCATCATGGTGTGGCAGGCGCGGCGTCGAACCCTCGCGGTCGAGGAGCCGGGGTGATCGGCGCCGGCCGGTCCGGCCCGGCGGCGATGGCGACGGTCGGGGTGGCGACCGTGGTCGCGGTGGCCGCGCTGGCCCTGCCGCTGGTGTTGTCGGCTGGCATGCTGACCGTCTACGTCACCGTCGGGTTGGCCGCGATCGTGGCCACCGGGGTGTCGCTGCTGATGGGCTATGCCGGCCAGGTGTCGCTCGGGCAGGCCGCGTTCTTCGCCGCCGGCGCCTACACCGCCGGGCTGATGTCGGTGCACGGGGTGCCGCGACTGGTCGGGCTGGCCTGCGCGCCGCTGGCCGCCGGACTGCTCGCCGCGCTGGTAGGGGTGCCGCTGCTGAGACTGCGTGGCCACTACCTCGCCTTCGCCACGCTGGCGTTCCAGCTCATCCTGCTCTCGGTGCTCGGCCAGCAGGCCTGGGCCGGCGGCGACATCGGGTTGCAGGGCATCCCGCAACTGGGTGCCGGTTCGGCCGAACTGGACAGTGTCCGCTCGTATGCCTGGGTCACCTGGGCCGCCCTGGGCGTGGTGCTGGCGCTCACCGGCCTGGTGATCTCGTCGCGGCCGGGCCGCGGGCTGCGCGCGCTGGCCACCAGCGAGACCGCGGCGGAGTCCTCCGGGGTGCCGGTGGGGCGGTACAAGCTGGCCGTGTTCGGGCTGTCCGCCGGCTACGCCGGGCTGGCCGGGGGGATCTACGCGTTCTTCCTGGGATATCTCTCACCCGGGTCGTTCCCGGTGCTGCTGTCGTTCCAGTACGTGGTGATGGCGGTCATCGGCGGGCTGGGCACGATCTGGGGCGGGTTGCTGGGCTCGGCGGTGATCACCGTACTGGTGCAGTTGCTGAACAGCCTGGGCACCCAGCCGGGGATGCCCAGTTACGCCCCCACCGTGTTCTCCTACGCGGTCTACGCGCTGGTCCTGGTACTGGCCCTGCTGTTCCTGCCGCGCGGGCTGCTGCCCGGCGCGACCGACTGGTGGCGCCGGCGGGTCGCCGCCCGGCACCCGGTTGACCGGCAACCGTCCGACCGGGCGTCGAACCGGCCCTCCGGTCGGCTCGACCCGGCTGACCCGGCCGGGTCGACCACCGTCCACGAGGGAACTTGACCGGCGCTCCGGCAACCGGGCGCGACCGGCGTGCTCACTCTGTGCAGTCCGATACGGACAGTCAACTTGGCGAGTGGCAACTGTGGACCGCCAGGGGCATCCTCAACCTCATGCGGAGGATTTCGCGGACACTCAGCGTCAGCAGTGCTCCTGCCGGGCGTACCCGGTTGGGTGGGTGGACCAGGATGGCCCGCTGCCTCGGTCTGTCCGCGGCGGCGCTGTCACGGCTGGCCGGGCGGGGCAGCGGGTCCATTGTGGGCGGCCGGGTGATGTTGCGGCTCGCCCCCCGGGCGATGCGCCGGATGGCCCGTGGCCGGCGGGTGGTGCTGGTCACCGGCACCAACGGGAAGACCACCACCACCCGGATGCTGGCCAGCGCGCTGGCTCTGGCCGGCCCGGTCGCCAGCAACTCGCGCGGGTCGAACATGCCCGACGGCCTGGTCAGCGCGCTGGCCCGGAACCTGCGCGCGCCCAGTGCCGTGCTGGAAGTGGACGAACTGCACCTGGGCATCGTCTCGGCGGATGTCCACCCGCATGCGATCGTGCTGCTGAACCTGAGCCGGGACCAGCTCGATCGGGTCGGCGAGGTGCGCATGCTGGAGGCGAGGCTGCGGGCCGCGATCGGCTCGCAGCCGCAGGCCCTGGTGGTGGCCAACGCCGACGACCCGCTGGTGGTGTCGGCCGCCGTGGACTCCCCGCGGACGGTCTGGGTGGCGGCCGGCGCGGGCTGGCTGGAGGACAAGACGGCGTGCCCACGCTGTGGCGGGCCGATCGACATGTCGCAGGTGGACTGGTCCTGCCGGTGCGGGTTGCGCCGGCCGGAGCCGGCCTGGCGGCTGGACGACGACAAGCTGATCCTGGCCAACGGTGAGGTGCTGCCGCTGAACCTGCGGCTGCCCGGCCGGGTGAACCGGGCGAACGCCGCGATGGCGCTGGCCGCCGCCGCCGAACTCGGCTCGGCACCGGAGGCGGCCCTGTCCGCGCTGGCCCAACTGTCCGATGTGGAAGGTCGGTACCGCAGGATCCGGCTGGGCGAGCGTGGTGCCCGGTTCCTGCTGGCCAAGAACCCCGCCGGCTGGGCCGAGATGCTCACCATGATCGACGGAGGCTCGGGTCCGGTCGTGGTGGTGGTGAACGGCCGAGAACCCGACGGGTGCGACTTGTCCTGGTTGTGGGACGTGCCGTTCGAGCGGCTGCGCGGCCATCGGCTGGTCGCCTCCGGGGAACGCGCCGCCGACCTGTCGGTACGGCTGGCCTACGCCGAGGTGGACCACCGGACCGAATCCGATCCGCTGGCGGCGATAGCCGCGGCCGAGGCCGGTGACGTCGAGGTGGTGGCCAACTACACCGCGTTTCGCGACCTGGTAGTCCGAACCCGACACCTGGTCGGCGCGGCTGGTACCGGTGGCACCGTCGACACCGACGCGGGGGCCGATCATGGCTGAGTCGCAGGTGCGGATGGTGTTGCTCCTGCCCGACCTGCTGGGCACCTACGGCGACCGGGGCAACGCCGTGGTGCTCTGCCAGCGGCTGCGCTGGCGCGGGATCGACGCCGAGGTGGTCGACGTGGTCGGCACCGACGCGGTGCCCACCGGCGGGGACGTGTACCTGCTGGGTGGCGGCGAGGACTCCGCCCAACAGCTCGCGGTCCGCCGGCTGCGCGACGACGGCGGGCTGGCCCGCGCGGTCGGCTGGGGCGCGGCGGTGTTCGCGGTGTGCGCCGGGTTGCAGATCCTGGGCGAACACTTCACCGGTACCGACGGGAAGCAGCACGCCGGGTTGGGCCTGCTCGACCTGCGGTCCACCCCCTTGCCAACCCGGGCAGTGGGGGAACTGGTCGCCCACCCGAATCCGGCGAGCGGGCTGCGAGCACCGCTGACCGGGTTCGAGAACCACGGGGGGCGCACCGACCTCGGCCCGGCCGCGCGTCCGTTGGCCACGGTGGAACGGGGGGTGGGCAACGGCACCGCGGACCGGGCCGAGGGTGTGATGCAGGGGCGGACGGCCGGCACCTACATGCACGGGCCGGCGCTGGCCCGCAACCCAGAGCTGGCCGACATGGTGCTGGGCTGGGCCACCGGCGCCGCGCTGCCGCCACTGGAGCTGGCCGAGGTGGACACGCTCCGCTCGATCCGCCTGACCGCCGCCGGCGCCCGCCGCTGACCTGACCACCCGGCCGATCGCGGAGCTACGGCGTGGAAGTCAGATGCCATCCCGGTTACATCTGGCCCGGGGGATCATCCGGCGGACGCGCCCTCAGGTGATGGCAATTCATCGTGGGTCGTATTTTTCTGGTTGGGTGGTGTATCGCCGTCTGGTTGGGCTGGTCCAGTGGAATTGTCCGTTGGTTTGTACCAGTCGCCAGGGTGTTTGGTGTTTGAGGCGGTGGTGGTGGCGGCAGAGTGCGCCGAGGTTGC
>DASULA010000011.1:0-14061 GCA_036278435.1 Mycobacteriales bacterium | reverse complement strand
ACCGCGGCCCCCGGAGGAGGCGCCGGCGGCTCCGGTGCCCGGCGGGCCGGGTGACTGCGCCCACACCGCGCTGCGCCCCGGCCGGACCCGGCCACCGGCCCCGCCCGTACCGGAGCGGTCCCGGCGGTCCCGGCGGGTCCTGCTCACCGCGCTGGGTGTGGTGCTGGTGTTGGGCGGGGCGACCGGCGTGATGTTCCTGCGGCACGGGTCGGACGGTGGTGTGGCCGCCGGAGCGGTCACCGGCACCCGGGCGTCCGGGCCGGCCACCTCCTCGGCGCGGCCGACCGCAGCCGGGACGTCCGCCCGGACGTCGCCCCGGCCCGGCCGGCCGGCGACCGGACCGACTACAGGCGGTGGCACCGGCCCGGCACCGCTGCCCGGCGCGAACCCGCCGCCGGCCACCACGGCCGCGGCGTCCACCGCCGCCAACCCTCCGCCGGCACCGCCGCATCCGACCAGCGGCGGCCCGGCCGAGACCATCGCACCGGCACCTCCGTCGCGCTGCACAACCGGCGGCTGCGCCGGTCGGGCCTACTTCGTGGCCACCGGTGAGCACCTGTTCGTCTGCGACGAGAACTCCGACGGCTACGGCGCGATCGCCAGGTACACCCGGACCGACGTGCCCGGCCAGAACAACGTCGCCGCCGACGGGAACGGGGCCGGCACCTGCGTCGACCACAACATGAACATGCCGGAGGGCTCGCACATCACGTTCTCGATCTGCCTGATCGACAAGGCCGGTAAGACCTCCCGCTGTAGCGCCTCGATCACCGCCACCGCCTAGCCAGCCCGGTGGCCAGCAGCGTTCACCCCGCCGACCCGGCCCGAGGTTTTCGCGAGAAAACCTCGCCTTGTAACCGGTTACCTGTGAGGTTTTCGCGAGAAAACCTCAACCTGGGTGGGGCGGAGGAGGTGCGGCAGTGCTGGCCACCGCACCGGCCGGTGCTCCGGCTCGGGCCGGTGGGCGCGGGTTGGCTCTTCTAGGCTGCGGGCATGCGTATCGTGTCGCTGCTGCCGGCGGCCACCGACATGGTGGCCGAACTGGGCCTGCTGCCAGACCTGGTCGGGCGCACCCACGAGTGCGACTGGCCGGCCGGCGTCGACGCGGTGCCGGTGGTCACCGCCAGCGCGGTGGACCCGTCCACCGCCAGTAGCCGGGAGATCTCCGACGCGGTCGGCGGATCTGCCCACCAGGGTTCATCACTGTACACGTTGGACACTGATCTGCTGGCCCGACTGGCCCCGGACGTCGTGCTCACCCAGGACCTGTGTGAGGTCTGTGCGGTGTCCTACCGGCGGGTGTCCGACGCGGTGCGGGTGCTCGACGCCGGGCCGCGGGTGATCAGCCTGCAACCGCGCACCCTGGCCGGGGTGTTCGACTGCCTGCGGCAGGTGGGCGATGCGCTGGGCGTCGGCGCGGCGGCGGCCGGGCGAGCCGGGGAGTTGCGGCGGCGCCTGGACGCGGTTCGCCAGCGGGTGGCCGCCCGGCCTCGGCCCCGGGTGGCCGCGATCGAGTGGCTCGACCCGGTGTGGCCGGCCGGGCACTGGGTGCCCGAGCAGATCGAGCACGCCGGTGGGGTCCCGCTGCTGGCCGAGGCCGGCCAGCACACCCGGCCGGTGCCCTGGCGGGCCGTGCTGGACGCCGGCCCGGACGTGCTGCTGCTCCTGCCGTGCGGCCTGGCTCCGGAACGGACCCTGGCCGAACTGCACCTGCTCACCGCGCTGCCCGGCTGGGACGAACTGCCCGCGGTCCGGGCCGGCGCGGTGTGGGTGCTCGACGGCCCGGCCTACTTCAACCGCCCCGGCCCCCGGGTGGTACGCGGCGCCGAGATCCTGGCCCACGTCCTCCACGGCCTGAACCCCGACCCGCCGGTCACCCGATCCGAGGCGCGCCGCGTCCCGGCCGGAAATTGACCCGCGCCACAATCAGGAACTTCCGGATCTGTGAATGGTGCGCGTCAATCTGGAGGTGCCAATGAGTTGTCGGTCGTCGGATGACGAGACCGCCGATGATGACCGGCCTGGTATGAACGTCGGCTAGTGGCCGACGGTGCGCATGCCGGCGGCGGGGTAGCGGTCGCCGGCCACGGCGCCGGGTGGGACCGCGGCGTCGAGGCGGTCGATCTGGTCGGCGGTCAGCCTGACGTCGGCGGCGGCGACGTTCTCCTCCAGGTACCGGACCCGCTTGGTGCCGGGGATCGCCACGATGTCGGTGCCCTGGGCCAGCACCCAGGCCAGGGCGGCCTGCCCGGGGGTGCAGCCGATCTCGGCGGCGACCTCGCGCAGGTTGCCCACCAGGGCCAGGTTCGCCCCCAGGTTCTGCTCAGAGAAGCGCGGCGCACGCTGCCGGAAGTCACCATCGGCGAACTGTTCCCTCGACGTGATGGTGCCGGTGAGCAGGCCCCGGCCGAACGGGGCGTAGGCCACCAGGGACACCCCCAGTTCGCGGCAGGTGTCCAGCATCTCGCCGTCGACGACGTCCCGGGTGGACAGTGAGTACTCCATCTGCACCGCGGTGATCGGGTGCACCGCATGCGCCGCCCGCAGGGTGGCCGGGCTGACCTCGGACAGCCCCAGCCAGCGGACCTTGCCCTCGGTCACCAGGTCGGCCATCGCCCCGACCGTCTCGGCGATCGGTGTGGCCGGGTCGCGCCGGTGCGCGTAGTACAGGTCGATGGTGCCCACACCCAGCCGGGACAGCGACGCGGTACACGCCTGGCGCACCCAGGACGCGGAGGTGTCCACCCAGCGGGGGCGCGCGCCGTCCGGTCCCGGCTCGCCGATCCGGTTGCCGAACTTGGTGGCCAGCACCACCTCGTCCCGTCGCCCGGCGATCGCCCGGCCCACCAGCTCCTCGTTGTGCCCGAAGCCGTACATGTCGGCGGTGTCCAGGTGGGTCACGCCCAGGTCCAGGGCGCGGTGCACAGTGCGGGTGGACTCGGTGTCGTCGCGGGTGCCGTAGGCGAAGCTCATGCCCATGCAGCCCAGCCCGATCGCCGACACCCACGGCCCGTCGGCTCCCAGCCTGCGCTGCTCCATCGCCCACTCCCTCGCGTCCCGGCCCGATGCCCGAATGCTCTCATACCCCACCCATGCGCCCCCCTCGCCGGAGCCCCCAACGAGCCCACCCAGGTTGAGGTTTTCTCGCGAAAACCTCAGGGGTAACCGGTTACCGACGTAGGTTTTCTCGCGAAAACCTCAGGTGCGGGCCGGTGGGCGGCGCTGGTCGGGGGCTAGCGGCCCTGCCAGTGCGGCGGGCGCTTGTCGAGGAAGGCGCGGACGCCTTCGGCGAAGTCCTGGCTGCCGTAGCAGGCGGCGACCAGGTCCTCACCGTCGGGCAGGTCGGCCGGCCGGATCCGGCGCAGCGCCTGGCGGGTCGCGGCGATGGTCAGCGGTGCGTGGCCCAGCAGCCGCTCGCACACGTCGCGTACCTCGTCGTCCAGCGACCGCTCGGTGGCCACCCGGGCGACGTACCCGCAGGCCAACGCCGTGGGCGCGTCCAGTTCCGAGGCGAGCAGCAGCAACTGGGCGGTGCGGGAGGCGCCGAGCAGGTGCACCAACCGCCAGTAGGTGGCCATCGACAGGCAGTTGCCCAGAGTGCGGGCGATCGGGACGGCGAACCGACTGTCCGGTGTGCACACCCGCAGGTCACAGCTCGACGCGATGGCCATGCCGCCGCCGGTCGCCCAGCCGCGCACGGCCGCGACGGTGGGCACGGTGAGCGACTCCAGCCGGTCGAGTATCGCCACCAGGCGCCGCTCGTAGGCCACCCCGTCGGCGGCATCGGTGAACTCGGTGAACTCGGCGATGTCGGTGCCGGCCACGAACGCCCGCTGGCCGGCCCCGCGCAGCACCACCACCCGCACCGAGGAGTCGGCGTCCAGCACGTCGCACAGCCGGGCCAGTTCGGCGTACATCGGCCAGGTCATCGCGTTGCGCGCGTGCGGACGGTGGAACGTCACCATCGCGACCGGACCCTCCCGGCTCAGCAGCACCTGGCCGTCCGGCGGTGCCTTGGTGACCACTTCTGTGGCCGCCTGTGTGGCCGCCTTGGTGACGGCTGCGGGGTCCGCCTCGGGGCCTGGCGAGCGGTCGGGCTGGTTCGCGCTCATGCCCGTCCTCGCTTCGCTGCGGGCGGGCATGAGGCACCGGCGCACTGTGCTGCCTGATTCGCTCGCCAAGGCTCGCTCATGCCACCACGCCCTGTTCGAACAACTCGTCGACCTCCCGCTCGGACAGGCCCAGCCAGGCCAGCACGGCCCGGGTGTGCTGGCCGAGCAGCGGGGCCGGGTCGACCACCCGTCCGGGGGTGGCGCTCAGCCTGACCGGAATCCCCAGTACCCGCATGGTTCCCTCCACCGGATGGTCGACCGTGGCGACCATGTCGCGTTCGCCGAGTTGCGGGTCGGCCGATGCCTGCGCGTAGTCCTGGATCGGGCCGCACGGCACCCCGGCGGCCAGCAGGTCGGCCACCCAGTCGGCCACGTCCCTGGTCCGCAACGTGGCCTCCAATTCCGCTGCCAGGGGTTCCCGGTTGTCCAGCCGGGCCGTGTTCGAACTGAACCGCGGGTCGGCCAACAGGTCCTCCCGCCCGATCGTCGCACACAGCCCCCGCCACTGGCGGTCGTTGTTGGCGCCGACGGTCAGGTATCCGTCCCGGGCGCGCAGCGCCTGGTACGGCGCCAGGACCCGGTGCGCCGAACCCAGCCGTCCGGGCACCCGGCCGGTGGACCACAGCTCGGCGGTCTCCCACACCGACAGGGCGAACGCCGAGTCGAGCAGGCTGACGTCCACGTGCTGGCCCAGCCCGGTGCGCCCGCGGGCGTGCAGCGCGGACACCACGCCGAACGCGGTGAACAGCCCGGCGGCCAGATCACCGATCGGGATACCGGCCTTCACCGGCGGTTCCCCCGGATTGCCGGTGACGCTCATCACACCGGACATGGCCTGCGCGATCAGGTCGTAGCCGGGCCGCTGGACGTACGGCCCGTGCTGTCCGAAGCCGGAGATCGACGCGTACACCAGGCCCGGATTCAGCGCCGAGAGGGTCGGGTAGTCCAGCCCCAGGTCGCCGACCACCCCGGGTCGGAAGTTCTGCACGAAGACGTCCGCGGCCCCGGCCATGCGCTGGGCCAGTTGGCGGCCCCGCGCGGTCTTCAGGTCGACGGCCACGCTGTGCTTGTTCCGGTTGATCGCCAGGAACGCGGCGCTGTCCTCGCCCCTCATCGGGTGGCCCATCGAGCGGCGAGACTGGTCCCCGGCGCCGGGCCGTTCGACCTTGATGACCCGTGCCCCGAAGTCGGCGAGCAGTTGGGTGCAGAACGGTCCGGCCATCACCTGGGTGAGATCGACGACGGTGACACCGGACAGCGCTGAGTCCATTCGGGGACCTCCACTCGGTCGGCCTGTCGCACGGCAGGCAGAGTGGCGGCGGGCACCGGTGGGTGCGGGGTCGGACCGGTCCGCTCGACGTCGCGCCGCCGGTCTCATGATCCCGTGGGGACCGGCGACGGGTCACGCCTAATGGGGCGGCGGTAGGACTTGGCCACGGGCGGGCGCGGGAGCGCTCGTCGGGTCCGCGCCCGCCCGTCCAGGGCCGTCCAGGGCTGTTCAGGTGGTGCAGGCGGTGCCGTTGAGGGTGAAGCTCGTCGGAGGCGCGTCGCTGGTGCCCCAGGTGCCCTGGAAGCCCATGCCGGTGCTGCCGCCGGCCGGGATCGACGCGTTGAACCCGGCGTCGGTGGCCGTGACGTTGTGGCCGCTCTGGGTCAGCGTGGAGTTCCAGAAGTTGGTCACGTGCTGGTCGCCGGGGAAGGTGAACGCCAGGGTCCACCCGTTCACCGGGGCGGTGCCGGTGTTGGTGATGGTCAGGTTGGCCACGACGCCGCCGACCCACTCGGTCTGGTTGACGTAGCTGACCTGGCAGGCCAGCGTTCCGGTACCCCCACCGGTACCGCCGCCGGTGCCGCCACCCGTGCCCCCGCCGGTGGTGCCGCCGGTCAGGCCGAAGGCGTAGTCGGGCACGAACGTCCCCGGCGCGGCGATGCAGCCGTCGGCCTCGCCCGGGGGCTTGACCCACAGGAACGCGTCCACGTCCGCGGCGCCGGTGTCGGCCGTCGGGTTGGTGCCCAGGGCCCGGCCGGGCGGGTCGCAGAACGGGTCACCGGGTGCCGGGCCGTTCCCGTTGCGGCTGGTGTCCACGACGATGTGCAGGTTGGGCGGGTTGCCGAGGTTGGCCAGGATCGCCCTGGTGAACGTCAGCTCGGCGGCGGTGGTCTCGAAGTTCGACACGTTGGTGAAGATGCCGTCGGCCGAGGTGGTGACCTGCGCCGCGTTCAGGCGCGCCGCCTGGTCGGCCGGCGGGTTCCAGTTGGAGTGGCCGGAGTCCATGTAGACCTTGGCGTTCGGATCGGCGGCGTGGATGGTCCGCCCGGCCTGGCCGAGCGCGTTGTCCCGGTCGGTGACCTGCTGGGCGTTCAGGCAGGTCTGCAGGGCCAGCGAGTCCGGTTCCAGGATGATCACGACTGGCCCGGTGCCCAGGCCGGCGGAGAAGCGCTGGACCCAGTCCTGGTAGCTGGCCAGATCCGGTGCCCCGCCGGCCGAGGCCCCGCCGCAGTCACGGTTGGGGATCTCGTAGACGACCAGCACCGGCACCTCGCCGGCAGCCGCCGCCGGGCCGGTGACCGAACGCACGTCCGCGGTGACCGTGCTGGGACTGAAGTTGGCGAACCAGGTGGCCTGCGGCTGGCTGGCGATCCGGCCGGCGATGGCCGGCTCGCGCGGGTCGGTCGGGTTCTGCGCGACCCAGTTGACCACCGCGGAGTCGGGGTTGAGGTAGAACCGGGTGGTCGGGGCGATGCTTCCGGACGGTCGCGGTGCCGAGGGCGCGGCCATGGCGCTGGGCGGGGCGATCTGGGTGAGGGCCAGAGCGAGCACGGGCATGGCCAGGGCGGCGGCCAGGGCCGTCCTGCTCGCTCCCGACCGGATCGGACGCTGCACGGCGGGACCTCTCCATCGGGGGATGAAAGCGCTTTCAGACTCGGAACGCGACCACGACTGCGGCGGGGGGTGGACGCCATCCCGGGATGTGATAGCGCATTCATAGAGTGGACCCGGGTCCATGTCGTGTCAACACGTTCCCGTTCGGTGATCAGGCTCGGGCCCGGTTGAGGCGGCACGCACTGTTTGTCCCGACTCCTTGACACAGCAGAATCACGCTCCGAACATGGAAGCGCTTTCACACGGGCGGAGGGGTCGATGTCGCCCCGGATATCTCGTGCGACCGTGCGCCGCTCCGCACACACCAGAAGGAGTCGGCATGCGCCGAACACGATCACCACGATCTCAGGCAACGTCACGGCTGGCAGTGCTGGCCGTGGCGGTACTCGCGGCGGCCGGCACCACGGCGGTGGCCGCGGCACCGGCCGCGAGCGCGGCACCGGCGGTGAACGTCACGGTCAACGCGCAGGAGGGGTTGGGCACGATCCCGGCCACCGCGTTCGGGCTGAACACCGCCGTCTACGACGGACTGATGACCGATGCGCCGGTGGCCGGGCTGGTGCACTCGGCCGGGGTGGGGATGCTCCGGTACCCGGGCGGGTCCTATGGGGACATCTACCACTGGCAGACCAACACCGCCGACGGTGGTTTCGTCGCGCCGGGCACTGACTTCGACAGTTTCATGGGGATGGCCAACAGCGCGGGCGCGCAACCGATCATCATCGCCGACTACGGGTCGGGCACCGCGCAGGAGGCCGCGGACTGGGTGCGCGACGCCAATGTGACGCACAACTACGGCGCGAAGTACTGGGAGATCGGCAACGAGGTCTACGGCAACGGGCACTACGGTGCGTCCTGGGAGGCCGATCTGCATGCCGACAAGAGCCCGGCCGGCTACGCCCACGACCTGGTCGCCTACGCCACCGCGATGAAGGCGGTGGACCCGACGATCAAGATCGGCGCCGTGCTGACCACCCCGGGAAGCTGGCCGGACGGCGTGCTGGCCACCGGTGACACCGCGGACTGGAACCACACGGTGCTGTCCATCGCCGGGGCGTCCATCGACTTCGTGATCGTGCACTGGTACCCGGGTGGTTCGTCCGCTTCGGACAACCTGACCAAGTCCTCGGGGATCTCCGGCGCGATGTTCCAACTCCGCTCGCTGATCAACCAGTTCACCGGCGCCAACGCCCCCAACGTGGGAATCGCGGTGACCGAGACGAACTCGACGGTCAACAAGGACACCCAGTCGGCGGCCCTGTTCGCCTCGGACAACTACATGACCTGGCTGGAGAACGGCGTCTTCAACGTCGACTGGTGGGATCTGCACAACGGCACCGGCGGCCCGGTCACCACTGTGGACGGCGAGACCGACTACAACGACGAGGGCGTGCTGTCCAACGCCTCGTGCACCGCCGGGGTGTGCGAACCGGCCGCCGAGACGCCGTTCGCGCCCTACCACGGCATCCAGATGCTGACCCACCTGGGCGGGCCGGGCGACCAGATGGTGAAGTCCTCCTCGGACCAGCCGCTGGTGGCCGTGCACGCGGTACGGCGCACCGACGGCGACCTGGACGTCATGCTGGTCAACACCGACCCGACCAACTCCTACCCGATCAACCTGTCCTACGCCGGCTTCGCCCCGGCGGCCGGCGCGCCCACGGTGTTCTCGTTCGTCAACGGGGACACCTCGATCACCAGCGCCGCGCAGGGCACCGCCACCGCGCAGACCATCCCGCCGTACTCGCTGACCACCGTGGTGCTGCACCCGTCCGGCGGTGGTATCGCCGGGCCGTCCGCACCCGGGCAGCCGCACGCCTCCGGGGTGGGCACCGACACGGCCACGCTGACCTGGTCACCGTCCACACCGGCCGATGCGTCCACTCCGGTCACGGGGTACACCGTGGTACGCCAGGACGGCACCGTCGGCACGACACTGGCCACGTCGACGACCACCAGCGCCACGCTCACCGGGCTGAGCCCCGGAACGGTGTACACGGTGAACGTGATCGCCACCGACAGCGCCGGGCGGACCTCGGCACCGTCCGATCCGGTCACCTTCACCACGTCCACGCCGGCGAACAGCACCTGCGCGGTGGACTACGCCATCACCGTGGACTGGGGTGGCGGCTTCGGCACCAACGTGACCATCACCAACAACGGCAGCACGCCGATCAACGGCTGGACCCTGGAGTTCGACTTCCCGTTCCCCGGCCAGCACGTCTCGGCCGGCTGGGCCGCCGCGTGGAGCCAGACCGGCCAGCACGTCACCGCCGCCGACGCCGGCTACAACGCGGTACTGGCGCCCGGCGCGTCGGTGCAGATCGGCTTCAACGGCGGCTACACCGGCGCCAACCCGGTCCCGCTCCTCTTCACCCTCAACGGCACCACCTGCACCACCCTCTGAGAACCCAACCCCCGCCGATCTTGGTCATAAAGGCGTTATGGATCGCTGAATAACAGCACCATGACCAAGATCGGCGCGGGGTGGTGGGTGGTCAGTTGGGGATGGCGGCCCAGGGGTCGTCCGCGGGATCGTAGTTCGGGGACTTGCGGGACCAGGCCACTGGTTCGCGCCAGTCCTGCCATCGCACGGCAGTGGGGCGTTCCCCGGTGCGGGCGAACTCGTGCACGGCTGCCCGGATCTCGTCCAGGCCGATGACCGCGCTGCGTGGGTAGAAGTACTCGGAGTCCCCGTCTCCGGCGAGGTAGACCATGTCCTCCTCGGGGGCGTCGGGGTCGCCGAGGCTGTACCACGAGCCGGGCGGGTAGTGGGATCCGGCATGGTTACTGCCGAAGAAGAAACTGCCCTGCTCGCCGATGACGCCCATCTTCAGGAGTGTGCCATTGGGTTCCGGCCAATTATTGCGAAAATGGCTGAATACCCACAGCGAAGCATGGTTGTGATGCTCGGGAGCATGCCGCATCCGGTCGATCATGTGGTCCAGTTCGGCCTCAGTGTGCAGCAGGAACGGTCTGTCGTGGTCGTACCACCGGCCCACCATCACGCGCACGGCTACTCACCTCCTCGGAACAGCCACCTTCGCATCGTATCGGTGCATCAGTCGGAGTCACCTTCGCCCGCGCCTTGGCAATCACTGATCGAGCTTCCCTCATCAGGCCATACCAATTTTAGGATAGACTCGGCACGTTCAGCGCGCGCCCTATCCTTGGTAAACAATGCAGTGAGCGTCGCTATCATCCGTGTCAGAGAATCCAATTTCTGGATTGCGGCGCGTACGGTCAATAATACGGCGATGGCGATGATAAATAGCTCGGCTGGAAACCATACCTGTGCATCGACCAGCTCTGAAGCGGAATCCCAGAAAAGTATAACAGCGTTACAGGGCATGACGAGACCACCCCTAAGGGCTAAGTCCCGAATGCCCACCTCGGGTCATCACGCATCTACAATGCCGGCAGCACTGACTGCCAGAAGTGCGTGGGCCAAGATCAGTCTACACCACGTCGACAGCGTACCGGGTCGGGTAGTCGAGGAAACCGACGTTCGAGATCCCACCATCGCTGGATCTGCCATGTATGTATACTATACAAACCCTTCCCGGGACACTCAGCTGTGATAAATCCCCCAATGTTCGCACCACGAACTGGCGCACCGGTGAAATGATCGTACCCTACGATGTGTTCAGGAATATTGCCAATGTGCCTGAGGCGGTGCCAAATGAAATACCCCGCCGACGTCTCGGGTACATCCGCAAAGAAGACCGGTCCATACCAGACGGCCGTCGGCTCGCCAAGACCATCAAATTCATATGCAATCGGATCATAAACCTTGACCAGCTTGTGGCCGCCCGGGCATCGTACGGTCATCCGAGGCTTGACGCTTTCGTCTGGAATATTGGCTGGATCGGCCACAAGCATTTCCTTGTCCGCTACCTGACCCCACGGTTCGGTCATCATTCCTCCGCATCATTGGCGCTGACTCGGCGCCGTCCGTAGGTCGGAGATCAGGTGGGGATGGCGGCCCAAGGGTCGTCGGCGGGGTCGTAGTCCTCGCCGGGTGGAGCTGACTCGATGAGTGGGGGTCGCCAGTCCTGCCATCGAACGGCGGTGGGTCGCTCTCCGGTGCGGGCGAACTCGTGCATGGCCGCGCGGATGTCGTCCAAGCCGATGACCGCGCTGCGTGGGTAGAAGTACTCCGAGTCTCCGTCTCCGGCGAGGTAGACCACGTCCTCCGTGGGTGCGTCCGGGTCACCCAGGCTGTACCACAAACCAGGTGGGTAGTGGGATCCGGCATGTCTGCTGCCGAAGGAGAGGCAACCCTGATCGTCGGCCAGTCCGATGTCCATCGACGCACCCGGCGGGTTCGGCCATCCATTGTCAAAGCGGTCGAATACCCACAGGAATGATTGGTCGTGATGGGGGGGTGCGTGCCGCATCCGGTCGATCATGTGGTCCAGCTCGGCCTCGGTGTGCAGGAGGAACGGTCTGTCATGGTCATACCAGCGACCGACCATCACCCGCATGGCTACTCGCCTCCTCGGAACTGCCACTTCCGGACGCCGCCGGTGTGGGTGGGAGTGTAGACGACAAGCTCCTGTCCCGTTCCCAGAATCTTCGGCAGCAAATTCTGGCAGTTCAGGCTCTCTATCGTGTTTCCCTTGTCACAGACTCTCCGGTTGTTGATCACCAGTACCTCCCGCCGAGGACTTCCTCCGGTCAGCCTCATGAGCGCGGCCAGCCTGATCTCGGCGTGCGCCACGATCTTATCTCTCCTGGTGTCGACGTTCAGGATGCCGAGTTGCAGGAGGAGCGTGCGTACCCGGCCCGACTTCCCATCCAAGCCGCTGTCCCAGGTGTGGGCGGTGCCGTTGCGGAGCCATCGGCCGCGGGTGCGGGGGCGACGGCCGGTGGTGGCGGCTTCGGCGTCCATGGTGGGCATGGTGGCGAGGAGTTCGCAGGCGGTGGCCAGTTCCGACCGCGGGGTCTCGACCGGCGTGGGCTGGGAAGAAGGCGCGTCAACGGCGGGCGCGCCGGTACCGCCGGTGGGCAGGCCGAGGGCCGTTTGGTACGCGTGGATGTGGTCGGTGCAGGCGTGCAGGGCCGCGGACAGGTCGTTGGCGGCGTCGCGGGCGCGGGTGAAGCAGGCCAGGGCGGCGAGCAGGGACGGGTGTTCGCTGCCCTCGGCCAGGACCGCGAGTCGGGCGACCACTTGGTCGAGCAGGTCGGCGGCCCGCCGGGCCGGGGCGTGGGGTAACCCGTCGACCACCTCGGCCAGGCGGGCGCCGACGTTTTCCAGTAATGACACTGCTGCCCGCCTCCGACCGGGCCGGATGGGCGGGTCAGGCCGGGAGGTTTGGGGTGGAGGTGGTGAGGAGGTCTTCGATCTGGTCGCGGAGTTCCACAGCGGTGGGGGATTCGCGGACGGGCGGGGCGGTCAGCCGCCGGTGCAGCCGGCGGAAGCGCTGGTTGACCGCGTCGGTGCGCAGGTTCGGGGCGATACCGAAGGCGGGTTGCGCTGCCTCGCGGGCGGCGTCCAGGTCGCCGGAGTCCACGTGCGCCATAGCCAGGGTGACGTGGGCGGATGCCTCGTTGTCGTGGGCGCGGGCCTGCTCGGGGCCGTCCTGGTAGCCGGCGATGCACGCCTCGGCGTCGGCCACCGCCGCCGCGCCGTCGCCGATCCACAGGCTGGTATCGGCGGTGTAGAACTGCTGCTTGGGCAGGATGCAGCCGAAGATGCCGCCCAGGTCGTCCAGGTCGTGGGGTTCCACCTGTTCCCGGGCGGGTTCGATCCTGGCCAGCGCGCGTTGGGCGGTCTCGGTGTCCCCGAGCATGGCCGTGGCGCGGGCCTCCAGGGCGGGAAGCTCGGCCCGGAACGAGTCGGTGGTGTCGTGCATCTGGCCGCGCTGGGCGAGGAGGGCCGCCTGGGCTGGGCGGCCGTCGTAGTAGGCGATCACGCTCTGCTCGCCCAGGATCCAGGCCAGCAGGCCGGAGTGACCCACCTGGTCGGCGCACAGGAACGCGGTGCGGGCGTGCGCCATTGCCTCGGCCTGGTAGCCCAGGTTGTGGGTGATCTCGGCGAGCATGCCGCAGGCCGCGCCGGCCAGGAAGTACAGATCGGCGAACTCCTCGGCGCGCAGCCGACGGTCCAGCAGGGCGAAGGTGTGGTCGCGCAGCGCCCGGGTGCGGGCGAACACCGCCAGCCGGGGAGCGTTCGCGAACAGGCCGGCCACCCGGACCACCTCGTCGCGGAGCAGGTCGGTGTCGGCCGAGCCGATGTCGCTCAGATTGCTGTGGTAGTACGCGGACTCCCGAGCGGACATGGTGATCTCGTTCTCCGCCCCCCGGCCGGCTCGGCTTGCCCGGTGCGACTCGCCCGATCCAGCCGGCGACTCGTGCGCTTCGTGCGCCTCGTTAGCATTCCGGGATACTTGATTAGGAAACATCGAAATAGTCCTTTCGAGTGGGCGCGGGGTGGAATCCGGGGCGGCGCCGTCGTCGGTGTAGTCGGTGTAGTCGGCGGCCAGGCCGAGCCGGTCCGGGCGGGTGCGGAACAGCCGAGCGAGAAGATCCTGGTAATAGGCGCCGGGATGCGCGCCCTTCTCCCATTTCTCCCAGAGCCGGTCGGCCAGGGCGCAGGCCCGCCCCTGCTCCCGGCACAGCGCGTGCGCGGCGGTCACCGCCTCCCGGACGCTCCAGCCCCAGGCCAGCCGGTGCGACCGCAGCAGGCTATGTCCACAGTGGTCGGTTATGGCATCGGCGATCCGGTGGCGCAGCCGGGTGGGTGGATCGATCGGGTGGCCCGCCTCGGCGAGCAGGCGCCCGCGCAACTCGTGGGCGCAGCGCGCGTCGTGCGGTTCGGCGGGTTGGATTGGTTCGGTAAATGGCAGTTCGGTCAAAGGCATGGCGGTTCCTGGTCGGGGCGAACTGTGCGGTAAGGGATAAAGCATTGGTGGAATCGGGGAAACGGCGCGGTCACCGCTGATCCTCCCGGCTGAGCGGCAATTCCGGTACCGGCATGTGCTGCCGGAATACCGTCACACGAAGGCGCCGAGGCGCCCCGGCGTGACGGTGACCCGCACCGAACCGACCGATGGTTGCGCT
>DASULA010000010.1:0-6416 GCA_036278435.1 Mycobacteriales bacterium | reverse complement strand
TCCGGCCGTGGCACGGCCGCCGACTCAATGACCGTCCTGTCCCCTCCACGGCGACACCCGCTTCTCCAGGAGGGTCAGGCCGCTGAGAAAGACGATCCCCAGCACGGCGAACACCACCACGCCGGCCAACATGTCGGCGGTGTGCAGGAACGCCGCCCCGGTGGCGATGATTCCGCCGACCCCGGTGAGGTCGAGGAAGATCTCCGCGATCACCACGCCGAGCAGCGCCCGCCCGGCGCCGATACGCAGGCCGGCGACGATGTAGGGGATCGCTCCGGGCACGATCACGTGCCGGACGAGCTGGCGCTCGCTGACCCCGAACGAGCGCGCCACCTCGATCAGGTCGGGTCGGGCCTGGCGCACCCCGATCGCGGTGTTCAGGGCGATCGGGATGACCGTGCCCAGGAACACGATGAACAGGCGCCCGGAGTACCCGATGCCGAACCAGACGATCACCAGCGGGACGATCACGACCCGGGGGGTGGCGTAGATCGCGTCCAGGTAGGGCTCGACGATCCGGCCGAGCATCTGCCGACGGCCGATCAGCACGCCCAGCGCGATACCCACCACCACTGAGAGGGCGTACCCGACCGCGAGCGTGTTCAGGGTGACCGCGAGCGCGGCGGGCAGCGTGCCCGACTCGGTCAGGTCGACGAACGCCTGGTATATCCGGCTCGGTGGGGCGAACAGGATCGGATTGGACAGTCGCCCGAACACCTCCCACAGGCCGAGGAACACCACCCCGGCCGCCAGCGGCAGGAGCAGGCGCGGGTTGGTCAGCCGGACCCGCAGGAACGGCCCCGCCCGGTGCCGGCGCACCGCCGGCCGGTCGCCACCGGGGGGCATCCGGGTCCGCACCGAAGACGTGTCCATTGAGCTGTCCTTCCTGCCGTCGGGGTGCGCCCCGCCGTGTCCGGGTCGCGACCCGGACACGGTGCCCGGCCGCGGTCGGGGTTCGGTCCGGATCGGTCAGTGCGTGCTCCCGCAGCCCATCGTGGCGGCCTTCTGCAGGAAGCTGGTGTCCACCGCGTCGGCGACCGAGGCCTTCTTGGTGATCTCGCCGCTGTCGAGCATCGCGGTCTCCAGCGACCCCAGGCCGTCGGCGGAGATGACCTGGGTCGGATCGGTCGGGTAGTACTGGTCCCGCTGGGAGTCCTGCCAGAGAACCTTCAGGCTGGCCGGATCAACGCCCTTGACGTGCCGCTGGGCGAAGTCGATGAACCCCTTCTCACCGGAGTTGATCCAGTCGTTGGCCTCCAAGTTCGCGCAGGCCACCCCCAGGGCGAGCTTCGGGTTCTTGTCGAGGTAGCTGGTCATCGCGTAGTACGCGTCGCCGGGGAATTTCGTGGTGCTGGCGAAGTTCTCGATCAGGTGCAGACCCTTGGCCCGGGACTTCACGTTCTCCCAGGTGGACAGGAAGATGGTCGCGGCGTCCACCGTGCCGGCGATCAGCGCCGCACCCCGGTCCGGGCTGCCGCCGATCTGGACCAGCTTCGCGTCGGTCTGGGCGAGCCCCGCCTTCTTCAGCGCGTACTTGCTCAACAGAGTGTCGAAACCGGACGGTCCCGACATCGCTATCTTCTTCCCCTTGAGGTCGGAGACGCCGTCGATGCTGTTCTTGGCCACCAGGACGTAGACCTGCTTGCTCCGGGCCGAGCCGATCGCGGTCACGTCGGCGCCCTGGCCGCGGCCGAGTACGACCTCGTCGGCGCCCTGCGACGCCAACTGGCTCCGTCCGGCGATCATGGTCTGGATGCCCGACGTCGTGGTCAGCGTGACCACGTCGAGTTTCGCTCCCCACTGGCGGAGCTTGTCGAACATGAACAGCGCGCCCATGTTGAGCGCGTCCGGCTCGGAGGTGGTCACCGTCAGCGAGACGCCGGACAGGTCGACCTTCGGTCCTTTGTAGGCGGTGACCAGCGGGTCGATCTTGCCGCTGTTGTCGTTGGCGTTGCTGCCGGCATCCTGCCCGCCGGGCGCCGCCGTGCCAGATCCGCAGGCGGCGACGGTCAGGGCGATCAGAACAGCGGTGGACAGGAGTGGAAGGCGGTGTCCGCGAGATTTCATGGGAACTCCAATCGCTGGCGCACGTGGTCGCTGGACGGCGGATGATGAGCCAAGCGTCCCTCCCTGTCCCTCGTGATCGGTCACTGCTGAATCGGTGTGTGGTGCGGGGTGTCCGGTCAGGTCCGGTCAGTTGCGCTCAGGTGCGCCATGCCTGGAGCCGGGCTTCGAGCAGGGCGCTGAGCCGGGTCAGGCCGATGCCCAGGATCGGCAGCGGGAGGATTGCGGCGATCACGTAGTCGGTCCGGAACACCGCGCCGTACTGCACGATGAGGGCCCCGATGCCGCCGAGTCGCAGGTAGACCTCGGCCACGGCCATGCCCACCACGCCCCGTCCGATGCTCAGCCGCACGCCGGCCATGATGAACGGGACCGCCGAGGGGATGATCACCTTGCGCAGCAGCCCCAGCTCACCGGTCACGCCCAGGCTGCGGGCCACCTCGATCAGCGGTCCGGGTGCGTCCCGGACACCGGCGTAGGTGTTGATGAGGATGGGGAAGAAGGAGGCCAGGAACACCACGGTGACCCGCCCACCGAGTCCGAACCCGAACCAGACCAGGATCAGTGGGACCAGGGCGATCGCCGGCGTCGCGTACAGCGCGCTGACGTACGGCCCGAGGGTGACGTCGAGCAGCCGGTACCGGCCCAGCAGGATGCCCAGCAGCGACCCGCCGGCGAACGCCACGCCGAATCCGATCGCGAGCAGTTTCAGGCTCGCCCCCATTGCCGGCAGCAGACCTCCGTGCGCGATCAGGTTCACCAACGCCACGGCGACCGCCGACACCGGCGGGAAGACGACCGGGTTGTTCAGCTCGCCGGCGATCTGCCAGGCCGCCAGCACGCCCACGGCCACCATCACCCGCCGGGCCCGCAGCCCGCGCAGCGCGGCGGTCCACCGTGCGGGGACGCCGGAGCGGATCGGCAGTCCGGTCATCGGGTGCGCGGCGCGGTCGGCCCCCGGGTTCGCCCCGGGGCGAGGACGCCGCTTCCCCCCTTCACACGGTCGGATCGGTGCGCCTGGTCGGGGTGGAGCGGTCTGGTCACCGGTCCGGCACCGACACGCCGGTGGTCGGTTCGGTGGTCTGGTCGGTGGCCTGCAACTCCCGGCGCAGCAGGTGCCAGATCTCCCGCCGGGTGCTGGCGAAGTTCGGATGGGCACGCACGTCGTACTCCCACCGCGGCCGGGGCAGGTCCACCTCCACCACCTGGCGCACCGTGCTGGCCGGACCCCGGCTGAGCACCAGGATCCGGTCGGACAGCAGTACCGCCTCGTCCAGGTCGTGGGTGATGAACACCACCGTCTTGGCCATGTCCGCCCACAGCTTCATCAGCTCCTCCTGCATCAGCTCGCGGGTCTGCGCGTCGATGGCCCCGAACGGTTCGTCCATCAGCAGGATCGCCGGGTCCATCGCCAGCGCCCGGGCCAGCCCGACGCGCTGCTGCATCCCGCCGGAGAGCTGGTGCGGGTAGCTGTTCTCGAAGCCGCCCAGGTCGACCCGGGCGAGTTGGCGCCGGGCCTTCTCGGTGGCCTCGGCGGCCGGAACCTTCCGGGTCAGCAGCGGGAACCGGACGTTGTCCAGCACGGTCTTCCACGGGAACAGGCCGAAGTGCTGAAACACCACGGCGCGCTCCGGACCCGGCTCGCGCACCACCTGCCCGTCGATCAGCACCTCACCGGAGTCCGCCGGGGTGAGGCTGGCGATGATCCGCAGCAGCGTGGTCTTCCCACACCCGCTGGTACCGATCACCGACAGGAACTCGTTCGCGCGGATCTGGCAGTCCACGCCGCCCAGCACCCGCACGACGTTCTTGCGGGTCCGGAAGTCCTTCCGGATGCCCCGCAGTTCGATCTTCGCCGGCGCCGCGGCGGTCGGCTCGGTCACCGCACGTCCCCTTCGTTGGGTTCCCCGTCGCGGTCCAGCAGGTCGGTCACGGCCGCCAGTACGTCGGGGTAACTGCCGCATCTACAGAGGTTCCCGGCCAGGAACTCGCGGATTCCGGCGGCATCCCGCCGGACCTGCGGGTCGTGCAGCGCGGCGTGCACGGCGAGCGTCATGGCCGGGGTGCAGAAGGAACACTGGAACGCGTTGGCCCGCAGGAAGGCCCGCTGCACCGGCGACAGCCCGCCCGAGCTGTCTCGCAGTCCAGCCGCGGTGGTGACCGCCCGCCCGCGGGCCTGCGCGGTGAGCAGGATGCAGGAACTGACCACCCGCCCGTCGACCAAAACCGTGCAGGTGCCGCACACGCCGATCCCGCAGGTGCCCCGCAGGTCGCGGTGTCCGGCGTCGCGAAGGGTGTGCAGCAGTGGCTCGTCCGGCGGTACCCGGACCACGGTGTGGTGGCCGTTGACCACCAGCGGCACCTCGATGGTCGGGCCGGCCTCGGCCGTGCGGGTGGACTCGGTCGTGCCGGTGGGGTGGGTCACCGGGTCGGCTCCCTTCGGCGGTCCAGCGCGTCCAGTACGCGTTCGGGCGTCAGCGGCAGCTCGTGGATCCGGGCCCCGGTCGCGGCGAACACCGCGTTGGCCACCGCCGGAGCCACCGCGGGCAACGCCATCTCCCCGATCCCGTGTATCTCCACGTCCGGCCCGTGGCCCTCGATCGCGGAGCTGGATATCCACTCGGGAACGTCCACGATGGATGGGATCATGTAGTCGGACAGGTTGGGGTTGCTGATCACACCGTCGGAGTAGCGCACCTCCTCGAACAGGGTCGGGCCCAGGCCGTAGATCGCGCAGCCGACGTTCTGCTGGCGGACCCGGGTGGGGCTGACCACCCGGCCGGCGTAGCAACTGGCGTGCATGCGCAGTACTCGCACCTGGCCGGTGTCCAGGTCCACCTCGACCTCGGCGCCGGCCGCGCCCTGGTGCCAGTGCACGGTGACCGGCCCGCGCACATCGGCCGGATCCAGGTACCGCAGGCCGAAGTCGCTGGCGAACACGCCCTCGCCGACCACCCGTTCCACCCCGGCCTCGGCCATCAGCCGGGCCCACGGCAGGGCGTCTCCCGGCCGGCCACGCGGGCCGGTCCGCCCACGGTGGTGGGCCATCGTGGCCGGCTCGGCGCGAAACCGCGCCGCGGCCAGCTCGGCGAGCCTGGCCAGCAGGTGCTCAGCGGCCCGCTCCAGCGCGTAACCCATCGAGTAGGTGGAGCGGCTGGAACTCGTGGTGGTGTCGAACGGTGTGCACGCGGTGTCGGGCAGCACCATGTCCAGCCGGTCGGCGTCCACGCCCAGGTAGCCCGCGGTCAACTGGAGCATGCTCGCGCCGACGCCCTGTCCCATCTCGACACTGCTGGAGTAGATGGTCACCCGCCCGTCGCGACCCAGTTCCAGGCGGGCCTCGGACCGGGACGGGGTGAGGGTGTTCTTCAGCATCACCGCGACCCCCCGACCGCGGGCCAGGCGCGGCCCGCGGTCGGCCACCGGGGTGCCCCAGTCCAGGGCCGAGTCCAGGTCGTCGAGCAGTTCGTCGTAGTGCAGGCCGCTCATCACCTCCCCGGTGGCGTACCGGCCGCCGTCCCGGAGCAGGTTGCGGCGGCGGAACTCCAGCGGGTCGATGCCCAGGTCGCCGGCGATGTCGTCCATCTGCGACTCGTAGGCGAATGCCAACTGGGAGGTCATCGCGCCGCGGAACGGCCCGGACGGCACGGTGTTGGTGTAGTTCGCCACGCTGTCCACGGCGCAGTGCTCGATGGCGTAGGGCCCCGGTGCCCGGGTCAGCCCCTGGCCGGCCGCCCCGGGGCTGGTCACCGCGTAGGCCCCGGCGTTGTAGGTGACCCGCATCCGGCGGGCCAGCAGGGTGCCGTCGGCGCGCACCCCGGTGGTGATCTCCACCGTGGCCGCGTGCTTGCCCACGGTCTGGAACACCTCGTCGCGGGCGAGTTCGATCCGCACCGGGCGGCCCACCGCGCGGGCGGCGCAGGCCGTCATGGGTTCGATCTTGACCTGGCCCTTCCCGCCGTAGGCCCCACCCAGGTTGAGGGTGAGCACCCGCACGTCGCCGGGGTCGAGGCGGAACATCCGCTCCAACCCCTGGCGGACCGCGTGCGGCGCCTGTGCCGAGGTCCACACGGTCAGCCCGTCGCCGGTCCACTGGGCCACGCACACGTGCGGCTCCATCGGCACGTGGCTGGCCGGCGGCGAGCGGTACACCGCGTGGTACACCCGGTCGGACTCGGCCAGTCCCCGCTCGATGTCGCCGTGCCGCAGCCGCCACCGGCCACAGTTGTTGTCCGGCCACGCGTCGTGCACCAGCGGCGCGCCCGGCTGTCCGGCCCGGACCTCGTCTAGCACGTGCGGTAGTTCGGCGTAGTCGGCGTCCACCAGCGTGGCCGCGTCCTCGGCCTGCTGCC
>DASULA010000009.1:0-14520 GCA_036278435.1 Mycobacteriales bacterium | reverse complement strand
CTCTCTGGTGGAACTTCGGTGTGAACCGCCCGGCGAACCTGTCCGGCGACCCGGCCCGGGCTCGGTGCTTCCCCTACGTCCGACCCGGGCCGGTGACCGGGCGCCGGGCCGGGTGGCCCGCCGCGATCTTCGAACACCTGTTCGATGACTGTTACCAGAGTAAACCCCGGCACTGACAGAAAGCGCAACGGTGCGCGACACCCGAAGCACGCTCCGGTGACCGGTGGTGAGCGACACGGCCGTCCCCCAGCGGGCCGCATCGCGGCGCGGGCGGCGGAGCGGAGTACGGCTCAGGCCGGCGGATCGGAGCGCGACCCGGGCCACGGCGCCCGGTACATGCCGGTGTCGCCGCTCAACGCGGCCGGTCCGACCAGCGCCTCGGCGTAGCGCTCCAGCACCAGTGCGGCCACCTCGTCGGTGTCGGCCAGCGGTTCGGTGGCGACCAGGCCATTTGCACCGGCCGCGGCCCGGGAGAGCAGCCGGCCCGGCGCCAGGAAGTAGGAGGCCATCGCGATCGCACCGTGGCCGAGCCGCCGCAGCCGCGCGACGGCCTCGGCCACGCTCGGCCCGGTGGCCGAGGCGAACGCCGGCTCCACCGGGGCCATGCCACCCCGCCACTCCCACAGCAGCCGGGCCGTCCCGGCCACCTCGGCATTCGCGTCCGGGTCAGCCGATCCGGCCGCGGCCAGCACCAGCGCGGCCGAGGCCGGCACCCCTGCGGCGGCCAGCCGGCCGTGGATCGCCCGCAGCAGCAGTGGGTGCGGTCCGAGCACCCGCGCACAGTCGAACCGCACCCCGTCCCGCCGGGCCGCCCGGATCGCCGCGGGGATGTCGCCACGGGCGTGGCTTGCCGCGACCAACAGCAGCGGCACCACCACCGCGTTCCGCCCGGTCGCGGCGCACTCGCGCAGCACATCCAGCACCGGCGGATCAGTGTGACCGAGGTAGCCGAGCCGGACCTCGACCCCCGGCGCGGCGGCCCGGATCCGGCCGAGAAGGGCACGGTGCGCGCCGACCGCGGCCGGGTCAGACGACCCGTGCGCCACGGCCAGCAGCAGCGGCCCCGGACCGGTCACCGCTCCCCCACCGGACCGGCCACTGAATCGGGTCCGAACGCCGGTCCGGCCAGCCGGACCACCTCGCCGATCACGACCACCGCCGGCGGGCGCAGCCCGGCGGCGGCGGCCCGCTCGGCAATCGTGGCCAGGGTGCCCAGGACCACCCGCTGGTCCGACCAGGTGGCCCGGCACACCACCGCGGTCGGGGTGGTGCCGGGCCGGCCCCGCTTGATCAGCTCGGCGCACACCGCGTCGAGCCGTTCCAGGGCCATCAACAGCACCAGGGTGGCCGGGCCGGTGGCCAGGGACTGCCAGTCCACCGTGCTGCCCGGCCTGGACGGGTCCAGGTGCCCGGACACGACCGCGAAGTCCGCGGCCACGCCGCGGTGAGTCACCGGAATGCCGGCGGCGGCTGGTCCGGCCATGGCCGAACTAACCCCGGGCACCACCTCCGCCGGCACGCCCGCGGCCACACAGGCGGCCAGTTCCTCGCCGCCACGGCCGAACACGAACGGGTCGCCGCCCTTCAGCCGCACCACCCGCAGGCCGCGCCGGGCCCGGTCCACCAGCACCGCGTTGATCTGCTCCTGGGTCAGGTTGCTCCGGTGCGGCGCCTTGCCGGCGTCGACGACTTCCACCCCCGGACCCAGGGTGTCCAGCAGCGCTCGCGGGGCCAGCCGGTCCACCACCACCACGTCGGCCTCGGCCAGCAGCCGGCGTCCGCGCACGGTGATCAGTTCCGGGTCGCCCGGCCCACCACCCACCAGCCAGACCCGACCGGGTGGTCCCGGACCGCCGGCCGGAGCACGGTGCGGCCGGGACGACAACAGACCGCGGTCCAGCAGCGCGGCCACCGCGTCGCGTACCGCCACGGACCGGCGCGGGTCACCCGCCGAGTCGACCGCGACCGTCACCGCGCCGGACCTGGCCACCGCGGGCGTGCGGGCGGTGCCACCGGAGGCGTCGTCGGCCCGCACGCACACGATGCGGTCGGCTCCGGCGTCGGCGGCCACTGCCGCGTTGACCTCCGCCGAGTCGGTGCAGGCGTGCGCCAGCCACGCCCCGGCCAGGTCACCGGGCGCGTACCGGCGCCGGTGCACCCGGACTGGGAGTCCGGCCAGTTCCGGGTGCACCTCCGGGGCGACCACGTGCACCGACGCCCCGGCAGCCAGCAGCCCGCGGGTGCGGCGCAACGCGACCGCGCCACCGCCGACCACGACCACCCGGCGGCCGGCGAGGTCCAGTACCACCGGGTAGCCGGCCGCCGGCCCGCCGGCCGGGTCGGTCACGGCGGCGCCAGCCCGCGGCGGCGCAGCATGCCGCGCTCGGCTGGCGCGAACACGCACTGGTCGACGGCGATGCCGACCACCAGGATGGTGATGATCATGGCGAAGACCAGGCTGATGTCGCTGAACTCGCGGCCGGTGTTGAGCAACTGGCCCAGTCCGGTGCCCAGCCGCGGGGATTGGGTGATCAGCTCGGCGGCCATCAGCGAACGCCAGGAGAACGCCCAGCCCTGCTTGAGCCCGGCCAGGTAGCCAGGCAGCGCGGCCGGCAGCAGGATGTAGCGGGCCGACCGCAGCCCGCTGGCCCCCAGCACCCGCCCGACCCGACCGTACAGCGGCGGCACCTGTCCCAGCCCGGATGCCATCCCGTTGGCGATCGAGGGCACCGAACCGAGCAGTATCACCGCGTAGATCGCGCCGGAGGACAGCCCGAACCAGATCACCGCAGCCGGCACCCAGGCCACCGACGGCAGCGACTGGAGCCCGGACAGGACCGGCCGCACCGCCGCCCCCACCGACCGCACCCGGGCCACCAGCAGGCCAAGCGGCGTGCCGACCAGCACCCCGATGCCGAAGCCGAACAGCCCGCGGGACAGGCTGAGCCAGATCGCCCGGAACAACACCCCGGACCTGGCCTGCTCGCCCAGCGTGGACCAGGTGTCGGCCGGAGAGGGGAACAGGTACTCCGGCTTCACCCGGGCCCAGACCAGGCCCTGCCAGGCCAGCAGTACCAGCCCGACGGCCACGCATGGCGGGACCACCCGGCGCAACGCCCTGGACCACCACGGCCGGGCGGACGGATCGACCGTGGTCAGCGCGTCCAGTCCGCGTTCCAGGCTGTCGAGCTGGTCGTCGGAGCGCAGCACCCCCTGCTCACCGGGCATGGCGGCGGATCTCCTCACGCAGCCGGTCGGTGATCCGCACCGACAGCTCGGCCACCTCCGGGGACTCGATCCGGCGCGCCCCGCGCACGTCCACCCGGTACTCCCCGACCACCCGGCCCGGCCGGGAGGACATCAGCAGCACCCGCTGGCCCAGCCGCACCGCCTCGCGCACGTTGTGGGTCACGAACACCACGGTCAGGCCGGTCTCCTGCCACAGCCTGGACAGCTCGTCGTGCAGCACGTCACGGGTGATCGCGTCCAGCGCGCCGAACGGCTCGTCCATCAACAGCACCTCGGGCTGCTGGGCCAGCGCCCGGGCCAGCGCCACCCGCTGGCGCATCCCTCCGGACAGCTCGTGCGGGCGCCGGTCGGCCACGTCGGCCAGCCGCACCACGCCCAGCAGCCGACGAGCCTCGGCCCGCCGGTCGGCCCGCCCGACCCCGCGCAGGCGCAGGGCCAGTTCGACGTTGCCGGCCGCGGTCAGCCAGGGCAGCAGCGCGGAGTCCTGGAACATCAGGGCCGGCCGACCGCCGCGCACCCGCACGCTGCCCGAGGTGGGCCGGTCCAGGCCGGCCAGCAGCGCCAGCAGGGTGGACTTGCCGCACCCGGACGCGCCAAGCAGGCAGACGAACTCCCCGGTCGGCACGTCCAGGCTGACCTGGTCGAGCACGGCGGTGTCACGGCCGAAGCGCTTGACCACCCGGTCCACGACGACCGCGGAGGTAGCCGTCGCGGTGGAGGCGAGTCCGGTGGCAGAAGTCAAGGGGCGTCCCTTCCAAGGCCGGCGTCGTCCGGCGCGGGCAGATGGCGGGCGGTGAGCACCTGCCGCAGCAACCGCAGGTCGTAGATGCCGTGCGGGTCCACCGGCTTGAGCAGTCCGGCGGCGACCGCGTGCGCGGCGCTCGCCCGCAGGGTGGCGGCCAGCGGATCGTTGGTGGTGGTGAACTGGCCGAACGCCCGGTGCAGCACCGGGTCGGACAGCCGAGCGCCGCCGACCCGGGACAGTTCGGCGTTGGCCGTTGCCGGGGCCTGGTCCGGGTGCGCGGCGATCCAGGCGTTGGCGTCCAGCTGGCCCACCAGCAGGGCTCGCACCGTCTGCGGGTGACGGGTCAGGAACTCGGTGCGCACCACCAGGGTGGTGGTGACGAACTTCCCGGCCGGCCACAGGCTCCGCTCGTTCACCAGCACGTGCCCACCACCCTCCAGTACCAGCCGGGACGCCCACGGCTCGGGCACCCAGGCGCCGTCCAGCCGGCCGGACCGGAACAACACCAGGGTGGTGGCGTTGTCGGTCGGCTCGACGCTGACGTCGCCCGCGGATTCCGCGGTGCTGGGCCGCAGGCGGTGGTCACGCAGCCACGCGCGCAGCGCCACGTCCTGGGTGTTGCCGAGCTGCGGGGTGGCGATCTGGCTGCCGCGCAGGTCCTGCGGGCTGGTGATGCCCGGCCGGACCACCAGCGAGGCGCCACCCGAGGTCGCCCCGGCCACGATCCGGATGGCCTGCCCGTGGCTCTGCGCCCAGGCGTTGAGAGCCGGCCCCGGCCCCAGGTACGCCGCGTCCAGGTCCCCGGAGAACAGCGCCTCCACCGCGCCCGGCCCGGCGTTGAACGTCTGGGTCCGCAGCGCGGTGGCACCCAGCCGGCGGGCGTAGAAGCCCCGGGCCAGGCCGACCAGCGCGGTGGCGTGGGTGAGGTTCGGGAAGAACCCCAGCCGGAGCACCTTGGCCGGACCGACCGGATCCGCGGCCGCACCGCAGGCCGCCACGGTCACGGTCACGGTCAGCACGGCGGCGACCACGGCGGCGGCCCGGCGCACGGCACCACCGGTGCCGGCGGTCATCGAACGTCCCGCACCATGCCGGCGGCCATGGTGGCGCCGGTGTGTCCGTCGACAAGCAGCAGGGCGCCGGTGGCACGACAGTCGGCATAGGGCTCGGCGACCACCGGCTCGGACGTCCGCACGGTCACCCGGCCGACGTCGTTGAGCACCAGTTCGGTGGCGGTGGCGGTGTCCAGGGTGGACACGTCCAGCCGGTCGTGCACGTCGGTGACCACGGCGGGCACGTCCCGGGTGGTGTGCCGGACCCGGTAGTGGTCTCCGGCCCGCAGCGGCGTGTCGGCCAGCCAGCAGACCACCGCCTCGACCTGCTTCGCCGGCACCGGCAGCGGGTCGGCGGCGAGCAGGTCGCCGCGGGCCACGTCGACGTGGTCGGCCAGCCGCAGCACCACCGACCGGCCCGCGCCGACCTGGGTCAGCGGCCCGTCCGCGGTGTCGATGCCGGCCAGCTCGGTGCGCTGCCCGCGCGGCAGAACGGTCAGGGCCTGCCCCACCCGCAGCGTGCCGGCGGCGACCCGTCCGGCGTAGCCGCGGTAGTCCGGGTGCGCGGCGGTGCGCGGGCGGATCACCAACTGGACGGGGAACCGGGTCCCGACGGCCCGCGGTTCGGGCAGTGCCAGGGTCTCCAGGTGCTCCAGCAGGGCCGGCCCGGCGTACCAGGACGTCCGCTCCGAGCGAGTCACCACGTTGTCGCCGTGCAGCGCGGACATCGGGATCGCCGCCCAACTGGGGATTCCGCGCCGGTCGGCCAGTTCCGCGAAGTCCCCGCAGATCTGGTCGTAGGCGTCCTCGGCGAAGCCCATCAGGTCCATCTTGTTGACCGCGAGCACTAGGTGTCGCACGCCCAGCAGCGCGGCGATCGCGGCGTGCCGGCGGGACTGGTCAACCAGCCCGGCCCGCACGTCGACCAGCACCACCGCCACGTCCGCGGTGGACGCCCCGGTGACCATGTTGCGGGTGTACTGCACGTGGCCGGGGGTGTCGGCGAGGATGAAGGACCGACGCGGCGTGGAGAAGTACCGGTAGGCCACGTCGATGGTGATGCCCTGTTCCCGTTCGGCCCGCAGCCCGTCGACCAGCAGCGCCAGGTCGGTCTCGGTGTAGCCGCGCCGCAGGCTGGCGTCGGTGACCGCGCTCAACTGGTCGGCGAACACGGCCTTGGAGTCGTGCAGCAGCCGGCCGAGCAGCGTGCTCTTGCCGTCGTCGACCGATCCGGCGGTGGCGACCCGCAGCAGCCCGCCCATCAGAAGTACCCCTCGCGCTTGCGGTCCTCCATGGCGGCCTCACCGGTGCGGTCGTCGGCCCGGGTGGCGCCGCGCTCGGTGATCCGGGTGACGGCGACCTCGGCGACCACCTCGGCCACGCCGGCCGCGTCCGAGCGCACCGCGCCGGTGCAGGTGGCGTCGCCGATGGTGCGGTAGCGGACCCGCTCGACCCGCACCGGCTCGTCCTGGCGGGGCGGGGTGTGCGGGGTCACCGCGATCAGCATGCCGTCCCGCTCGACCACCTCCCGTTCGTGCGCGAAGTACAGGTGCGGCACCTCGATTCCGTCGCGGGCGATGTAGGCCCACACGTCCAGTTCGGTCCAGTTGGACAGCGGGAACACCCGCACGTGCTCGCCGGGCCGGTGTCGGCCGTTGTACAGGTCCCACAGCTCGGGCCGTTGGTTGCGCGGGTCCCAGCGTCCGGAGGCGTCGCGTACCGAGAAGACCCGTTCCTTGGCCCGGGCTTTCTCCTCGTCCCGGCGGGCGCCGCCGAGCACGGCGTCGAACCGGTTCGCCGCGATGCCGTCCAGCAGCGTCACCGTCTGGAGTGGATTGCGTGGCTGCCCGGGCACCTCCCGCACCCGGCCGGTGTCGATGGACTCCTGCACGCTGGCCACCACCAGCCGCACGCCCAGTTCGGCCACCTGCCGGTCCCGGAACTCGATCACCTCGGCGAAGTTGTGCCCGGTGTCCACGTGCATCACCGGGAACGGGATTCGGCCCGGCCAGAACGCCTTGGCCGCCAGCCGCAGCAGTACCACCGAGTCCTTGCCGCCGGAGAACAGCAGCACCGGTCGGGCGAAGGTCGCGACCACCTCGCGCAGTACGTGCACCGACTCGTCCTCCAGCGCGTCCAGCGCGCCGGACCGTTCCACCCGGATCGTGGCGTCGTCGGACAGGGTCATGAGGCGGTCTCCGAAGTGAGCATCGCAGCGCAGCGAGGAGCGGAACGGCGGAGGACGCCGGGATACACAGTCATGAGGCGGTCTCCGAAGTGAGCATCGCAGCGCAGCGAGGAGCGGAACGGCGGAGGACGCCGGGGTACACAGTCACGACCGGACCCGTTTCGGTAGCACCTCGTCGGCACGAATCCGACCCAGATCGGTCTCGTACGGGTCGAGCGCCTCGACGACCCGGTCCAGTACCCCGAGCACCCGGGCAACGTTGAGGAACACGTCGAGACCGACGCTCGTCTCACCGTTTTCCAAGCGGCGGAGGGTGCCCCGGGAGATGCCCGCGCGGTCGGCGACCTGCTCCGCGGTCAGACGTTGGAGCTTCCGCCACGCCGTGATATGGGCACCGACATGCCGGGCACTGATCCGAGTCCTCGCAGGCAGGGGTCGTGGCATGGGCACCTCCTCTCTAATGGCCGCTGTGTGCACCACTATACGCTTCAACGGTCTGCTTAACGGCCGTAGAGTCGTTGACAGACAGGTCACTCGGATGACTACCCAGCGTCATGTCCCCGGGCCGCAGAGCGTGAGATCTGCTGACCTGCTGAGAACTCCGACCAGCGCCCCGACCGTGGGGCGCAGGCTCACCGAGTTGACACGAACGGAGCAACACCACCCATGCGTGGCCAAGGGTGGCCGCTGGGGTACGGGTCGGCGGAACTGTCGGTACCCGCGGTTACGCTGCCCGCCATGTCTGAGGTGTCTGAGCGCTACGAGCGGACAGTGGCTGGTTTCGCGACTCGCCTGAAGAACGTCCCGGCCGATCTGTGGTCGGCGCCGACCCCCTGCACCGAGTGGACGGTGCGCGACCTGGTCGCTCACGTGATCGGCACCCACTGGAGGATCGACGCGCTGCGGACCGGATCCGAACCGGTTGCGGTGGACCCGACCGGGGACCTGTGGGCGCAGTGGCAGTCCGCGACCGACACGATCCGTGAGGCGGTCGGCGACGAGGCGTGGGCGGCGGCCACCGTGGTGCACAGGGTCATGGGTGAGATGCCCTTCGAGTCGGTCGTCTCGGGCCTGCTGTGCACCGACCTGCTGGGTCACACCTGGGACCTGGCCCGGGCCACCGGACAGGACGAACGGCTCGATCCCGACGCGGTGGCGGCGTCCATGGCATTCGCGGTCACCGCCGACGAGCCGATGCGCCGCTCCGGCGCGTTCGCCGCGAAGATCGAACCGGCCCCCGGTGCCGACGCCCAGACCCGCTACCTCAACTTCTGCGGCCGCCGAGTGTGACCAAGCACTAATTGTCCGCCACAGCGCTCCTCAACCACTCGGGAGCGCTGGCGAGAACTTCCAGACCACGAGCGCGGTCAGGAGACGACTCACGTTGTCGAGTAGCCCATCTCAGGACCGCCGCGGCATTCACTGAGCCAAGAAACGAATCCATTCCGGAAGGATCACGGAACCCGGTATCACGCATTCTTATCCACTCGGACAGCGCCTGCTCTGGGTCAGCCACCTCTCGCGCCAACGCGACGTCCAACGTGCGGGTACTCACCCGGACCCTGCCACTGCGATTCTCGCCCAGCACAACGCCGGTCATGCGCGTACCTATCGGCGGCCATTCATCCCGCGACGTCGGCGCGTCGAAGATGTCGGATAGGTCGGCGAAGCCGGTCAATCCTTCGCTGGTACGCAGCAGGATCCCGTAGCTGTGGTGCCCGATGATCTCACAGTCCACGAGATCGTAGCGGCGCACTTCCCTCCCCGATCACGACGTACGGAACACTCCCTGGTTCCGACGACAACACGCGCAGTCGTCGGTGACGTACCTACCATTCGGTCAGATACCGGCGATCTCGCTAGCTTATCCTCACTGTTCACCTCCTCAGTCTGAAGCGCCAAGACCTCACAGAGCACAGACGTCTGCACCGGGGACGGGTGGCTCAAGGCTGCAAGGACATAACGGTCGAAGCGCCTCCAGTCTCTGGAGGAACGCGCCAGCTCCATCCCGTCACGTATGCAGTCCTCGATGCCCCGCAACGCATCAATACGCGCGAGCAGCACATCATAACCCCCGGGCTGGAGCGAATACTCGTCGACTATTCGCTCCAGCTCCGCACAGCCTATGCTACCAAACCCGAGGATCCTACTGTTGAACATACCACGGAACCCGATCTCAACCCCGAAGTTGATCGCGCTACCTCCCCCTTTACATGTACAACATCTGCCATTCCTGTTTCGATGAGCCGCGACGGTCTCGGTCGATCACTTGGGACCCTACTCAGAACTCCATGCTGCGCCGATTGTCCCGAAGTGATGGTACGACCGCGACATACTCTCGTCAAACATGACGATCAGTGAATCTGGATGGTAGCGCGGGGAGCCATCAACATCGAGCTCACCCAGGGCCACCACCACATCGTTATCAGAATCGAGAGTGAAGCGCAGTGCCCACAGACTTCCAGGAGATCCGAATTCGCTGATCTGCCACATGAGATGCAGTTCGGAAACGAGGCTACCGAGATGAATCCGCCAGTCAGACGATTCATCGGCGGAAATCGACACTACATCTTCCGATGCATTGAGGGTCTGAGAAGGGCAGACACTAATTCCTTCGGTCAGCCCATCTCGTTCCCATGTCACATAGAAGGTAATCTCGTCGAGGAGTACAGATCCCGAGTCAGGAACCGATTCAACCCCGGGTCATCGCGTTGTCACACAGCAGACGTAGAACTATCTCATGACTGGTATGGCAGCCTTTGCCCGGTCGTATCGAGCACGGACGCTGTTCCTAAGACACGGGAGGTCGGTAGGGCTCGTCATGATCATACGAGTAGAACCATTCCCCGTCTTGAGGCGACTTATCGGCCTCACGCCGATAGACGACGCATCTATGGGTGCCCCCAGCTTGTATGGGGACACCTAGAAGACCATATACCCGGAGGATCTCAGGCGGTTTGCCAGACTTGTCAAGTTGAAGTGTTCGCCATTTCCCCTCCAGCGGCCCATCCAGGAATCTTACCCGAGCAAGGCGGTCCATGTATCCCCCAAGATCGTTCTACAGTGCAAGCCACCGCCGCTCTCCGTGAGGGTGGCGGTGGCCATCGCCTCGCGCACCCAGTCTACATCGAGATCATGCAGGACCTCGGCCAACGGTGCTTCGATTGAACAAATCAATGAGATCATGTGGGATGCCTATTTCGTGCACGGTCTGACCATCGAGCTCGTAGATGTCTTCGTAGAAGTCAGGATGCGCTCTCGCCACGTCAAAGAACGAATTCTTGACTGTGAACCTGGTGATAAAGTTCTCGTGAGTTGTCATTGCTGAGTCAGCGAATGTAGCAGCCGTCGAACGGTTGCCGCCGAACCATGCACTTCCATCTTTACCGGTGACGGGATCTATCGGATGATTCGCTGGATCGAGTCCATTCGCACGTTCCGCAGCACCATTACCGCGTGGCGCAGTCCGATACAGATCAGCAGTTCCGCAGTTGTGGACGAGTAGTGGGGTGTTGCCAGCCAACACATAGTAGGTGTGGAGGTCCTGGACGGTGAGGTTGTAGGTGGTGGTGTGGGTGTGGTAGTCGCGGATGGTAAGGACGGTGGCCCAGGTGCCGTCGGGTTCGCGGAGCAGGTCACCAGGGTGCAGGTTGGCGGCGTGGACCCAGGCGTGCCGGGTGACGTCGTAGAACCGGTGGTGCTGGGTCGAGGTTACCCTCGCCGTCCCACCACCAGCGGTACGGATCGTGGTGTCGGTGAAGTCATGATCGGTGTGGGTGACGATCACCGCGGTCACCGGCTCGGCAACCGTCCTACCGGTAGCCGGGTCGGTGGCCTGCACCCAGTCACCGACGTGTAGCCGGTCGATACGCACGGTGGTGCCATTCCCACGCAACACCAGCGTCTTACCGGGGAAACTGTTCAGGCAGGAGGCAACCTTCTCGCCCTGCGCTTCGGCCGCACCGGTGGCCTCACCCTCGGCACGGGCATGGGCCGCGGCGGCCTCGGCCCGGGCACGGGCCTGGATGGCTTCCGCCCTACGGGTCGCGGTGGCCTGCTGGGTGACCTTCTCGGTGTCCGCAGCGACATGATCGGCGGTCTTCACCCCGGCGACCAGATCCTCACCATCGTGCGCCGTGCGCAACCCGGCACGAACCGCACGAGCACCCTTCACCGCGTCCTCGGCACCCTCGGCACCCTCGACCGCGTACTTCGCGCCCTTGATCGCATACCGCGACCCCAACGCCGCATCCCCCAGGACGGGAATCGCCCCGGCAAACGACAGGCCAGCATCCAGATAGTCCCCGTCAGCGGCGTACCACACCCCGTTGGCCACATCGGCCACCGCACCAACCACCGGAATCATCCCGGCCGCATCCAACGCCGCATGCCCAATATCCGACAGGGAGATGTGCAACCCGAACAGGTGCCCATCCAACTCCACCGCACTGATCGGGTTACCCGCCCCGAACGCATACCGATTGTCCGTGAACGGATCAGCCGCCAACCCCATATCCGACAACGCACCGTTGAACAGATCCCGAGTCAAAAACCGGTTCAGGCCCGGATCGTAGTTACGGAACCCCAGGTCATAAGTACCGGTCGCGGTGTCGATACGCCCAGCGTTGAACCGGTAGGAGTTGTACGGGTCGGCGGATCCACCCGCGGCCGCGTCGGCGCCGGTGTCCTGCGAGGTGTCCGGCGCGCCGTAGGCGGTGTAGCCGTAGGTGGACTTGGTGTCGCCGTTGGCGTCGGTGACCGCGTCCACGTCGGAGTGCGCGTTGTACGTGTAGTAGGTGGGTTCCTCAGACCCTTCGGTCTTATGGATGATCTGGGCGATCCGCTCGCCCCACGGGGAGTACTGGTAGGACTTGGTCAGCGTCCCGTTGACCGTCTCGGACACCAGCGCGTTGGACACCGCCAAATACCCGAACACCGTGACCTTCTGGTTCGCCCCACCAGCATCGGTGGTCTGCGAGGAGGTCCGGTCGAACGGGTCGTAGCTGAAATCTGTGGTGGTGAACCCGGTGCCGGTCTTCTTCTTCTCCGAGGCAATGTGGTCGAACCCGTCGTAGTTGTACTTGGCCACCAGGCTGCCGTCGGTGGTGACGGTGTCCAACCGGCCGAACGGGTCGTAGTTGTACGCCGAGGTGATCCCGGCGGTGACCGCGGTCTGCAACCGGTTCCGGTCGTAGGCCGACGTGGTGGTCTGCCCACCCACGGTCTGGGAGATGGTGTTGTCGTTCGCGTCGTAGACGTAGGACTCCGAGTCCATCGTCGACCCGGAACCGTCCTCCTTCGTCTGGGTCGCCACCCGGTCCCGCGGGTCGTACGTCGCGGTCGTGGTCCGGTCCAGGTAGGCCGCGTGGTTGTCGGCGTTCTGGACGTGGGAGACGTCGGAGGTCTGGTTGCCGTTCGGGTCGTAGTCGTAGGTGTGCTCGGCCACCACCGTGGTGCCGTCGGGCTTCTTCTCGACCTGGTGGTCCAGCGACCCGTCCAGGAAGTACGTCGAGTTGACGGTGTTCCCGTTTGGTTTGGTCTCCGCCGACACCTGCCCGGAGACCGTGTAGTTGTACGTCGACGTCTTCGGGTTCGGGTCGGTCGCCGACTCGGCGTTGGTGACCGAGGAGAGCAGGTCCCGCACGTCATAACCGAACGTGGCCGTCGCCTGGTCGTGGGTGCGGGTCAGCGTGTCACCGTTGGGGTCGTAGCCGAACGTGGTGGTGTGCTTGACCACCCCGGCCGCCTTCTCCTCCACCGTGGACACCTGGTCGAGCCCGTCGTAGCTGACCGCGTAGGTGTCGATCAGCGCGTTCGGGCTGGAGTCGGTGACCTGCGTCTGGTTCCCGTTCGGGTCGTAGCCGAAGGAGAACGACGTGTCCTCGTTGTCCACGTCGGCGGAGTTGTCCCGCACCAGCTTCACCGCGTCAGCGGCCACGACACCGTTGGCGTTGTCGGTCAGCGTCACCTTCTGCCCGGCGGCGGTGGTGGTGAACGGGTGCGAACCCAGCGACACCCAGGTGCCGGCTCCGGTGCTCTGGTTGACCGGGACGGTGGTGCTCGCGCCGGTGGAGTCGGTGATGGTGTAAGGAGCGTTGGTGGCCGCCGCCGCCGGGAACTTGACGAACACCTGGTAGGTACCGTCCTGCGGGATGGTCAGGTTCCAGGTGAACGAGTTCGACCCGGTCCCGGCGTCATGCGTCTGGTAGTCGAACCCCTGGAACCCCGACACGAACGAGCTGGCCGGCCAGGTGCCGACCGCTGACACGTTCTGCGCGTCGGAGTTGTCCACCAGCACCACGTGCGCACCGACCGGAACACCGTTGTCGGTGCGGGACTTCAGCTTCCCGTCCGGGTAGTAGTCCCACGACATCGACCGGGCCGACGACCCGCCCGCCGAGGTGATCGACCGCGCGGTCTGCTGACCCAGCAGGTTGTAGTCATAAGCGGTGGTGATGTCCCACGGATCGGTCGAGGACTTCGTCCACCCGTTGTCGAAGTAGCTGTAGGTGGTGTCGTTGCGCACCGTCTGCCCGGCCGACGGCGGCGCGGAGACCTTGGCTATCCGGCCCACCTGGTCGTAGCTGTAGGTGGTGCGGTCCGCGGTGTTGTACCTCGGGTCGCCCGGGTCGAACGGAGTGAGCTGGTCCTTCACCCGGTTCAGCGCGTCGTAGGTGGTCTCGGAGATGAAGTCGGTGGTCACCCCGGTGGTGGCCACACCCCGCGGAGACTCGACCTCGGTCTGGTTACCGACCTGGTCGTAGCTGTAGCGGGTGGTGTCGTAGACGGTCGTGCCCGCGTTGTCCTTGAACGGCACCTGAACCTGGGAGGTCATCCCCCGGGCGTCCAGGGTGATCAGCGTGGTGTTACCGGCTTCGTCCGTTGTGGACACCGCGTTGCCGTCCCGGTCGTAGCCGGTGGACTTCACGTTGCCGGCGGCGTCGGTGACGGTCTTGGTCCGGTGGTCGAGGTCGTAGGTGTACTTGGCGGTGTAGTCGGTGGCGTCCGCGGTGGCGTTCTTGTTCGCGTCCACCTCGGTGGTCATGTTCCCGACGTTGTCGTAGTCGTAGGAGATCTTGTCTCCGACCGCGTTGGTCACGTCGGTGAGCTGGTAGATCGGGTCGTAGGCGTAGTGGGTGGTGAAGTCGTTGGGGTCGGTCGGGGTGAGGTTCCCGTCCGGTTCGGTCTGCGACAGCACGTTGCCGACCGGGTCGTAGGTGAACGTTGCGGTGCGGTCCGGGCCGGTGGGGGTGTCCTTCGGCGCGGTGGTGGACGTGGTCTGGTCG
>DASULA010000008.1:0-2137 GCA_036278435.1 Mycobacteriales bacterium | reverse complement strand
TGGCAGGAACCCCTCTCGCACGACCCAGGCGACCGCGTCGTCGGGATCGGCGAGTTCGGTGATCGCGGGTGCGACCGGCGGGGGTGGGAGGAGTTCACCGGCGGCGGCGGTGTCGTGGACGAGAACGAGCCGCCGCAGGTCGCGGTCGAGCTGTTCGGCCGGCCACCGCCGCAGCACCGGGTGCTGGTCGTGGTTGAGCAGATCCAGGGCCCACTCCTCCCGCGCCTCGTGCGCCCGGTCGACGAGCAGCCGTGCACTGCCGAACACACGCCCGGTCGGAAACGGTCTGGGGCGATAGCGGCCTGGCGCGCTCAACAGCAGGAACCGTGCCCGCCGGACGAGCGGCAGCAGCCGTGCGGCCGGTAGGTCTCCGCCCGCCGTCACGCGCATGAGCACGACCCGGCACGCCTCGGTCAGCCGGGTGGCGAGCAGCCACGCGTCGTCCGGGTGCACCGCACGCACCAGACCGCCCGCGGCGAGCAGCGGTACGAATGCCGGGAAGTGGCGTACCACCTGCGGTGGACGGTGTCCGGTCAACCGATCCGCGAGGTCGTCGACCGTGGCCACCGACGCGGCGACGTCCGCGGGCCAGTGGCCGAGGACACCGGGCAGGTCGAGCGGGAACGCTCCGCCGCAGGCGATCCGCGCGCCGCGGTCCCCGGTCGCGGTGACGTCCCACCCGGCCGTGCCGCCGGTCAGCCACGATGGCACGCCCTCGCCCAGGGCCGCGACCAACTCACTCATGTCGCTTCGGTGATCACGGTGAGGAACGTGTGCAGGATCCTCCCCAGGTCGTTGAGTCGGACCCGGGTGCCGTCGTAGGTGTAGGCGAAGTCCTCCAGCCGGTCGTCGGTGGGCGGCTGGCCGCGGTCGGCCTGGTCGAGTGCGCGCCGGTCGGCCTCCGCACAGACGCGCCGCAGCGCGATCTCCACCGGCTCGGGCTGGCGGCTGCCGTCCGGGTCGGGCTCGTGCAGGCAGGTCACCCGAACGGGCGGCAGGGCCGCCTTGAGGTATTCACCGAGCACGGTGAGGTAGGGCAGGGTCGCCTTGTAGCCGCCGGCGATGTGCAGTTCCAGCGCGCTGCCAGGCCGGCTCCGGCGCCGCAACCAGCCGGCCCACAGCAGCGCCGTGGCGATCCCTCGCAGCGCGTCGGCGAAGTGGCCGGTGGTGACCGGGACCAGGTTGGGCACCCGGATCACGTGTACGGGTGGGCCGTCGCCGTCGGTGAGGGGTTCACCGTCGGCGTTCGCGTCGAGTTCGGGGCGTCGGTGTACCCGGATCGGGCGTGGCGACGTCGCCGGGTTGAGTGTCGCGGCGCACACGGCGTTGAGCAGCGCGGCGAGCATCCCGGCGTTGGTGTCGGAGGCGAGCAGGACCACCTGGTCGTCGGAACCCGGTCCGCGATCCCGGTCGTAGCGGACAAGACCGCCGACCTCAGCACTGAGCAGGGCTGGGGCCTGGTATCGGCGAAGAGACTCTCCGTGCCGGAAGACTGTGTCCTGGAAGGACGTTCGCCAGGTGTCCACCGGGTCGTCGAGTCGCAGTTCGTCCCGTGCCCACCTGGTCAGGTCCAGAACGCGGGCGGGCGTGATCGGCCCGTTCCCCTTCTTCAGGTTGGAGACGATCGACATCCCGCACGACAGGACGTGCACGGCCGGAGTCATCGCGCACCGGCCTGTCCGGCGGCCGGCGGCGACTCCGGATCCGGTAGGACCTCGACGTCCAGGTAGCCGTAGCCGGCGGACGTCTTGCCGCCGACGCCGAGGTCGTCCAGGGCGGTCCTGAGCCACCCGGCGGCCAGTTCCGGCTCCAGGTCGGTCGCGTGTGGACCGGAGACGAGATGGATCCGGAACGACACCGCCGAGGACACCGCGAGGAACGCCACCGGCACCGGCTGGTGGTACTCGGCGGGCGCGACACCCCCGCGGGTGCGGTAGTAGGGGCTGGCGTGCGGGTTCACCAGGTCGGAGACGACCGGGTTCGATCTCGTGCTGGCGGTCTCGGGTAACGCGTCGAGGAACATCACCCCGCCGGCCTTCGCCTTCGCCTCGCCCGAACCGGTACCGGAGTCGGCCTCGACACCGGTCGCGGCACCGGTCTCACCGGACCCCGGTGGTTCGTCGCCGAACACGTCCCG
>DASULA010000007.1:0-2590 GCA_036278435.1 Mycobacteriales bacterium | reverse complement strand
CGGGCCCAGTACAACGGCCGGTCGTCGTTGCCGGCGAGGGTCCCTCGCACCGGCACCCGGCCCTGCGCCCTGGCCACGGCCAGGTTCCACAGCGCGGTGCCCTGGTCGGCCACCAGCCGGCGGGCCTGGCCCAGACTCTGGGCCGTGCACAGCTCGGACGCGAATTTCGTGGTCACCTGGTCGAGCCCGCTGGCGGCCAGGATCTGGGCGCCGATCGACGGAGCGCCGTCAGAGCCCGGGGTGACCAGCCGTTTCTCCTCCACGGTGGGTGTGGCGGCGGTGTGTGTGCAGGCGGGACGAGCCGACCGGCCGTTGGAGTGGTCCGGGGACACGGCGTGGCCAGCCTGGGCGCCGGCCAGGGATCCGGCCAGCGGGAGCAGTACGGCGGCCACGATCAGGCCGCGACTCAGGCCGCGACGCCACTGAGCGAGGTATGACATCAGAGCTCTCCTTCGGGGACAGTGATGATCCCGGTGGCCCCCGGCTCGTTCGCCCACCCGGGTTCGCCGCGCGGCCGTCCGGTTGCCATACCCAAATGGTTGCACTAAGTAGTTAATCTGTCACTATATGCGTCTGAATCGTTCATGAACGGAGCCACAGAACAGGCCGCGAGACTTGCCGACGGACCGGCCCGGTCCAGGCTTCGGACGCCACCGGCGTCCCGACGTCGACAGAGGGCCGAGCCTGTCCTTCGACAACGTCCTGTCGGGACGCTCGGCCGGTCGGCCCGGAAGGCCGTGGGCAGGACCCGTCCTGCCCACACGGCAATCTGTTTGGTCCGATCCCGACGCCCGGTCACGCGCCCGACCGTCCGGTGCGTCCATCCGGCCACGGCGGGTCCACATCGGAGAACTGCCGGAACGGGTCGGCACGCACGCCACGGCCACAACTCCACCCGCGATGGATCAGGCCTGGCCGGATCGCGGGTCAAGATCATCCTTGGTGATCACGACCCGGAGATCGCCGGCCCGGTCCGGGCACCGAGGGCCGCCGGGTCGCCGCTTCTGGTATCGGTGGCGCGACGTGTGGACCCGTACCACCTGCGCCATCCGGGCGGTCGCCGCCACGCCCACCGGACCACCCGGACCGGCCCGGTGGGCGCAGCGCGGCCGGTCGGCCGGTACGCCCGGTCAGGAGGAGTCGAACAGGGTGCTCACCGACTCGCCGTTGTGGATCCGCCGGATGGCCTCGGCCAGCGCCGGGGCGATCGAGAGCACCCGCAGCTTGCCCCTCCGCTTGTCCGGTGGGATCGGCACCGTGTTCGTGCACACCACCTCAAGCACGTCGGGTTGGCCGTCGAGGCGATCCAGCGCTCCGGCCGAGAACAGCCCGTGCGTGCAGGCAACCCGGATCGACCGCGCCTTGTCCTCCCGCAACCGGTCCAGCAACTCCAGCACCGTGCTGCCCCGGGCGATCTCGTCGTCCAGCACGATCACGTCGCGGTCGGTCACGTCACCGATCACCGAAGTGATGCTCACCCGGTCGTCGTCGAAACGCTGCTTGGCGCCGGCGGCCACCGGCAGGCCGAGCATCCGGGCGAAGGCCGACGCGGACTTGGCGTTCCCCAGATCGGGCGAGACCACCACGCCGTCGGGCAGGTCATACCGGGCGAAGTATGACGCCAGTTCCCGCAAAGCATGCAGGTGGTCGACCGGAACGCTGAAGAAGCCGTGTACCTGCGGCGAGTGCAGCGTCATCGCCAGCACCCGGCTGGCGCCGGCGGCGACCAGCAGGTCGGCGACCAGCCGGCCGCCGATCGAGATGCGCGGGGCGTCCTTCTTGTCCGACCGGGCGTAGGCGTAGTGCGGCATCACCACGGTGGTGCGCGCGGCCGAGGCGCCCCTGGCCGCGTCCAGCATGAGCAGCAGCTCGACCAGGTTCTCCTGCACCGGCGGCACCAGCGGCTGGATCAGGAACACGTCCCGTTCCCGGCAGTTTGCCTGTAGCTGGACTTCCAGGCAGTCGTTGGCGAACCGCTGGACCCGGACTGGCAGCAACGGGGTGCCCAGGTGGGTGCAGATCTCGGCGGCCAGCTCGGGGTGGGCACTACCGCTGAACACCGCGATGTCACGCACAACCGTCTCCTCGTCCGGACCCGACCGGCCACCCCGTGCCGCGGTGGCGGACAGCGCTCCGGTACCACCGGGTTTGACCCTAACCGGCGGCGGTCGGCGCGGTTTGTACGGTCGGTCAGGCGCCGCCGGCCGAGACGATCGCGTCGGTGAGGAAGCCGGCGACCATGCCGAGCAGGAGACCGTAGGCGACCAGGTCGTGGCGCTTCGCCTTCGCCGCGACACCGAGCAACTGGACGACGACGTAGATGATCGACCCGGCCGCCAGGGTGAGAAACGCCACCGCGACCGGCTCGCTGGTGAAGCTGTGGCCAACGATGGTCCCGACGAAAGTGGGCCCGCCGCCGATCAGCCCCATGGCCAGCAGGAAACCCCATCCTGGTCGGCGGACCTGGCCCGACTCGTCCACGTCGGCGGCCAGCGGGGCGACGATGCCGAAGCCCTCGGTGGCGTTGTGCAGGCCGAACCCGATCACCAGCACCGTGGCCAGCCCGATCTCGCCCACCGCGGCCGACTGC
>DASULA010000006.1:0-7868 GCA_036278435.1 Mycobacteriales bacterium | reverse complement strand
CTCGCGGACGTGCTCCACGTGGTCGGCGACCTGGCCGACCGTGGCCACCGGCCGGGGATGGTCCACCGCCCATTCCTCGGCGGTTCGGGCCAGTTGCTCGAAGTCCCGTGGGTCGCCGCCGCGTCGGGTCACCTCGGCCTTCACCTGGGACTGCCAGTCCGCGTACTCGGTCGAGACGAAGCCGGGCACGAACGTCACCATGCACACCCCGCCGTTGCCGGCCAGCGCGACGAGCACGTCGTCGGGCACGTTGCGCGGCACGTCGCACACCGCCCGCGCCGAGGAGTGCGAGAAGACGATCGGCGCCTCGGTGACCCGCAGCGCGTCCCGCATGGTGTCGGCGGCCACGTGGCTACAGTCCACCAGCATGCCCAGCCGGTTCATCTCACCGACGACCTGCTCGCCGAACCGGGTGAGACCGCCGGCCCGCGGCTCGTCGGTGGCCGAGTCGGCCCACGGCACGTTGTCGTTGTGGGTGAGCGTCATGTACCGCACGCCCAGCGTGTACAGCATCCGCAGGGTGGCCAGCGAGCAGTCGATCGAGTGCCCGCCCTCGGCCCCCATCAGCGACGCGATCCGGCCGGCGGCCATCGCCGCGGCCACGCCCTCGGAGTCGGTGGCCAGCGCGAACGTGTCCGGGTAGCGGCGGGCCAGCGCGTACACCGCATCGATCTGCTCCAGGGTGGCGCTGACCGCGTGGTCGCCGGCCAGCGTGGCCGGCACGAACACCGACCAGAACTGCGCGCCCACCCCGCCGGAGCGCAGCCGGGGGATGTCGGTGTGCAGGTCCGGCTGCGGCTGGGACACGTCCAGCCGGTCGAAGTCGTACCCGGCCTTTCGGCGTACCGCCCAGGGCAGGTCGTTGTGCCCGTCCATCACCGGGTCGCGCTCCAGCAGCCCGCGGGCCCGCTCTACCAGTCTGGCATTCCGTTCATCCACCTAGCGGACACTACCGGTGGTACTTCACCTAGCCGGGGCGAACGTGGTAGCCACCACCAAACCCGGGTGCGGTACGGGACCGTCCCAGCCGGTTCGCCGGATGTCGCTGGTGACGACCGTTCGAAGCCGCGGTAGGAAGCGGTCGCGGATCTGGCGGAACCGTCCCGCCTGGGCCAGGCGAGCGATGTTCAGCGCCACCGCCCGAGGTGTCTGGGCCATCACGATCCCCTCGTGCGGGATTTCTCGCCATCGGCTCGACGCGCCCGTCCCGTCTGGCTGGTCGCTGGCGGTCCGGCAGGGCAACGCCGTAGGGGTTGTACGTTACGCGGCAGGGGTGAACGTGGTGGCCGCAACCGTACCGGTGTGCGGGATGGGCTCGCCGTTCGCCCGCATCTGGTCCAGGTGCAACCGGATCGCGTCGCGCATGAGTTCCAGGCACTCCTCCTGGTCCTCAGCTACGGCCACGCACCCGGGCAGCTCAGGACTCCACGCGCCATACGTCCCGGTCTCGCCGAGTTCGATGATGATTGTGAAGGTGTTCACGACCACCCCCATCTCAGATACCAGCCTGTCGGCGGATACTGCGCTCGGTCCCCAACGGTACGTCCACACCCGACTTGCCGGCCACCGTCACCGTACCGGGTTTGGTCGGGTGTCTGAACTGCCGGTGGCTTCCAGTGGTCCTTACCTGTACCCAACCGTCTGCTTCAATGAGTTTGATGATCTCTCTGACCTTCAGCGGCACGGTATGGATCTTCTCCCAAGGCATATCGTCGAGAACGAACCCGGATTGACGCGAGATTGCCCTTGGGGCGTGGGAACCCCACTACATGGTCTGTCCGGGTCTGGGGGTGCGTGTGGGTGGCGAACGGCGGATTCAGGCTGGGCCGATGAGGTTGGCGACTATCTGGGCGGACAGGGTGACCATGGGCAGGCCGCCGCCGGGGTGCGATGACCCGCCGACCAGGAACAGCCCGTGCACCGGGGAGCGGTTGGCCGGTCGCAGGAACGCCGAGCGGACCCCGTTGGACGAGGTGCCGTAGATGGCGCCGCCCGGCGCCCAGGTCCGACGCTCCAGGTCGGCCGGGGTGAGCACCTCGCGGAACACCATCCGGTCGGACACCGGCATGCCGCGCCGGGCCAGCAGGCCGAGCAGCCGGTCGGCGTAGGAGCCGGCCAGGCCGGGGGAGTCCCAGTCGATGGCGCCCGGCCCGTGCCCGTGGCGGGCCGCGTTGACCAGCACGAACCACGCCTCGTACCCGTCGGGGCGCACCGCCGGGTCGTCCGGGATGCTCACGAACAGGGTCGGGTCGGCCACCGGCGCGACGTGCGAGCCGAAGATCGCGTCGAACTCCGCGTCGTAGTTCGAGGCGAACAGCACGTTGTGCTGGGCAGCGTTCGGGGTCCGGCCACGCACGCCCAGCAGCAGCACGAAGGCCGACAGGGACGGCTCGGCCCGGGCGACCCGGCGGGCCAGCCGGCGCCGCGGCACCAGGTCGGCGTACACCTGGGACGCGTCGGCGTTGGCCACCACCACGTCGGCCGGGAGCCGGCCGCCGCCGGCCAGCCGCACCCCGCTGACCCGCTGCCCGAACGTCTCCACCGCGGTGACCTCCACGCCGGTGCGAACGGTCGCGCCCAGCGAGGTGACCCGGTCTGCCAGCGCGTCGGCCAGGGTGCGCAGGCCGCGCCGGACGTACCAGGCGCCGAACCGCTGCTCCACGTAGGGCACCACGGCCAGCGCGGCCGGGGCCCGCCGCGGGTCGGAACCGGTGTAGGTCGCGTACCGGTCCAGGAACGTGCGCAGCCGTGGGTCGCGCAGCAGCCGGCGGCCGAGCCAGCGCAGCGAGCGTCCGGGGGCGACCGCGCCGAGGTCTCGCACCCGGGTGCCGTACCGGGCCAGCGTGCCGATCCCGTCCACCGTGGACATCAGGAACGGGTCGCGGACGGCCTGCCAGATCCGCTCGGCGCGCTGGCTGAACCGCCGCCAGTCCGCGCCGGCGCCCGGGCCCAGGGCGGCGTCCAGTCGGGCGCAGAACAGCTCCAGGTCGGCGGTGGAGTCCAGCCGGGTGCCGTCGGCGAACCGGTACCGGGCGATCGGGTCCAGCGGCACCAGGTCCAGCACGCTGTCCATCGGCGCCCCGGTGTCGCCGAACAGGTCGGCGAACACCTGCGGCATGGTCAGCAGCGACGGCCCGACGTCGAACCGGAACACTCCGTGCGGCGTGGACTTCTCCAGCACGCCGAGCTTGCCGCCCACCACCTGGGCCTGCTCGCACACGGTCACCTGGTGGCCGTGTGCGGCCAACCGGGCAGCGGCGGCCAGCCCGCCGATCCCGGCCCCCACCACCACAACCCTGCTCATGCCCATCCTCGCTTCGCTGCGGATGGGCATGAGGCACCAGTGCGCTGTGCCACCTGGGGCTCGCTCACGTCCCATCCTCGCTTCGCTGCGGATGGGCATGAGGCACCAGTGCGCTGTGCCACCTGGTTCACTCGCCCAGGCTCGCTCACAGCAGCACCCGCCTCTTCCAGACCAGGGTTCCCGCCCGCCGCCGGCGCCACGACTGCACGGTAAGCCACCCCAGGGTGCCGACTGACACTGGGTGGGCCAGCGCGTCCGGCCACACCCGCGCGCCGGTGCGCCGCGCGGTCACCGCCCGGCCGGCCACGCCGGCGAGGTATCCGGCCAGGCCGACCCGGGATCCGCACAGCGCGGCCAGCGCCGGCAGCACGTACAGCAGACCGAGCAGGCCCAGCGCGCCGGTCGCCCCGGCCGGGCTGCCGAACGCCGACCACAGCGACTTGGCGTACCCGTCGGACAGTTCGCCCCAGCCGCGGTACATCCGGCAGGTGGCCAGCGTGCTGCCGTCCACCACGCCGCCGGTGCCGCCGGCCCGCTTGACCGCGCGCAGCAACGCGATGTCGTCGAGTACCTCGCCGCGCACCGCGGTGTGCCCGCCGGCCCGCCGGTAGGCGTCCCGGCGGACCAGCAGGAACTGCCCGTTCGCGGCGCTCAGCGACTCCCGCGGCGAGCGCTCGGCCAGCCGCAACGGCAGGAACGTCAGCCAGGACCACTGCAACAGCGGCTGCACGACCCGTTCGGCCGGCGAGCCGGTCAGTTGCCGCGGATACGGGCAGACCAGGTCCAGCCCGGTCCGGCGCAGCAACCCCACCGCGCCGGCCACCGCGCCGGAGGTGAGTTCCACGTCGGCGTCGAGGAACACCAGTACGTCATGGCCCGGGTCGGCGGCTTCGGCGAGTTGCTGGCAGGCGTGCGGCTTACCCAGCCAGCCGGCCGGTGGTTCGGTGCCGGTGAGCAACCGGACCCGGGGATCGGTTCCGGCGATCCGCCGGACCACGTCGGCCGTGCCGTCGGTCGACCCGTCGTCGCAGACCAGGATCTCCGGGACGTCCCGGGGGTCCTGGGCCAGCAGCGAACGCAGGCACGGCCCGACCCGGTGTGCCTCGTCGCGGACCGGCAGCAGCACCGACACCTCCGGCCAGCCAGTCCCGGACGGCCCACCCCCCGGCGGTCCCGCGCCGGACCGGTCGCCCGGCCGGCGCAGCAGTGCCGAGTTGCACACCGAATGAGCGGTCGCCGCCGCGGCGCCGAGGGATCCGGCGGTCACCAGCGCCCCGGCCCACACCCGGCCCCACCCCCGCCGGGTCGCACTCACGCCGGTACCCGTTCCGGCTGGCGCAGCGACCCGGCCAGCGGGATCGCGACCAGTCCCATCCCGACCGCACCCCACGCCGCCGACCCGGGCAGGCCGAAGAACGCGGCGTGCGCCAGCACCGACGAGCCGTAGGTCCACAGGTACAACCCGATCGGCACGGCGTCGTCGCCCCGGTCGAGGCAGCCCTGCCGGCCGACCACGCCGTCGAGCACCGCCATCAGTACGCACGACACCGCCACCCAGCCCAGGTAGTTCGACAGCGGGACTCCCGGCACACCGGGCAGGCCCGGATCCGGGCGCAGCCACCGCCAGTGCCCGGCCGCGACCATCTGCGGGTCGAGGGACAGGTCCCAGCCGGCCAGTGCCCACCCGGCCACCGCCACCCGGGACACCCGGGCCAGCCATGCCGGCCGGGTCCGCCGCCACGACCGGGTCAGCCTGGCGGCGGCCAGGTACGCCGGCCAGGCCATCATCGCCCAGGCCAGCGGGATCACCACCGGCACGCCGGCCAGCGACGGTCCGAGCCCGCCGGTGTAGCGGTAACGGCCGAACGGCCATCCGGTGCGCAGGCCGACCGTCTCGGCCAGCAACCCGCCGCCGACCGTCACCACCAGCAGCACCGCGGCGGACCGGCCACCGCGGGTCAGCGCGGCGTGCGACCCGGACGCGACGAAGAACGCCAGCACCGTCGCCACCGTCACCGCGTCGCGGACCGGGCCGTGCACCAGCGGGTAGGCGACCTCGGCGAGCACGGTGGCCGCGGCGAACGGGAGCGCGGCCCGGCCCGACGGCGCGACCCGGCTCGCCACCGGGCGGTTCACCGGGACCCGCCCGCGATACGGGGCCAGCGCCGGACCCGACCCCGAGTGCCACGGCCGCCGTCGCGGTCGCGGCTCCAGTCCCGCAGCACCACCCGGGCCGCGCTGCGCCCGCTGGCCCCGAACACGCCGCCGCCGGGATGGGTTGAGGCCCCGGTCAGGTACAGCCCGCGCACCCCGGGCACCCGGTAGCCGGCCAGTTCCGGCAGCGGGCGCAGCGAGAACATCGCGTCCAACCCCATCTCCACGTGCATCACGTTGCCGCCGAGCAGGCCCAGTTCGGCTTCCAGGTCCGCCGGGGTCTGTACGAACACGTGCCGCACGCTGCCAGCGAACCCGGGCGCCGCCGCGTCGACCTGCTCGATCAGCAGGTCCGCGGCGCGCCGACCCACGTCGTCCCAGCGCTCCCCGGACGCCAGCGCGTAGGGATGCCACTGGCCCCACACGGTGACGTTGTGCCGGCCGGGCGGGGCCAGCGAGTCGTCGAAGGCGGAGAACGTCATGGCCAGCGCGGCCGGTCGGCGCGGCGGCCGGCCGGCCAGGTAGTCGCCGTAGGCCGTCCGCAGGGCCAGCCGGCTGGGGGCCAGCAACTGCATGGCCCGGTGGCTGTCCGGCCCGGCCGCCGGGTACCGCGGCAGGTCGGTCGTGCCCAGCCGGACCGCCATGCCAACGCCGGCCCCGACCCGGATGCCCCGCATCCGCTCGGCCAGGTGCGCGGGCAGCGCGTCACCGAGCAGCCGTGCCGTGGTCAGCACGTGGCAGCCGGCGACCACCACCCGGGCCGCGATCCGCTCCCCGGAGTCGGTCAGCACGCCGGCCGCCCTGCCGCCGGTGGCCAGGATCCGCCGGGCACCGTCGCCCAGCCGCAGCGTCCCGCCGGCCGAGGCGAGCCGGCGGGCCAACGCCTGGGTCAGTGCGCCGCTGCCGCCGCGCGGGTGTCCGGGTGCCCGGCGGTGCATCATCGGTACCCACCCGACCAGATCGGCGGTGGCCACCTCGTGTGTCGGGGGACCGGACTGGGCGCCCATCCAGGCCAGCGCGGTCTTCAGCCGCTCGTCGGTGAAGTACCGGTCGAGCAGCCAGTCGGCTGGTGCCAGGAACTCCCGTGCGGTGTCCGCGCCGGCCCCGCGCCGGCCGATGCCCCACAGCGCGCGGCCCAGCCGGCCGGCGGTGGGCGGGTGGCCGAAGGCGGCGAAGACCCGCTCGTTGCGGTCCCCCCACTCGACGGCGAACGCGCGGTAGGCGTCCGCGTCGGCCGCCCCGCAGACCCGTTCGATCGACGCGCAGGTCAAATCCAGGTCCCGGTAGAAGGTCAACGCCACCTGTTCTCCGCCGGGCGTCCAGAACGGAGCGAACCCCCACGGGTCCAGGTCCTGGTAGTCCAGCCCGCACCGGTCCAGTCGCAGTTCCTCGACGATGCCGGTGTGCCGGATCATGATGTGCGCGCTGGAACCGCGGTCCATCAGGTACCCACCGAACCGTTCCACCGTGGACACCGCGCCGCCCGGCACCGTGTCCCGTTCGACCACCTCGACGTCCAGCCCGGCCCGGGCCAGGTAGCAGGCGGCGATCAGCGCGTTGTGACCCGAGCCGACCACGACCGCGTCACGCACCGGCCGGTCCGAACGGCAACGGGGCGCCCAGCACGGCGAACGGCCGGTTGTCGCCCGGGAACCGGTAGTGCCGGACCAGGTCGACGAAGCCCAGTGAGCGGTACAGCCGCCAGGCCCGGGTGTCGCCCTCGGGGGTGGACAGCAGCATGCGGGACTGCGGCACGCCCTCGGCCAGGGTGAGCAGCAGCGACCGGCCGATGCCCCGGCCCTGGTGGGCCGGGCGGACGTGCAGCTCGCACAGTTCGAAGCTGTCCGGCAGCCACCGGTGCGCCCGACCCGGGGGCATCGCCATGTTCACCTGGTCGTGCCACCACTGCCCCGGCGCGATCAGGTAGCCGTACCCGAAGCCGACCAGGGCGTCGCGTTCGCCTAGCGCGGCCACCGCCTGGAACCCGTCCAGCGTGGTGTGCGCGGCGGTGTACCCGGTGCGCTGCTCGGCGGTCTCCGGCGGGTATCCCATCGCCTCGGCGTAGATCGACATGGCCGCGGCCAGCCGGGTCCGCAGTTCGGTCGGACCCCATCGCACGATCCGGCACCGTGGTGGGCAGGACGGGTCGTTCACGCCGGCGTCCGCCCGTCGATGGTGCCGCGCACGTCCAGTACGGCGAACCGGGCGAACAGTTCCTCGGCATACCAGCCGGACGTGGGGGTGCGCCGCACCACCTCGGCGTGTGCCGTGCCGCACCGGTAGGCGAAGTCGTGCAGCGCGCCGGACGACCGCCACAGGCTGAAGGTGCCCTGCACGCCGACCGGTGCCTCCCCGATTCCCAGGGCCAGCAGCAGTCCCGGCGCGGTACGCAGTTGACCGGCCACCGGCG
>DASULA010000005.1:0-3137 GCA_036278435.1 Mycobacteriales bacterium | reverse complement strand
CGCCCACGCCGACGCACCGCGAGCCACGTACACGATATGTCGTGACCGCTGGCCATCCCGCCCGACTCGGCTCTCGTGTTGGGCCGAACGCAGTAGGGACGCTGCCCCAACGGGCCAGTCGCCGGCTCTTTCGCCGTCGTGATCGAGAAGTAGCTTGACACCTTGGAGACGCGACATATCGTGTCCTCAGCATAACGCGACATGTCGCGTCCACCGCAGTCCCGTACGCCACTCGTTCCGCACCCCCGGAGGTCCACCGTGCCGCCCGACGACTCCACCCCGGCGATCGACGCCCGTGACCTGGTGAAGACCTATCCCAAGGGCGTCCGCGCCCTCGACGGGCTGTCCTTCACCGTGGCCGCGGGCACCGTGTTCGGGCTGCTCGGCCCGAACGGGGCCGGCAAGTCCACCACGGTGAAGATCCTCACCACCCTGTCCCGGCCCGACTCCGGGATCGCCACCGTCGTCGGCATCGACGTGCGGCGCCACCCCGACCGGGTCCGCCGGATCGTCGGCTGCGTGGCCCAGCGGTCCGGGACCATCGCCCAGTCCACCGGCCGGGAGGACCTGCTGTTGCAGGGGCGGATCTACGGCATGTCCGGCCGCGACCTGCGCCGCCGGGTGGACGAACTGCTGGACCGGTTCGACCTGGCCGAGGCGGGCGACCGCCTCACCGGCACCTACTCCGGCGGCATGCGGCGCAAGCTGGAGATCGCGCTGGGCCTGGTGCACCGGCCCCGGGTGCTGTTCCTGGACGAACCGACCACCGGGCTGGACCCCGAGGCGCGCACCCGGCTGTGGCAGGAGATCGCCCGGCTGTCCCGGGACGAGGGCATGTCGATCCTGCTCACCACCCACTACCTGGAGGAGGCCGACAAACTGGCCAGCCGGCTGGCCATCGTGGACGCCGGCCGGGTGGTGGCCGAGGGCACCCCCGAGCAACTCAAGGGCGATCTGCACGGCGACACCATCCAGGTCGAACTGGCCGACGGCCGGCCACCGGACCGGCTGGACGTGGCCGGGATACGCGACGTGGTCGTGGACGGGCGCGTGCTGCGGGCCCGGGCCGACAACGGCGGGGCCGCCGTGCCGGCCGTGCTCGCCGCGCTGGAGTCCGCGGGCGTGGCCGTGGCCTCGGTCACCGTGTCCCGCCCGTCCCTGGACGAGGTGTACCTGCGGCACGCCGGCCGGGCATTCGCCGACGCCGACCGAGCCGCCGACCGGGGCGCCGACCGAACGGCCGGCAGCGGGACCGCCGAAGCCCGGACCTACCAGGAGGTGTCACGATGACGGCGCTCGCGCAGTCGGCTCGGATGACCCAGCGGCACCTACGCGGGCTGGCCCGGCAACCCTGGCTGATCGGCATCTCGCTGGTGCAGCCGGTCATCTGGCTGCTGCTGTTCGGGGCTCTGTTCCGCCGGGTGGTGGAGATCCCCGGCTTCGGCGCCGGGAACTACCTCACCTTCCTCACCCCCGGCATCGTGGTGCTCAGCGCGATCTTCGGCGGCGGCTGGAGCGGGATGAGCATCGTGACCGACATCGACCAGGGCGTGATGGACCGGTTCCTGGTCACCCCGCTGCGCCGGGGCGCGCTGATGGCCGGGCTGCTCGGCTACCAGGCGGTCACCATCGTGGTGCAGACCCTGATCATCGTCGCGATCGGACTGGCCAGCGGCGCGCGGTTCAGCCACGCCTCGATCGGGCTGCCGGTGCTGGTGGTCGGGGCGATCCTGCTGGCGGTCGGGTTCGCCGCGCTGTCCAACGCGCTGGCCCTGCTGCTGCGCAAGGAGGAGAGCGTGATCGCGGCCGTGCAGTTCGTGGCCCTGCCGCTGACGTTCCTGTCCTCAGGGCTGATGAGTCAGAGCCTGGCCGCGCACTGGGTGTCCGACGTGGCCCGGGTCAACCCGGTGAACTGGGCCGTGGTCGCCGCCCGGGAGGCGCTGTCGGCCGGCCCGGACTGGGGTTCGGTCGTGTCCCACCTGGGGTACCTGGTCGTGTTCGCACTGGTCTGCGGCTGGCTGTCCACCCGCGCCTTCGGCTCCTACCAGCGCTCCGCCTAGCGTCGGTGCGCCGGCCACGGTGCGTGCCCGAATTCGGTGGCGGTCGCTCCCCGACCGGGGGTGGGGACAGCCGCAGGGCGGATACGGATACCGGCACCACTGCCCCGACCGGCCGCCTCCGCCACGCTGGACAAGTGGGTCCGAACGGTGGAATCGGGGGTGCTGGACGGGCCGGGTGTTGCTCGACATGATCGTGGTCCGCACGGTGTTGGTGCCGGCTCTGGCGCCGGACACCCGACGGCCACCAGGTGGCCGGGTCGGTTGGCCCGCCGCGTTCCCGTCCGGCCGCCGGTGCCGGCCACCGGGCGGGAACCGGCGGCATCGGGGGCCCGCTGGGCCCGGGCCGTGCGGTGTGTGGCGTGGGTGCTCCTCCTTCCCGCGCCACACACCGCAACCCCATCACCGCGACCCCATCACCGGGTCGGAGAACAGCCCGGCTCAGGCCGCGGTCGCGAAGCGGTCCGGGCGGTAGGGGGCGAGGTCGTCGGCCGTGCCGGCTTCCAGCAGTTCGGCGGCCACCAGGATGGACAGGTACGGCGCCAGCGTGATGCCGCTGTGGGTGGCCGCCAAGTAGCAACCGTTCAGGCCCGGACACCAGCCGACCACCGGGTAGCGGTCCGCCGGCATCGGGCGCACGCACAGCCGGACGCCGGCCAGGCCACGGCCAGCCAGACCGGGCAACAGCCCACGGGCCACGGCCAGCAGCGCCTCGGCCGGGCCGGCCGGCGGAGGTTCACCGAAGACCAGGCCGGCCGGGATGTGGTCCGGTTCGATCAGCATCCGCCCGCCGAGGGCCGGCCGGGCCACGATGCCGGGCGCGTGTACCACCCGGCACACTCCCCCGGGCCGATCCGGTGGCTCGGTCTCGGCCAACAGGCACACCGCCCGGGACCCGGCCTGCCGCGGCGACACCAGCGGCACCCGGGCGCCGGCCCGGCCGGCCAGTCCGGTGGTCTGCCAGCCGGCGCACAGCACCACCAGGTCGGCGTCGATCCGGCCGGCGGGCAGCAGCACCCCGCGAACCCGGGTGCCGGACACGTCCAGATCGGTCACCGGCTGGCCGGCCACCAGTTCGGC
>DASULA010000004.1:0-3862 GCA_036278435.1 Mycobacteriales bacterium | reverse complement strand
GTGCTGGTCCTGCTCCACGTTGTGAGCAGATCCTGACCCGCTTCAGATATGAAGCAGGTCAAAGGGACCCCAGGGCCGCCACCCACCCCGCCGTCCGGCGCCCCGAGGACGGGCACGGCAGACCTCCCGGCTGCCGATGCCATCCCCCTCGGGGCGCCGGGCCTCCAACCGCGTGAGACCGGCTCGTTCATCCATGAGCCGAACGTGGCCGGAGAAAGGTCATAGCCCCGGTGACATGGCCATGGCCAGCGGTCGGTCCGGGGCTTCCACACTCACCGTACAGGCCCCGCCACCGCAGCCGGTGCCGGCCGCGGCTCGTGACCTAAGGTGATGAAGGACGTGCCTTCAGGTGATGATCTGGATCCGGGCGTCGATACGGTGCCACCGCTTGTCGCCGGTGAGGATGGCAGTGGCGCCGGCGACGTCGGCGGTGGCGATGACCAGCGCATCGGGCAGCCGAAGGGAACGGTGTCCTGCCCGGCGCCGGGCGGCGGCGACGGCCACCTCCTCGTCGACTGGATACGGTGCGCCGAAGGCGTCGACGATGAGGTCCCTGCGGGTGGCCAGTTCGGCGGCGCCACCGCGGGCGGCTCCGACAAGCACCTCGGCCAGCACCACGGCGGGCAGGAGAAAGCCGTCGCTGGAATCCCTCCACTGGCGTACGGCTCCCGCGGACGAGGCGTGCAACACGTCGTCGGGGTCGAGCAGCGCGAGGACGACGCTGCTGTCGAGGACTACTGTTCCCATTCGTTCCTCAGCGCCTCAAGATCTGTCCTGGCTGACAGGCCCGGCGCGGAGCCGATGAGCGCCTCCAGCGGATCTTCGACGGCGGTGAGGGTCAGCCGGCCGCGCCCGTCAACAGTCACCCTGAGTTCGTCACCGGGGTGGACCCCCGCCTCGCGGAGTGCTTTGACCGGCAGGGTGACCTGGTGCTTGCTGGAGACCCGGGTCACGCCCCGACGATGCTTTACTTTCGGTGCCATAGGTAAAGTATACCGTTCGCCCTGGACCAAGGCCGGTGCTGGATCAGCCGGGGGTGTCGGCGGTGGACGGGGTGGCGAGGCGGTTGGTGGGTCCGGTGGTCGGGCTGCGGCGGATGAGGTTGTAGACGTGGGAGCGGATCTCGGCGAAGGCCGGCAGCGCCTTGGTGGCCACCTGGTCCCGCTCGGCCGGCAGGTCCACGGCCAGTTCCTCGCGCACGACGGTCGGCTTGTCCGAGAGCACCACCACCCGCTCGCCCAGGTACACCGCCTCGTCGATGTCGTGGGTGACCAGCACCACCGACATGCCGTACTCCCGCCACACCGACCGGATCAGATCCTCCAGGTCGGCCCGGGTCTGCGCGTCCACCGACGCGAACGGCTCGTCCATCAGCATGATCTCCGGCTGGTAGGCCAGCGCGCGGGCGATCGCCACCCGCTGCTGCATCCCGCCGGAGAGCTGCCACGGGTACTGTCGGGCCACCCCGGGCAGGTCCACCGCGGCCAGCGCCGCGGCCACCGCGCGTTCCCGCTCGGCTTTGGGCATCTTCTGCTGGCGCAGCGGCAGGGCCACGTTGCCGTGCACGGTCATCCACGGGAACAGCGACCGCCCGTACTCCTGGAACACCACGGCCATCCGCTCCGGCGGCCCGTCGATCGGCCGGTCGTGCAGCGCCACCCGCCCCGAGGTGGCGGTGAGCAGCCCGGACAGGCACTTGAGCAGGGTGGTCTTGCCGCAGCCGGATGGTCCGACCAGGCAGACGAAGTCGCCCTCGCCCACGTCGAAGCTGATCTCCCGGATCGCTTCGGTGCCGCCGTCCGGTCCCGGCCAGCGCATCCCCACCCGGTCGATCGACAGCATCACGACTCCCCCCGGGAGGACTGCCTGGACCCACTGTGCCAGGACAGCAGCCGGCGTTCCACCGCGCTGAACACCAGGTGCGCCAGGTAGCCGACCAAGCCCAGCAGCAGGATGCCCGCCCACATCTCCGGTAGCGCGAAACTGCGCTGTGACTGTTGCACGAAAAAGCCGATGCCGTTGCCGCCGCCGACCATCTCGCTGATCACCATCAGGATCAGCGACAGCGCCAGGCAGGTGCGCACCCCGGCCATGATCGGCGGGCTGGCCGCCGGCAGGATCACCCGCCAGATCCGCCGCCAGCCGGTGATCCGGTACGCGCTGGCGGTGTCGCGCAGCACCTCGTCCAGCCCGCGCACCCCCTCCACCGTGTTCAGCAGCACCGGCCACACCGAGCCGGCCACGATCACGCTGATCCGCATGCTGTTGCCCAGCCCGAACGCCAGCACGGCCACCGGCACCAGCACCGGCGGCGGCACCGCCCGGGCGAACTCCACCAGCGGCTCGAACAGCGAGCGGGCCACCCGGGAGGAGCCCAGCAGCAGCCCGACAGCGACCCCACAGACCACGGCCAGCCCGAAACCGGCACCGGCCCGGCCCAGGCTGGGCAGCACGTCGGCGGTGAACCGGGACCCGAACCACGAGTCGGCGAACGCGCGCAGGATCCGCGACAGCGGCGGGAAGTAGAAGTTCGTGCTGCCCGCCGAGGTCAGGTACCACACCACCACCAGAACCACCGGCAGCACGGCCTCGACGCCCAGCGCCACCAGCCGGCGGGACCAGCCGCGGCCGCGGGATCGGCTGGGCGCGGTCACGGCCGGCTCCCGGCGCGCTGCGAGGTGTGCCAGCGCAGCGCGTAGCGCTCCACGCCCCGGGTGAGCACGTTCAACGCCAGGCCGAGCAGCCCGCTGACCACGATCAGCGCGTAGGTGAGCGGCACCGCGTTGGCGGCCTGTGCCTGCACGATGATCTGGCCGAGCCCCGGGGCGCCGATCACCAGCTCGGCGGTGACCGCCAGGATGAGCGACACCGACGCCGAGAGCCGCACCCCGGTCATCAGGTAGGGCAGCGTGCTGGGCACGGTCACGTGCCGGATCCGGGCCAGCCGGCCCAGCCGGTAGGCCCGGGCGGTGTCGATCGCCACCGGATCGGTGTCACGCACCCCGTAGACCACGTTGACCAGCAGCGGCCAGGTGGCCGCGTAGACGACCAGCAGCAGCTTGGACCGCAGCTCGGTGCCGTACAGCAGCACGGCCAGCGGGATCAGCGCCACCGAGGGCACCGGCCGCAGGAACTCCACCAGGGCCCGGGTCAGCCGGTACAGCGGGTCGGACAGCCCGATCAGGATGCCCAGCGGGATCCCGATCAGCGCGGCGATGCCCAACCCCAGGGCCGCGCCTTCGACGGTGTCGGCGATGGCGTTCCACAGCTCGGCTGTGCCGGCCTCGGTGACCAGCGCGCGGATCGTCTGGGTCGCCGACGGGAACCACCGGTGCGGCAGGATGTCCGCCCGGGACACCCCCTCCATCGCGGCCAGCGCCAACAGCACCCCGAGCAGACCCAGTGGCGCGTGCGAGCGCACGCGCCACCCGGTCCGGAGTACCTTCGGTCGGCTCACTGACCGGTCAGGGCGGTCACGTCAGGGGTCGTCTTGGTCAGCCCGTACTTCTTCACCAGGTTGGCGATGTGCCCGAGCACGGTCTGGTCCATCGTCGGGCTGTACCGGGGCAGCACGACCGCCTTGGTCTGATCGGCGGTCAGCTTGGCGTAGGTGGTGAGGATCTGCCTGACCTCGTTGGGGTGGGACTGTGCGTAGACCATCGACTTCTGGGTCGCGCTGAGGAACCGCTTGACCAGGCCCGGGTTCTGCTGGCGCAGCTTGTTGCTGGTGAAGTAGCCGGCGATGATCAGCCTCGGATCGGCCTCGGCGTAGTTCCACAGGACCGGCCGGGCACCACTGGCCATCGCCGCGGACAGGAACGGCTCGACCAGCCAGGCGGCGTCGATCCGGCCCTGCTCCAGC
>DASULA010000003.1:0-13007 GCA_036278435.1 Mycobacteriales bacterium | reverse complement strand
ATTGGTGACCGCCGCCTCGGAGCTGTACAGCTTGGCGATCGCGGCCTCGCGCTTGAACGGCTCGCCGCGCAGCATCCGCTCGGCCGCCCGGTAGTAGGCCAGCCGCGCGGTGTGTGCCCGGACCTCCATGTCGGCGATCTTGAACGCGATGGACTGGTTCGCACCGATCGGCCGGCCGAACGCCTCCCGCTGCCTGGCGTAGCGCACCGACTCGTCCACGCAACCCTGCGCCAGGCCGACGGCGAGCGCGGCGATGGCGATCCGGCCCTCGTCCAGGATGGACAGGAACTGTGCGTACCCGCGACCGCGCTCGCCGAGCAGGTTCTCCTCGGGGACACGGCAGTCGGCAAAGGACAGTTCCCTGGTGTCCGAGGCGTTCCAGCCCACCTTGGAGTACTTCTTCGACACGGTGAACCCTGGCGTGCCGGCCGGCACCACGATGGAGGAGATCTCCCGGCGTTCGCCGGCCGACCCGCCGGTGACCGCGGTGACGGTGACCAGGTCGGTGATGTCGGTGCCGGAGTTGGTGATGAACGCCTTGGTGCCGTTGATGACCCACTGGCCGTCCTCGATGCGGGCGGTGGTTCGGGTGGCTCCGGCGTCGGACCCGCCGCCGGGTTCGGTGAGCCCGAACGCGCCGAGCGCCTCGCCGGTGGTCAGCCTGGGCAGCAGGGCGCGCTTCTGCTCCTCGGTGCCGAACCGGTAGATCGGCATGGCGCCCAGGCTGACGCCGGCCTCCAGGGTGATGGCGACCGAGGAGTCCACCCGGGCCAGTTCCTCCAGGGCCACGCACAGCGCGAAGTAGTCCCCGCCCATGCCGCCGTACTCCTCCGGGAAGGGCAACCCGAACAGCCCCATCTGGCCCATCTGGCGGACGATGTCGTAGGGGAACTCGTCCCGCTCGTAGTAGTCCCCGATCGCCGGTGCCACCACCTCGCGGGCGAACCGCTCCACGGTGGCGCGCAGCGCCTCGTGCTCGGTGTCAAGCCGGTAGTCGAGCATGGTCACTCCTCGCTGGTTTCGGCGATCGCTCCGGCCAGTGCCCGCACCACCCGGGACGGGCTGGGGCGGCCGAGCCGTTCTGCCATCCAGACGCTGGTGGCGACCAGCGCGGGCAGGTCCACACCGGTGTGCACGCCCAGGCCGTCGAGCATCCAGATCAGGTCCTCGGTGGCCAGGTTCCCGGTCGCGCTCTTCGCGTACGGGCAGCCGCCCAGCCCGCCGGCTGAGGAGTCGACCGTGGTCACGCCGCGCCCCAGGGCGGCCAGCGTGTTGGCCAGCGCCTGGCCGTAGGTGTCGTGGAAGTGCACGGCCAGCCGGTCCACCCCCACCCCGGCCGCGCCGAAGGCGTCGAGCAGCGCGACCACGTGCCCGGGGGTACCCACGCCGATGGTGTCGCCGAGGCTAAGCTGGGCGCAGCCCAGGTCCAGCAGCCGCCGCCCCACGTCCACCACCTGCTCGATCGGCACCGGTCCCTCCCAGGGGTCGCCGAAGCACATCGACAGGTACCCCCGCACGGTCACCCCGGCCGTCCTCGCCCGGGCCACCACCGGCGCGAACATCTCGATCGACTCGGCCACGGTGCGGTTGAGGTTGGCCCGGGCGAACGACTCGGTGGCGCTGCCGAACACCGCGACGTCTCGCACGCCGCGTTCCAGCGCTCGGTCCAGGCCGCGCTCGTTGGGGACCAGCACCGGGTAGCGCACGCCGTCCAGGCGGGTCATCGAGTCCATCAGCGCCTCGGCGTCGGCGAGCTGCGGCACCCAGCGGGGGTGCACGAAGCTGGTCGTCTCGATGATCCGCAGGCCGGCCCCGGCCAGTTCCGCGACGAACCGAGCCCTGATGTCGACCGGCAGCACCGCCGACTCGTTCTGCAACCCGTCCCGCGGGCCGACCTCCCAGACCGTGACCCGGTCGGGCAGGCCGGACGGCGCCGCGGACAGTGGCACCGGCATGGGTGCCGGCACGGTGGCGGTCATGGCTGCCCCTCCCCGTCGGTGGCCGGCGCGTCGGGCCTGACCGTGGCGAGCGGTTCGTCCAGCCCGACCTGGGTTCCACGATGGACCGACAGCTCGGTGACCACGCCGTCTCTCGGCGCGGTGACCACGTGTTCCATCTTCATCGCCTCCACCACGAGCAACGGCTGGCCGGCGGCCACCCGGTCCCCGTCGGCGACCCTGACCAGGGTCACCGTGCCGGGCATGGGAGCGCGGACCGGGCCGGCCGGGGTGTCCCGGTCGCGGCCGGCCGCCCGGGTCGGCGGCTCCTCGGTCAGCGCGAAGGTGCGGCCGTCGCGGGCCAGCCAGGTGACCGTGCCGCCGGCGGCGCGGCCGTCCACCGCGCACGCGTACCGGCGGGTGATGCCACCGTAGGTAACGGTCAACCACTCCCCGTCCAGGCGCGCCGACGCCGCCACCGGGCCGGCCGGACCCGCCGCGCCGGCAGTGCCGGCCGCCTCAGCCGCCTCAGCCGCCTCAGCCGTGTCAGCCGTGTCAGCGGTGCCGGCCGTAACGAGGACGACCTCGGCGTGCGACGGCAGCCCGCGCACCCGCACCTCCACCGCCGGTGTCCCGGCCGGGCCGGCGTGCAACCGGAACCGGGTCCAGGCTGGTTCGCCCAGCCGCCAGCCGCCGCCGGAGTCGAACGGGTCGACCACCGGCCCGGCCGGCCGCGTGGCCAGCAGCCGGGCCAGTCCGGCCGCGGCCAGCACGTCGTCGGGCACGGCCCCGCCGGCCAGTTCGGCCACCCGGCGTTCGACCAGGCCGGTGTCCAGCCGGCCGGCGGCCACGTCCGGATCGGCCAGCAGGGCCCGCAGGAACGCGATGTTCGTGGTCACCCCGAGCAGCACGGTGCGGCCCAGCGCGCCGTCCAGCCGGTGCAGCGCCTCGGCCCGGTCAGCGCCCCAGGCGACCACCTTGGCCAGCATCGGGTCGTACCGGCTGCCCACCTCCACCCCGGCCGCCAGCGCCGAGTCCACCCGCAGGTGCGCACCGTCGGGTTCGGACAGTGCCAGCACCCGCCCGCCGGTGGGTAGGAAGCCGCGGGCCGGGTCCTCGGCGTAGACGCGGGCCTCCACCGCGTGCCCGGTCACTCGCACCTCCGGCTGCCCGAACGGCAGCGGTTCGCCGGCGGCTACCCGCAGTTGCAGCTCCACCAGGTCCAGGCCGGTGACCAGTTCGGTCACCGGGTGCTCCACCTGGAGCCGGGTGTTCATCTCCATGAAGAAGAACTCGGCGTCGGCCTCTGGCCCGCCCGGGACGATGAACTCCACGGTGCCCGCGCCGACGTAGCCAACCGAGCGGGCGGCCTCCACCGCGGCGGCCCCCATCCGGGCCCGGGTGGGCTCGTCCAGCAGCGGGGACGGCGCCTCCTCCACGATCTTCTGGTGCCGGCGTTGCAGGCTGCACTCGCGCTCACCCAGATACAGCACGGTGCCGTGCCGGTCGGCGAACACCTGTACCTCGATGTGCCGGGGCGAGGTCACGTACCGCTCCACCAGCAGCGTGTCGTCGCCGAACGCGGCCCGGGCCTCGCGACGGGCCGCGGCGATCTGCTCGGCCAGTCCGTCGGCCGAGGCGACCAGCCGCATGCCCTTGCCGCCGCCGCCGGCCGAGGGTTTGAGCAACACCGGGAACCCGGTCTCCACCGCCGCCTCGGCAATGTCCTGATCGGACATGCCCGGCTCCTGGCTGCCCGGCACCACCGGCACGCCGGCCTTGGCCACAATCTGCTTGGCCCGGATCTTGTCGCCCATCGCCTCGATGGCCGCGGCCGGCGGGCCGACGAACACCAGGCCGGCACGCTCGCAGGCCTGCGCGAACCGGGCGTTCTCCGCCAGGAACCCGTAGCCGGGATGTACCGCCGCCGCGCCGGTCCGGGCCGCCGCGTCCAGGATTGCCCCGATGTCGAGGTAGCCGCCGTCCCCGTCCAGGCGCACCGCCACGTCGGCTTCGGCCATGTGCCGGGCGGTCGCGTCGGCGTCGGTGTACACCGCGATCGACCGGATGCCCAGCCGGCGCAGGGTGCGGGTGATCCGCACCGCGATCTCACCCCGGTTGGCGATCAGTACGCTGTCGAACACGCTTGCCTCACATCCGGAACACTCCGTAGGACACCGGCTCCAGCGGCGCGTTGGCGCACGCCGACAGGGCCAGGCCGAGCACGGTGCGGGTCTGCGCCGGGTCGATCACCCCGTCGTCCCACAACCGGGCGGTGGCGTAGTACGGGTTGCCCTGCCGCTCGTACTGCTCCCGGATCGGCCGGGTGAATTCCTCCTCGGCGTCCGCCGGCCAGTCCTCGCCGCGGGCGGCGAACTGGTCGCGGCGGACCGTGGCCAGCACCGAGGCGGCCTGCTCGCCGCCCATCACGCCGATCCGGGCGTTCGGCCACATCCACAGGAACCGCGGCGAGTACGCCCGGCCGCACATGCTGTAGTTGCCCGCGCCGAACGACCCGCCGATCACCACGGTCAGCTTGGGCACCCGGGCGCAGGCAACCGCAGTGACCATCTTGGCGCCGTGCTTGGCGATGCCGCCGGCCTCGTAGTCCCGGCCGACCATGAACCCGCTGATGTTCTGCAGGAACACCAGCGGGATGCGGCGCTGGTCGCACAGTTGGATGAAGTGCGCGCCCTTGCGCGCCGACTCGCTGAACAGCACGCCGTTGTTGGCCACGATGCCGACCGGGTGGCCGTGCAGCCGGGCGAAGCCGGTGACCAGGGTGGGCCCGTAGAGCGCCTTGAACTCGGCGAACCGGCTGCCGTCGACGATCCGGCCGATCACCTCGCGCACGTCGTAGGGGGTGCGGGTGTCGGCCGGCACCACCCCGTACAGCCCGGCCGGGTCGAGCACCGGGTCGCAGGTGGGCGCCACGTCCCAGGGCCGGGGCGGGCGGGGCGGCAGGGTGCCCACGATGGTCCGCACGATCCGCAGTGCGTGCGCGTCGTCGTCGGCCAGGTGGTCGGTGACCCCGGAGGTCCGGGAGTGCAGGTCGCCGCCGCCGAGTTCCTCGCCGGTGACCACCTCGCCGGTGGCGGCCTTCACCAGCGGCGGGCCGCCCAGGAAGATGGTGCCCTGCTCGCGGACGATCACCGCCTCGTCGCTCATCGCCGGCACGTAGGCCCCGCCGGCCGTGCACGAGCCGAGTACCGCGGCGACCTGCGGGATCCCCCGGGCGGACATGGTGGCCTGGTTGTAGAAGATCCGGCCGAAGTGCTCCCGGTCCGGGAATACCTCGTCCTGCCTGGGTAGGAACGCCCCGCCGGAGTCCACCAGGTACACGCACGGCAGCCGGTTGTGCAGTGCGACCTCCTGGGCGCGCAGGTGCTTCTTCACCGTCATCGGGTAGTAGGTGCCGCCCTTGACCGTGGCGTCGTTGGCCACGATCACGCACTCCCGCCCGGCGATCCGACCCACGCCGGTGATGACGCCGGCGGCCGGCGCGTCCCCGCCGTACATGCCCTCGGCGGCCAGCGGGGACAGTTCCAGGAACGGCGAGGCCGGGTCGACCAGGGTGTCCACCCGGTCCCGGGGCAGCAGCTTGCCGCGGTCGGTGTGCCGGATGCGGGCGCGTTCTGGGCCACCGCGGGCGGCCTCGGCGAGCCTGTCCCTCAGCTCGGCGACCAGGGCTCGGTGCGCCTTGGTGTTGCGGACGAACGCCTCGCTGGTCGGGTCGGCCGCGCTGGTCAGTACCGGCCCGCCCGGGTCGGACCCGCCGCCGGTGTCGGTGTGGCCGGGCCCGAACTCGCTCATCGCCTCGTCCCCGCCGATGCTCAGTGAACGTGCGTTAACCATCGGCACTACGTTAACAAAGGTTAACTGGTCCGTCTACCATGACAGCATGGCCCGACGCACCGCTCCCGCTCCGCAGACGCGGCGGGAGGCGCTGCTGCGGGCCGCCGCCGACCTGTTCGCCGAACGCGGGTTCCACGGCGTGGGGGTGGACGACATCGGTGCGGCGGCCGGCATCTCCGGGCCGGGGGTGTACCGGCACTTCGCCAGCAAGGACGCGATGCTGGCCGAGATGCTGGTCGGGATCAGCGAGGAACTGCTGCGCGAGGGCAGCCGGCGGGTCGCCGACGAGCCGGACCCGGGCCGCGCCCTGGACGCGCTGGTGCGCTGGCACGTGGAGTTCGCGCTGTCCAACCCGGCGCTGATCACGGTGCACGACCGGGATCTGGGCAACCTGCCCGAGGCGGACCACCGCCGGGTGCGCCGGCTCCAGCGGCTGTACGTGGAGGAGTGGGTGGCCGTCATCCGTCGGGTCGCGCCGCCGACCGGGGAGGCCGAGGCCCGGGCCACCGCGCACGCGCTGTTCGGCCTGATCAACTCCACCCCGCACAGCGCGGCCGGCCTGAGCCGCGCCGACATGGCCGAACTGCTGCACCGGATGGCGATCGCCGCGGTCTCCCGGCGCTGAGGCGGCCCGAGGCACCCGGACCGTCAGTGCAGCAGCGAGATGTGCACGTGGTCGTAGTGCTGGAGGGTGGCCACCGTGCCGGCGGTCGGGTGGGCGCACTGGGCCGGGGTGAGCCCGCTGTTGCAGTACGGCTGCCAGCTCAGCGTGCTGGTTCCGAAGTCGTAGATGAAGCCGTGCCAGATGACGTACTTGACCCGCAGGATCGGGCCGAAGGTGACCAGCCAGCCGGCCACGTCGTCGCCGAGCCTGCGGGCTGATCCGGTGGTGATCACCCCGGCGCCGTCCGGGAAGCAGTCCGCGGCGTTGCCGGTGTAGTGGTCGCTGCCCGACACGTGACCGGTGTTGGACCCGGTGGCCTGCCCGCCGCAGGAGTTCAGCGCGAACCGGGCCCGCACCTGGTCGACCACGTAGCTGGTGCGCGGGCTCCAGCCGGTGGTGACGTCGCGGGCGGCGAACGGGTTGGGGGCCGGCGCGGCCACGGCCGGGGCGCTCACCCCGGCGACCACGCCCGGGGTGTCGCCGTTGGCACCGGCCGGGGCACCCATGCCGTCCCAGTTGCCGGCGATCGGTACCTGCTGGGACGAACCCCAGGTGAATGTGACGTTCGTCGCGCCGGCGCTGTTGTGGTTGGACAGGTTCCAGGTCCACATGTCGCCGGCCGCCGGGCAGGACTGCCCGACCGTGACGCCGTTCGCGCCGTTGACCGCCCGCCCGTCCCAGTCCCCGGTGACCGGCAGGCATGTGGCGTTGCCCCAGCCGAACTGGATGGACAGCACCGGCGGGTTGGTGCCGTCGCCGGACCCGTCGGTCAACTTCCAGACCCGGCCGGTGCCACTCGGGCAGGACACGCCCACGGTGGTGACCCCGTCACCGTTCCAGTCGCCGACCACCGGCGCACAGGCCGTCCCGCCGAAGTAGTACGTCCGGAACGTGGCGAGTTGCCCGGAGACCGGCAGCGGCCCAGCCAAAGTCCACCGCCAGGTGTTGTTCGACCGGTCGGCGCAGACCTGGCCGATGGTGTCGCCCAGCCCCTGCCAGTTGCCGGCGACCGGGATGCAGCCGGCGTTGCCCCACTGGAAGTCGTACCGGGCGGCCGTGCCCAGGGTGGAGTTGCCGGCGGCCAGTGCCCACCGGCGAGTGGAGCCGACCACGATGCTGGCGCCGATGGTGTCCCGACCGGACGGAGCCCGGTCCCAGTTCCCGACCAGTGGCACGTCCTGGCCGGCCGGCCCGAAGTCCATCCGGTACGCCGCACCGCCGGCCGCGTTCGCGTTGGACAGGGTGAAACTCAACCGGGACGCCGCGAGCGCCGGACCGGCCGCACCCACCACACCGAAGGCCAGCGCCGCCGCGGCACCGGTGACCACCGCCGTACGAACCCGCCACCGTCGCGCCATCGCCGACCCCCGGTTCGAACCCACACCACTCGGACACCTGTGGTGTCGGCGCGCGCGGCGACCGCGGTGAGATATCGATCGGGCGATCGATCCGGGTTCGGTGGCTACATTCCGCGCCTGGTCGCCGGCGACCGCACCACGGCGGCCACGGCCACTCGCACCCCCGGGCGGGTTACCGGGTGTCGTAGGCCAAATTCGGGCGCAGCCAGCGCTCGACCTCGGACGGGTCGAGACCGCGCCGCGGGGCGTAGTCCTCGACCTGGTCTCGGCCGATGCGCCCCACCGTGAAGTACCGCGAGGAAGGGTGGGCGAACAACAGCCCGCTGACGCTCGCGGCCGGTGTCATCGCGAAGGACTCGGTCAAGGACAGGCCGAGCCGCCCGGCGTCGAGCAGATCGAACAGGACCCGCTTCTGGCTGTGATCCGGGCACGCGGGATAGCCCATCGCTGGGCGGATGCCGCGGAAGCGCTCGGCGTGCAGGTCCGCCGGCGAGGGATCGGCGTCAGGCTCGTACCAGGCGCGCCGCGCCCGCAGGTGGATGTGTTCGGCGAACGCCTCGGCGAGCCGGTCGGCCAGCGCCTTGGCCATGATCGCCCGGTAGTCGTCACGGTCGGCTTCGAAGTCGGCGGCAAGCCGGTCGGCGCCGTGCACGGCCACGGCGAACCCGCCGAGGTGGTCTCCCGCCGGGGCCACGTAGTCCGCGAGGCACCGGTTGGCCCGGCCTTCCGGCTTGGCGGTCTGCTGGCGCAGCATCGGCAGCCGGAGCGGGTCGCCCTGCCCGGCACCCGGTGACCCGGCGTCGATCAGGATGTCGTCGCCGTCGGAGTGCGCCGGCCAGAAGCCGTAGGCGCCGCATGCCTGGAACCGGCCGTCGGCGATGATCTGATCGAGCAGCAGGTTCGCCTCGTCGTAGAGCTCGCGGGCCACCGGCTGGTCCAGGATCGCCGGGTACTTACCCTTCAGTTCCCAGGCGAGGAAGAAGAACTGCCAGTCGATCACGGCGCGCAGTTCGGCCAGGTCCGGGCGCAGGGTTCGCACGCCGGTGAACGCCGGAACGGGCAGGTCGTCGAACGGCACCCGCTCGCGGTTCTTCCGGGCCCGCGCCAGGGTCAGCAGAGGGCTGCGCTGCCTGGTGGCGTGCTGCTCGCGCAGCAGGTCCTGCTCGGCGCGGTTCCGTGCGGCCAGCGCCTCGGCCCGGTCCGGGTCGAGCAGGTCGGCGACCACGCCGACCACGCGGGACGCGTCGAGTACGTGGACGGTGGTGCCCTGGTAGGCGGGGGCGACCCGGACCGCGGTGTGCTGGCGGGACGTGGTGGCCCCGCCGATCAGCAGCGGCAGCTTCAGCCCGCGGCGGGCCATCTCCGCCGCGACGGTGACCATCTCGTCCAGCGACGGGGTGATCAGTCCGGACAGCCCCACCGCGTCGGCGCCCTCGGCCAATGCGGTGTCCAGGATGACCGAGGCCGGGACCATCACGCCCAGGTCGAGGACCTGGTAGTTGTTGCAGCCCAGCACCACGCCGACGATGTTCTTGCCGATGTCGTGCACGTCGCCCTTGACCGTCGCGAGCACCACCTTGCCCTGGGTGCGCACGGCCTCGACTCGCCCGGCCAGCCGAGCCTGCTCCTTCTCGGCCTCCATGTAGGGTTCGAGGTAGGCGACCGAACGCTTCATCACCCGGGCGCTCTTGACCACCTGCGGCAGGAACATCTTCCCGGCGCCGAACAGGTCGCCCACGATCTTCATGCCGTCCATCAGCGGCCCCTCGATCACGTCCAGTGGCCGCTCGGCCCGCTGCCGGGCCTCCTCGGTGTCGGCCTCGACGAAGTCGACGATGCCGTGCACGAGCGCGTGCGCCAGCCGCCTGTCCACCGGGGCCTCGCGCCAGGACAGGTCCACGGTGCGGCGGGTGCCGGTTCCGTTCACGTTCTCGGCGAACGCCACCAGCCGGTCGGTGGCGTCGGCCCGCCGGTCGAAGATCACGTCCTCGACAAGTTCCAGCAGGTCCGGCGGGATGTCCTGGTAGACCGCGAGCTGCCCGGCGTTGACGATGCCCATGTCCAGCCCGGCGCGCACGGCGTGGAACAGGAACGCCGAGTGCATGGCCTCGCGCACGACGTTGTTGCCGCGGAAGGAGAACGACAGGTTGGAGATGCCGCCGCTGGTGTGCGCGCCAGGGCAGCGGCGCTTGATCAGTGGCAGCGCGTCGATGAACGCCTTGGCGTAACCGTTGTGCTCGGCGATGCCGGTGCCCACGGCGAGCACGTTCGGGTCGAACACGATGTCGGGGGCGGCGAACCCGGCCTGGCCGGTGAGCAGGTCGTAGGCGCGGCCGCAGATGGCCACCTTGCGTTCGACGGTGTCGGCCTGTCCCTGCTCGTCGAAGGCCATCACGACCACGCCGGCCCCGTAGTCCCGGATCCGCCGGGCCTGGTCCAGGAACGGGCCCTCGCCTTCCTTGAGGCTGATCGAGTTGACCACGCCCTTGCCCTGCACGCACTTGAGCCCGGCCTCCAGCACGCTCCACCGGGAACTGTCGATCATGATCGGGATCCGGGCGACCTCCGGTTCGGTGGCCACCAGGTTCAGGAACGTGGTCATGGCCCGCTCGCTGTCGAGCAGGTCGGCGTCCATGTTGACGTCGAGCAGGTTGGCCCCGCCGCGCACCTGATCCAGCGCGACCGCGACGGCGGCCTGGTGGTCACCGGCCTCGACCAGGCGCCGGAAGCGGGCCGAGCCGGTGACGTTGGTGCGCTCCCCGATCATGACGAATCCGGTGTCCGCACCGATCCCGAACGGCTCCATGCCGCTGAACCGGGTGCCCGCCCGCGGCTCGGGAACCGGACGCGGCGGGAGTCCGGACACCGCCGTGGCGATCCGCTCGATGTGCTCCGGCGTGGTCCCACAGCATCCGCCGACGACGTTGACCATTCCGGAGGCGGCGAACTCGCCGAGCAGTCGGGCGGCCTCGGCCGGGGTCTGGTCGTAGCCGCCGAACGCGTTGGGCAGGCCGGCATTGGGATGACAGGCCGTGTAGCAGCCGGCGAACCGGGACAGCTCAGCGATGTGCGGGCGCATCTCGGCCGCGCCCAGCGAGCAGTTCACCCCGACCATCATCGGGTCGGCGTGTTCGACCGACCTCCAGAACGCCTCCACGGTCTGGCCGGACAGGGTGCGCCCGCTCATGTCCACGATGGTCACCGAGATCCACAGCGGCAGGTGGCCGGCGACCTCGCGGGCCGCGGCGATGGCGGCCTTGGCGTTGAGCGTGTCGAAGATCGTCTCGATCAGCAGCAGGTCGACCCCGCCGTCGGCCAGCGCGCGGACCTGCTCGGCGTAGGCGGCCCGGACCTGGTCGAAGGACACCGCCCGGAACGCCGGGTCCTCAACCCGCGGGGACAGTGAGAGGGTGACGTTCAGCGGCCCGACCGAGCCGGCCACGAACCGCCCGCCCGCCTCGTCCGCGGCCTGGCGGGCCAGTTCGGCGCCGCGCAGGTTCATCTCCCGCACCAGCGGTGCGAGTTGGTAGTCGGACTGGCCGATGCTGGTCGCGGTGAACGTGTTCGTGGTGGTGATGTCCGCGCCGGCCGCCAGGTACCGCCGGTGCACGTCCAAGACGACGTCCGGGCGGGTCAGGTTCAGCAGGTCCGGGTCACCGGTCACGTCCCGCGGGTGGTCGCCGAACCGGTCGCCTCGGTAGTCGGCCGGGGTGAGCCCGGCACCCTGGAGCATCGTGCCCCAGGCCCCGTCGAGTACGGCGACCCGCCGGTCCAGCAGTTCCCGCAGTGCTGGTGCGCCGCCGCCGGCCGTCCGCTCCGGCGCTCCGGGCGCCCCGGGTTGCTCGCGCACGTCGGTCCGGCCACGGTTCTGGTGTCTGTCCATCTGGTCACCTCCGAGTATCGGAGGCGCCCTTGATGCACTGTCCCAGGTCGAGCGTGGCGGGCTTCGGCCCGTCGCAGCGCCTCTCGACCTGGACCCTGAGTTTACCCAAAACGCATCAGACCACCAGGACCAAGCCACCCAGCCGTTTGAACCTCAGGGCCGTCGGTTGACCCTGTTGGCACTGTTACGCTCCGCGAGAGCGTGGTTTGCGTCACGCGTCGATGCCCGCCAAGACGAGATCTGACGCTGGGCTGGCACAGGTCTGACACAGGGGGACGATGTCGGGATTGGAAGGTGCCCTGCTCGCGGTCGGCCGGGCCGTGGTGACCCGGGTGGTGGCCGCCTGGCAGGGTGACCGTGCCGCCCGCCGGGAACGCTCGGCGGACCTGGTGGACCTGCTGGAGCCGAGGTTTCCGGACCTCTTCGGCCGGCGGCGGCTCGCCCGCCAGTTCGAGACCGTGGCCGACGACGTGGCAGCCCGGCTGGACCGGGCGTTCGGCCCGGACCGGCTGCCCGAGAACGAGAAGCTGGCCGCGCTGGCCGAGGTGACCGACACCCTGGCCGGGGCCGACCTGTCCGACGCCGCGCTATTCGCCGCCGACGTGGACCCGGCTGTGCTGGCCCGCCGGCTGCGGGACGGCGCCGCCGGCCGGGTCCGGGTGGCCGGGCTGGGCGAGGCGGCGACCGCGTTCTTCTACCGGGTGCTGGACGACTGCGCCGGCTGCCTGGTCGGCCTGGTACTCCGGTTACCGGCGTTCGAACCGCGTGCCGCGGCCGAGACACTGGCCCGGCTGTCCGGGCTGGCCGGGCAGTTGACCGAGGTGCTGGAGCGGCTGCCCCGAACCAGCCTGGACGCGCCGGCCGGCACCGGCCGAGACGCCGAGTTCGAACGCCGCTACCTGGCCGTGATCGGCGAGGAGCTGGACCGGCTGGAACTGTTCGGTGTGTCCACCCGGCGCTACCGGCCGGCCCAGCGGCTGACCGTGGCCTACCTGAGCCTGTCCGTGTCCGACGACGCCGAGCCGCGCCACCGGCGTGGCCGGCCAGAGACGCTGCTGCGCGGCCGGCCGTTCTTGCTGCCCGACGACACCGAGCCGGTGCCGCGCGGCGGTATGCGGGTGGAGGCGGCGCTGGGCCGGGCTGAGCGGGTGTTCCTGCGCGGCGAGGCCGGCTCGGGCAAGACCACCCTGCTGCACTGGCTGGCGGTGACCGCGGCCCGGCGCGGGTTCACCGGCGAGTTGTCGGCGTGGAACGGCCCGGTGCCGTTCCTGGTCACCCTGCGCCGGTACGCCGGGGCGGACCTGCCCCGC
>DASULA010000002.1:0-3754 GCA_036278435.1 Mycobacteriales bacterium | reverse complement strand
CGCACCGCTCGATGCCGGCCCGGGGCTGACGCCCCGGGCCGGCTGTGCGCTCTCAGGCAGGTGCTCAGCGCGGGCCGTGGGTGGGCCATTCGATGGCCGGGCAGTGGTCCATCACCACGTCCAGGCCGGCCGCGGCGGCCCGGTCCGCGGCGGCCTCGTCGATCACGCCGAGTTGCAGCCAGACGGCCTTCGCGCCGGCGGCGATGGCCTCGTCCACGTGGGCACCGGCCTGCTCGCTGCGCCGGAACACGTCCACCACGTCCACCGGAAACGGGACGTCGGCCAGGGACCGGTAACCAGGTTCGCCGTGTACCGGCTCACCGTTCGGATTGATGGGTACGATCCGTTTCCGCTGTGATTTCAGGAACCGCGCAACGCCGTGGGCCGGCCGTCGTTGGTTGGGTGTGAGCCCCACCACGGCCCACACGCCCAGGCGCAACACGCGCTCGATCGTCTCGTCGTCACCACGTGCCATGGACCCATCAGACCACGCGGGAGGGATCCGTGTCGCCAACCGCGGTCGCCTCCGCCCTTCCGGCCCCGCCGTATGGCCGCAGCACGCCCGCAGCACCCGCACCGCATCCGTATCCGCCGCGACCCGGCGTCGCGCCCGCCGCGAGAACAACGCCGTCCCCCTCGTCGCCTGCCCCCGACGGAGGTGGCCATCGTGCCGCACCTGCATCCGAACATGTCCATCGGTGAACGCATCACCATCTGGCGCGTCTACCGCGGACTGACCCAGGAGGCGTGCGCCGGCTTATGTGGCAAGTCGCTGTCGTGGTGGAAGAAGGTCGAGCAGGGCGTTCGGCACGTGGAGAAGTTGTCGGATCTGATCGCGATCGCCCAGGTACTGCGGATCAAGGACCTGTCCGACCTGACCGGCGTGTTCCAACTCTCCCTGTCCCACGACGCCAAGACCGGTCATCCCGCGCTGGCCGCGGTGCGCCGGGCTCTGGTGAGCTACGACATCGTGGGCGACCAGCCCGAGGAACCCGCGGCTCCCAGCACGATCACCGACCGCAACGCCGAGGTGTGGCGGGTCTGGCACGAGGAACCCAGGTTCTACTCCCGCACCGGGGAGCTGTTGCCCGGCCTGATCACCGACGCCACCCTGGCGCACCGGTACGCCGCCGACAGTGACCGCCGGGCCGCGGCCCGGGCGCTGTCGGAGACCTACCACCTGGCCCGGCAGTGGCTGCGCAAGGTCGGCGAGTACCAGTTGTCGTGGATCGCCGCCGACCGCGGGATGACGGCCGCGCAGGAGGCCGACGATCCGTACCTCATCGCCGCCTCGGCGTGGAACGTCGTCGCGCTGTACAACGCGATGGGCCGGGCCGAGGAGGCACAGGCGGTGGCCCTGGACGGCATCGCCATGCTCGAACCGTTGCTGCCGGACGGGTCCGAGGACCACCTGGCGATGTGGGGTTCGCTTCAGCTCTACGCGTCGATCTCCACCGCCCGCTGCGGTGACCCGGGCACCGCGTGGCGGATGTGGGACGCCGCCGACCAGGCCGCCCGGCGGCTCGGCCCGCAGTACTGCCACCCGTGGACGATCTTCGGCCAGACCAACGTGGGCGCCTACGCGGTGGGCATTCCGGTCGAACTGGGCAAGGCGAGCGAGGCGGTGCGGGCGGCCGAACGGCTGGACGCGGCCCACCTCCAGTCGGTGGAGCGGCGCGCCCGGTACCTGGTGGACGTGGCCCGTGGATACGTGGGCCGGCGCGACGACGTGGCCGCGTTGCACGTCCTGCTCCAGGCCGAGGGGGAGTCCCCCGAGGAGGTGGCGCACAACCTCATCGTGCACGAGATCGTGCGCGAGATGCTCCGGCGGGACCGCAAGACGATCACCCACGAGCTGCGCGGCCTGGCCGGACGGGTCGGAGTAGTGCACGCGTAGTGCCGGGTGGGGGATGGAGCCCGGCTGCACCCCCCAACCACCGTGCCCGGGAGCACGGCACAGTGGACCGGTATGGATTCAGTGCTCCACTGGCGGGCCCGCCAAGATCGACTACCGTGTCCTGTGCCGGGTGGAAGGACTGTGGCGTGCGCGGTAGGGACCGGGAGCGTTCGGCGTTGGCGGGATGGCCGGACGACCACGAGGCGGACCTGTACCGGGACGACAGCTCGCCCCCGGAGTCCCTCCATCTGACCGATCCATGCCCGATCACCGAACCGGCGGACACCCGCGACCCCCAACGCGAGTTCTGGGAACCCTGACCCGCCGACCCCGGCCGCTGCCGTCGTTTCCGGGCTATGACCTCGCCGGGGCACGATCGGCGGCGGTCTGTCAGTAGGGGTTCGTGGGGATTCCAACCAGGTCCACTGCCGGTCCGAGGGGACGGTCAGGCCGAAGCGGGTGTGCGCGGCCTCGATGTCGTCCCACAGCCCCGTTCGCTGCCGAAATGGTCGCACGACAGGTTCGATGGGACGTGTGGTCATGATTGCGAGGCCACTGAAGAATTCATGCTTCGCCTTTTCCCGCGCCTCTCTGTCTTGTGTATTTGATTCACCCTGGCGGGTGATTAAATGGTGGTGGGTTCGGATTAGGATTGGTGGTATGGATGCCCTGCCCTGTTCGATTTCTCGCCACGCCGATTCTGGTGTTGGTGTGGAATCGGATGGCGGGTTTCCGGTTACCGGATTCGACCCGGTAACCGTGGCCAGGTTACTTGCCGGGTTTGACCCGTCGGGTTTGGACTCGGATTCGTTGTTGCGGGTGGTGTCGGGGTTGGAACGGGTCGTTGCCGCCGCGCAGGCCGCGCAGGTCAAAGCGTTGGCGGAGTTCGCCCGGGTTCGCCCGCCGACTCCGGGTCGTCGGTTTGGGGAGTTCGTGGCCGATGAGGTCGCGGTGGAGTTGGGTCTTTCCCGGCGGGTGGCGGAGAACCGGGTTGCCCAGGCGGTGGAGATGACCACCCGAGTCCCTACCGTGCTGCACGCCCTGGCGGCCGGGACGGTGGACCTGTACCGGGCCAGGGTGATCACCGATGCCACCTACCGGTTGGACGACGCCACCGCCACGCAGGTCGCCGACCACGTGGTCGACCGGGTCGAGGGGTGTAACGCCTCGCAGGTACGTAACCTGGTGCGCCGGGCGGTGTTGCGACTCGATCCCGACGGTGGGCGGCGCCGACACGAACGGGCGCGTGTGGATCGCAGGGTGGTCCTCACCCCGGTAGACGATGGGATGGCTGAACTGGTCGCGCTTCTTCCGGCTGAGCAGGCCACCGCGGTCTACCAGCGGGTTGACGCCCTGGCCCGAGCCAGGCGGGTCCCTGGGGATCAGCGGGGTGCCGACGCGCGGCGGGCCGACACGTTCGTCGGACTGCTCCTGGGACACCGCGACCCCGGTGTAACCAGTGAACCCGGGGTACGGCCGTTGGTACACCTCACCGTAGCCGCCTCCACCCTCACCGGCGCCAACAACAACCCCGCAGTACTCCACGGGTACGGTCCGATCGGCGCGGCCTACGCACGGGCCATCGCCTCAGACCCCACCGGGGTGTGGAAACGACTGGTCACCGACCCGGTAGACGGGTCACTGATCGAACACACCCGCAACACCTACCGGCCACCAACCGCACTCGACGACCACATCCGCGCACGCGACGCACGATGCCGGTTCCCCGGCTGCCAACACCCCGCACAACATGCGGATCTGGATCACACAATCCCCTGGCCAACCGGACCCACCACACCGGGCAACCTCGGCGCACTCTGCCGCCACCACCACCGCCTCAAACACCAAACACCCTGG
>DASULA010000001.1:0-6335 GCA_036278435.1 Mycobacteriales bacterium | reverse complement strand
GCGACCGCTACCTGACCGTCGGCGGGCTGCGCGAGGAGTACGGCCAGGCCGCCTGCTGGGAGCTGCTGCTGCGGTCCGAGCTGGCCGAGGATCAGGTCGCGCACGTCAGCCGGGTGCTCTCCTCGGTGACCGACCGGGCCGGGCAGCCCGGCGCCGGCGGTGTCCGGGCAGTCCAGGAGCGGCTGGAACGGCTGGGCTGGCCGGCCCACGCCGAGGCCGACGGCGACACGGTCCGGGTGCGGTGGGACCTGGTCGAGCACCCGCACGTGACCGTGGTGATTCCGACCCGGCACAACCGGACGATGCTGTCCACCAACCTGCCCAGCCTGGCCCGCACCGACTACCCGTCCTTCGACGTGATGATCGTCGACAACGGCGGGCGCAACGCCGACAACGAACGCTGGTACGCAGAGCACCGGCACGGCCTGGACCTGGACGTGATCTGGTGGGACCGGGACTTCAACTACTCCGCGGTCAACAACACCGGCGCGGCCAAGGCGCGCGGTGACGTCCTGGTGTTCCTCAACGACGACACCGAGATCGGTGACCCGGGCTGGATGACCGAACTGGTCGGCTGGTCCACCCGAGACGGGGTCGGCGTGGCCGGGCTCCAGTTGGTCGGGCCGGACGACCGGCTGCAACACGCCGGCGTGGTCCTGGGCATGGGCGGCTTCGCCGACCACGTGTTCGCCGGCATGTGGCCGGGCGCGGACAGCATGCTCGGCTCCACCCGGTGGTACCGGGACGCCATGGCGGTGACCGGGGCCTGCCTGGCGGTGCGTCGCGAGCTGTTCGAGGCCATCGGCGGTTTCGATGAGCGGTTCGTGCTGTGCGGCAGCGACGTCGTGCTCGGCCTGGACAGCGTGCTGCGCGGGAACCGGAACGTCTGCTCGCCGTACTGCCGGGTCCGGCACCTGGAGTCGGCGACCCGGGGCACGTCGGTTCCGCGCGGCGACTTCTTCGCCAGTTTCTGGCGGTACAGCACCTGGCTGTTCGGCGGTGACCGCTACTTCTCACCGAACCTGTCGCTGTCCAGCCGGGAACCAGTGCTTCGGGTGCCGGCCGAGCCCAGCACCGCTGAGCGGATCGGCGTGGTGCTGGACCACCGGTTCGACGCCTACCGGCAGACCAGCGACGAGGTCGAGGCGCGCTGGCTGGCCGACGTGTGCCGGGCGGCGTCGGCGGACACCAGGGCCGCGGTGGACCTGCACGCCCGCAACGCGGCACCGTTCGACGTGCGCACGGTGAACTGGTTCATCCCAGGCATCGACAGCCCGTTCTACGGCGGCATCAACACCGCGCTGCGGATCGCCGACAAGCTGGCCCGCGACCACGGGGTGCGCAACCGGTTCGTGGCGTTCTGCGCGCCCAACGAGATGTTCATCCGCTCGGCGCTGGCCGCGGCGATGCCCGCACTCGCCGACTCCGAGATCGCCTTCTACGACCTGGACGACCCGGCCAGCCTGGACGCGGTGCCCCCCGCCGACGTGTCGGTGGCCACCCTGTGGACCACCGCGTACTCGGTGTCCCGGTTCACGCACACCAAAAGGAAGTTCTACCTGGTCCAGGACTTCGAACCCGGGTTCTACCCGGCCGGCACCGTCTACGCACTGGCCGAGGAGACCTACCGGCTTGGCCTGTACGGGTTGTGCAACACCGACAACCTGCTGCGTACCTACACCGGCGAGTACGGGGGGGCGGGCATGTCGTTCACCCCGGCGGTCGACCGGCAGGTCTTCCATGCGAGATGGCGCCACCACCGGACGCCGGACCAGCCGGTCACCGTCTTCCTGTACGCGCGGCCGGGCCACTGGCGGAACTGCTGGGAGATGGCCGCGCCCGCTCTGGAGGAGGTGAAACGGCGGCTCGGCGACCGGGTGCGGATCGTCGCGGCCGGGGCCTGGGCCACCGGTACCGGCGCCGAGATGGACATCAAGCGGCTCGGCCTGCTCCCCTACGAGGCCACCGGCGAGTTGTACCGGCACTGCGATGTGGGCATGGCTCTGACCGTGTCCCGGCACCCGTCGTACCTGCCGCTGGAGCTGATGGCGTGTGGTGTGCCGGTGGTCGCCTTCGACAACCCGTGGGGGCACTGGATCCTGCGCGACGGGCAGAACTCGCTGCTGGCCAAGCGCACCGTGGACGGGCTGGTCGACTGCCTGGAACGGCTGTGCGTCGACGCCGACCTGCGGGCCCGGCTGAGTGAGCGGGCGCTGGCCGACATCGCCGCCGGGCACTCGGATTGGGATGCCGCGCTGGCCGGGATCTACCCGTATCTGTGTGATCCCGAGGGGCACCGACCGGGAACCGGGTTCGCCGCCGGGACTTCCGCGGTCGGCCCGGTCGCCGGTACCACTGGGGCAACCGGAGTTGCCGAGGTCACCGAGCGGTGAGCCGGATCCTGGTCATCCTCGACGACACGCTGGGGCCGAAGATGGCCGGGCCGTCGATCCGGGCGATCCATATCGCGCTGGAACTGGCCACCGCGCACGACGTCCGGCTGGTGTCCACCCGGGAGTGCACGCTGACCCGGGCGGACCTGGACTGCCGGTACGTCCCCTACGGCAGGCTGCCGGCCCAGGTGGAGTGGGCCGAGGTGGTGGTCTTCCAGGGTTACGTCATGGAGAAGGCACCCTGGCTCGGCCAGACCGACCGGGTGTTGGTGGTGGACCTGTACGACCCCATGCACCTGGAACAGCTCGCCATGGCCGGCACCATCGACGACGCCAACCGGGTCGCCAACACGAACACGTCGGTCCGGGTGCTGAACGAGCAGATGGTGCGGGGCGACTTCTTCCTGTGCGCCAGCGAGCAGCAGCGGCACTTCTGGCTGGGCGGGCTGGCCTCGGTCGGCCGGCTCAACGTGACCAACTACGACGCGGACTCCTCGGCCCGCTCGCTGATCGCGGTCTGCCCGTTCGGGCTGCCGGCCGAGTCACCGTCGCGGACTGGCCCGGCGATCCGGGGGGTGACCCCGGGCATCGGCCCGGACGACGAGGTCATCCTGTGGGCCGGCGGGGTCTACAACTGGTTCGACCCGCTCACCCTGGTCCGTGCCATGGACACGCTTCGGATGTCGCGCGGGGACGTCCGGCTCTACTTCCTGGGCATGGCCCACCCCGACCCGCTGATGCCGCAGATGCGGACCGCGGTGGACGCGTTGGAACTCTCCGGGGCGCTGGGACTCACCGGCCGGCACGTGTTCTTCAACGAGGGCTGGGTTCCCTACGCCGAACGGCAGAACTACCTGCTCGACGCCGACCTCGGGGTGAGCACACACCTTGACCACCTGGAGACCACGTTCTCCTTCCGGACCCGCATCCTGGACTACCTGTGGGCGGGGCTGCCGATCGTGTCCACCCGGGGCGACAGCTTCGGTGACCTGATCGATCGCGAGGGGCTCGGCCGGGCGGTCCCGGAGGGCGATCCAGGTGCGCTCGCCGCCGCGCTGGGTGAGTTGCTGGCCGATCGGGCGGTGGCGGCCCGCTGCCGCGAGAACATCGCCCGGGTGCGGCCGCGGTTCACCTGGGAGCAGGCACTCGCACCGCTGCTGCGGTTCTGTGAGCAGCCCCGGCGGGCCGCCGACCACCTGGCCGGCACCGCGCCGGTGACTGGCGAGCCACTGGCCGTGCCGGTGACCCACGTGCCATCGTTGCGCGGCGATCTCAGGCTGGTCGGCGAGTACTACCGCCGGGGCGGCCTGACCGAGATCGCCCGCCGGGTCCGCGGCCGGCTGGCCCGGGCGGGCCGGCAGTTCGCGGACCGAAGCGCGCGAGGCCCGAGAAGGGGATGACGGTGCGGATGAGCGGCGTTGTCGCGGTTCGCCACGAGCGCCAGCCGGTGGCCGTGTCGGCGGTCCGCCGCATGGTGTGGGTTGGTGCCGCCCTGGCCGTGCTGTCCGCGGTGCTGGTCGGGCTGGCCGTGGTCCGGGCCCCGCAGATGTCCCCGTTCGACGAATGGACCCACGCCGACTATGCCTGGCGGGTGGCGCACGGCCAGGTGCCGGCGGCCGGGACGCCGGTCGCCGGCCCGATCCTGCAACAGCTCGCCTGTCGCGGCGTGGCGGGTTACACCCTGCACCTGCCACCCTGCGACCAGGCCGACCCGCCACCGGCGGCGTTCCCCTCCAGGGGCGAGGACTACAACTTCGCCCATCCGCCGCTGTACTACGGGATCACCGGTGGGTTGGCCCGGCTGGCCGACCTGGTGGTGCCCGGTCAGCGTTTCTTCGTCCTGGCCAGGCTGGTCGGCATCCTGTGGTTGTGGGCGGCGATGCTGGTGCTCTTCCTGGCGCTGCGGGCGTTCGGCGCGCCCAGGCGCCACGCCATGCTCGGCGCGGCCATGCTGCCGATCCTGCCCGGGGTGCTTCGCGCGTGCAGCACGGTCAACAACGACGCGGCGGCCCCGCTGGCAGGCGCCGTGGGACTGCTGGTGCTGGCCCGGTTCCTCGGCCAGAACCGCACCGGGTGGCTGTTCCCGACCGTGTCGGCGTTCCTGGTCGCGGCGACCAAGGTCATCAACGTACTGCCGATGCTCGTGATCGCGATCGTGTTCTGCGTGCTCGCCGTGCTCCGCCGGCGGGCCGGTGACCGCGGCACCGCCCGCTCGATGGTGCTGGTCGCGATCGGGATGACCGCGGCGTCACTGGTTGTGTACAAGGGCTGGGCCCTGTACCAGGCCGGGCGTGGCGACCCGAACTGGGTGAGTCCGGTCGCCGGCGTCAGCGACCGGCCCGTGGTCGGCTTGCCGTTCCGCGAGCTGACCTCGACGCTGTTCACCGGGATGTCCCCGGAGTCGGGGTACTTCCTGCCCGCCAGCATCAACGGCGAGGCCATGACGCTGTTGGCCAGAGCCTGGGACGTGGCCATCGTCGCGGCACCCCTGATGGCTTGGGTGGCCTGGGCGCGTAGGTCGACCGGCTGGCTGGTCGGCGCTGTGACCCTGGCCGGTCTGGTCGCCTATCCGTTGGTGGTCGAGGTGCAGGTGTACCTGAGTAGCCACATGTACTTCCCGGTGGTCAACTCCCGGTACGGAATCTCGATGGAGCCCTGGGCCATCGCCTGCCTGGCACTGGTGATCTGGAAACGAGGCGGGCTGCGGTTGGCTATCGGCGGCATCCTGGCCGGGGGTGCGGTGATGCTCGCCTCGGTCGCCGGTCTGGCGTAGCTGGGTGGTGAGTCCGCACCCTCGCCGAGGCAGAGCGCCGGCCGAGCCACTGGCTGGGCGGTGACTGGGTGCCGGCAAGTTGCGGTGCCGGTTGAACTCATTCCGGTAAGTGCGCGCGATCACGCCGTGGCCGGGTCGAGTTTGTGAGAGGGTATGGGACCAGGTCGTCCTTTGTGGAATTCATACCCGCCCAAACGGGACGCGGGAACCGTGACGCGTGGTGACACGGTGTGCGCGGGACGACCATCTCATTCGGGCCAATCCACGCCCGTTGCGCCTCATTCCGTCAGGGAGTGGACTTGGACCAGGTCGCGGCGGTCATCGACGCCGAGTCCACCCGGCCGATCGCGCGATCGAACCGGAACCGGTCGACCCTGCTGGCGGGGGCGTGGTTGGCCCTGCTGGTCGGAGTGTTGGTCGGTACGGCCGTTGCCCGGGCACCGACGTTGTCACCGTTCGACGAGGGCACGCACGCCGACTACGCCTACCAGGTCGCGCACGGGCACATTCCGCACGCCGGCTCGCTGGGTGCGGTGGAGATCTCCCGTGAGGAGGCCTGCCACGGCGTGAGCGTGCCGACGCGGACCCGGCTTCCCCCGTGCGGCACGCCCGATCCGCCCGTCGGGGAGAACTACAACTTCGGGCACCCACCGCTCTACTACGCCATCACCGGAGTGATCGCCCGGCTGGCCGACGCGGCCGTGCCCGGCGGGCACTTCGTCACCGCCGCCCGGCTGGTCGGGATCGGCTGGTTGTGGGCGGGGGCGATGGCCCTGTTCCTGGCCATCCGGGCGTTCGGCGTGCCCGCGCGCTACGCGACGGCCGGCGCGGCACTGCTCCCGTTGGTACCGGGCGTGCTGTACGCGAGCAGCACGGTCACCAATGACGCGGCCGCCGCGGTGTCCGGCGGTGTGGCCCTGCTGGTGCTGGCACGGATCCTGGTGCGGGGCCGGGCCGGCTGGCTGGTGCCGGCCGTGGCCACCTTCGGGGTGACCGCCACCAAGGTCCTCAACGCCCTGCCGCTGCTGGTCGTGGCGGCGGTCCTGTCTGTACTCGCGGTGGTCGCCTGGCGCCGGGATGGCGACCAGATCCGCGCCCGTGCGCTGCTGAAGGTCGTGCTGGGTATCGGTGCGGGGTTCGTGCTGGTCTACCAGGGTTGGGCACTGTTC